>NZ_CP065801.1 GCF_023206215.1 Butyrivibrio fibrisolvens
CAAAGCGGTTGTTTCGCGCAAAGTTACTCTAAAACGGAAAGTTGTATGAGCTTTTTCTCCATCTTTTTGGCTTTTTCTCTCCAAGTATCTTTGCAATGAAGTTTGCTGCTGATGCTAGGTAAAAGAACTTCATCTGTTTACATCCGCTCTCCTCTGAAACAAACTTCTTAAAATCTGTTAAAGCTGACTGAGCCATTCCCAGAATGTAGCACTCTCCTTTTCCCTTATCCGCTGCTCCAATGAGTCCGTCAGCCAGATTTACATCACACAGATTAAAGCTTCTTGTCAATTCCGGTGGGCATCTCACCATTGATGATATCAACCAGAGTCTTTGTGGTCTCACCATTGCAAAGTCCTCAGGTCCGAGGATTCCTGAAGGGTGAACTACACATGCATTGCCCCCTTCCTTGCAGCCTTGCACCACATTTGTTGCCATGCAGCCTTTGACAATGAGTAGCAGCCTTTGATTCTCTCAGGATCAAGTGGGATTGAACCTTCACACTCTCTTATGGTTCCTTTTTCTTCCTCAGGTATTGCTCCTGTTGATGAGCAATAGACAAGCTTTGATACTTTGTGCTCTTTGCACATCTCATGATGTTTTCTGTTCCACTGACATTTACATCCATGACTTTCTGACTGTAATCAGGATTTACTGTTACGATGCTTGCTATGTGGAGCACAATTACTTCCGTATCTTCAGGCGTCTCAAAGAATCTCTCCAGGTCATCTTTACAAGATCGTATACGGTTCTACTTCTTCCGGAAGATATGCGGCTGACTTATCACCTTCAAGGACAAATGCCCTTTACGCGTTTCTTTCAACAAGCTTTCTCAGACTGTGCTTCAAGAAATCCTGCTGCTCTGTTACCAAAGATACATCTTATTTGTTTGACTCATTTATCTTTACCTCTCTTATTTTCAATTTGTTTTCTTGCTCTCTGTTTTGAGCTTGAAGTCATTATAGAAAAATGAGCCTGCAAAAGAACAACACTTTTTACAAAATGTGTTGATTTAAGGATCCACAGGTCCCGACACGTTTGTAAAAAGTGTTGATTTATAAGTCCGATATACTGTTTTTACTGCTCTATGGCTTGATGATACACTTCTGTATAACGCTTATGATCTCATCTTTGGATCAACCTCGTACCCACTCAGTGACAACTCCGATCCTTCCAAAAGCCGTACTTCCTCCTTGAAATCATTCAGAGGACATCTTGTAAAATAATAATAGCTACCGTCTTTATGTTTCGAATTATCAAAATTAAAATCGGGTTTTATCCCTATACTGCGGATGTGCATCTGCCCAATCCTGCAGGTATCTCTTCCCCTGAGCACTCATATGTATAATCCCTGTTGAACCATATCTGGCCGTAATATCCAAAAGATGTTCCGAGTAGGGCATATACTCAAAGCGATTCATTAATTACTGCTTTCAGAGTTTCAGATGACTTCAGTAATGCCTCTTTTTCCTGCTCACTAAGTCCCCGATCGGCACAGAACCTTCAACTCCACCTCTTCCGATAATTACAGGCATGCTGAGCGCCACTCCATCAATACCGTTTTCACCATGCTGCATGCTCGATATAGGCAGAACTGATTTTTCATCACGTATTATAGCCTCACGAGATACGTCTTACACTCATGGCAATTCCATAATAGGTCGCGCCTTTTTCTCAATGATCTCATAGGCACTGTTCTTAACATTTTCAGCAATCTCTTTCATGGCTTTTTCATGTTCAGTGACCTCTCATCTCACAGAAATCATGAATTGGAATCCCTGGGAGACATTTGCACTGCTCCATGCTGCAATCTCACTGTCCCCATGCTCACCTATGATAAACGCATGCACTGAACGGCTGTCCACACTCAGGTGTTCGCCAAGAAGATATTTGAATCTTGCTGTATCAAGGACCGTTCCTGAGCCAAACACCCTGTTCTCAGGGAAACCGCTGAACTTGACTGCGGCATACGTAAAAATATCAACAGGATTCGCCACGATAAGAAGTATTCCTTCTTTGTTATACTTTGCAATCTCAGGAATAATAGACTTAAAGATACCTACATTCTTTTTAACGAGATCAAGCCTGGTCTCCCCGGTTTCTGTCCGCACCTGCCGTAACAACTACAACAGCAGCATCGCCTGCATCTTTATAATCACCGGCATATATCTGCATTGGCTTTGCAAAAGGAAGTCCATGGCTGATATCAAAGAGCTTCCCCCCTCAGCCTTCTCTTTATTTACATCTATCAGCACCATCTCGGAAAAAAGCCCGCTTTCCATAAGGGCAAATGCTGATGCTGAACCAACAAATCCACAACCTACTACTGCTACTTTTCTTTCGTTTAATGTTGCCATAGTGTGCCTCCTTATCTTTCACTATATTAAGTATAAGCTCTCTTCCCTGAGGCTTTCGCAAAAAAATGTTTATTGGGAAATTTAATCAATTACCTCACCGTTACGTGAGATAGTTACAACCTGCCAGGGAAGGAACTTTCCACTGTTCTTTATTACCTCCTCTGCGGCTCTGCAGGCCTCCGCAGCATGGAACTTCCATCCTTACTATGGTCACGCCGGCGATATCATTATTTGATATAATTTCCGTCAGTTTTTCTGTGTAATCTCCCTCATCCAGTTTTGGGCATCCTATCATTGTAACCTTACCCTTCATAAACTCTTCGTGCATGTTTGCATAGGCGTATGCTGTGCAGTCAGCTGCTATGAGGAGCTTGGCCCGTTATAAAAATCCGCCTGTGTTGGAAGTAGTTTTATCATGGCAAGGCCACTGCATCAGTCTTGAGGGATGTGAGCTCATTCTTGAAATCATGTCCTGACTGATCATTGTCTTCCTGATTGCTTCTCTTAAGCGTCATAAATTTTGACCCTGGGCATCCATGTCCAGCATGTTGTTCCATTTCATTCATCATCTTGTTCTCGCACTGATGCATATCTTTTACCATTCCTTTCTTTTCCTGCGCTTCCTTTACCCTTACTTCATCATAAGCAGGCGCTTCCCTTTCTTCAAAAGAAATCGCTCCCATAGGGCATCCCGGCAAACAGTCCCCAAATCCATCACAGAAGTTCTCTCTTACCAGTTTTGCTTTTCCATTCACAATATCAATAGCCCCTTCCGTGGCATGCACTGGCACAAATACACAGCCATTGCACTTTTCTTCGTCGATCTTTATTATCTTTCTTACCATCTTTAAACCTCTCTGTTCTTTTTGCTTTATCCTTGTTCTGATGGTGTCAGTATAATATACTATCCTCAACAAGTATGTTGTTTAAACCACATTTTGGAGAAATTATTTAAAAAATCGTAACCACGCCAGAAACGCAGCTACCCGCCATCTCAAAAATCTTTATCAATATATACTTCTCTTCAGAGTATCCGTCCGGTATATGATTTGCCGGATTATCTTTTCTCTCAAGCGGTTCCCTGATTGGTTCTCCTGCCCTCGGTGAATATCAATATCAGGCCTCCGGTTATCGTTATCTTCCCTAAAGTCATACTTATACATGAAGTTCCGCACAGCCTCATTTTCAATGAGCCAGTGGAGCTGGTTGATCTTTCTCATACTCCTACCGGCCACTCAGAGCCAGCATCTAAATCATTCTCCGTAAGCCAGTCATCTTCAACTGTCACAAAACTTCTCATTTGCATTATCCACAAAGAGTAACTGATACCTTAGGTTTCTGTCCTGGCTGTAATTCCTCGCAGCCATAATCTCCATCAAATATCCATATCTTCCACATAAGCCTCAGTCCAAATCCTCCACATCAATCATCTTTATTGAAGTTTCACTAACCATCTGCGCAAATACTCTTTTACCATCTGTAATTTTCCTATGTCTATAGGCCTTATAACGACTTAGTAAGTCTATAGTCGCAGCAATCGTCACCTTCCGCTACTGATTTTGTCCTCTTATAATTAACTCCTCTAAAGCCGTTCATGTATTCTTTATCCATACAGCAGATCATCTGGACAGCTTCCGGAGTACCAAGTTCTAAAGCCTTATCATAAAGAGGGTAGCATTACTACATCCATAAAGCACTTTTCTTTAGTAATTTCAAGATTTTTATAAAAGCGTTAATCATTTATTTTGTCTTATTATCAATAAAGGCAATCACTCGATCAAAAGCTTCTTTGGCAGTCGAATCCACTCGTTCAGCTGCAACGAAGCAGTGCTGCTTTTCTTCACCTTTTTCTGCTAAAGGATCTATCAAAACATTTTCTACAGCAACTGCATCAAACTGATCATGCATCACATTCATATCGTGACGATACTCACTTCCAAGCATAATAGCTGGAGGATAATCTGCTGTCATATATGGGATGCAGTCATATCGTTCCAACTCACTTTTTGCTCAAAGAAAATTGATCCTTTGACATAATTTCCAACCAGGATTTTGCACGCAAGTGAAAAATCTTCGTATATGAGAGGAGCATCATCTACAACTATTGCGCTAATCTGCTCTTTTTTCAGAACAGGCTCTATTCCAAGGAGTTTTGCATATTCAGGATTGCTTACCGCAGTTCCTATCTGAGAAACCATGATTGCTCCTGCAGATGATCCCATCAGAACAATTTTATCTGTATTCAAATGATACTCTTCACCATGCTCCATGATATATGCAAATGCCTGATTTGCCTGAATCAGAGGATCCGGAAAATGTCCTTCGGGAACCAACACATAATCCACATTTACTATGTTATACCCCTTTGCACAAAGATCATCGATAAGATAAGTCGCTTCACTGGCTGCAAGCGGATCACCCATGTTCTTGCTCCCTGCAAAAAAGCCTCCACCATGAAAGTAAAACAATGTTGGTCTGTCCGCTTCAAAATCATCATCCGGATAAGTTATATCTAAAAAGCTGTTAGGGTAATCGCTTCCATAATTGATCTCACTGATAAGATACTGCCCATTTTCCTTTTCCCCATTGACCGGATCATACAAGGGTTCATAAGAATTGAGAGGTTTGCCATTAACCATAGCTCCCTTCTGGATAATATCAATGACTATCTGTGTATGTGTGGCAAGATAAAAGGCTCCTCCTACGATACTAAATGCAAAAACTGCAAAAACTATCAGCAATATATTTAGCCCTTTATGCTTCTTTTGCCTTCTTCAAATCGTCCATTTATATCACCTCTTTGACTTTTGAAAACAAACATGTTACTTTATGGGTACAATTGTACCTCATGTTTTCATTCGGTCAATATCCCAATAAAAAAAGGTACAAAGGAGGACTATTTGTACCATGAAAGAATCAACCAAATATGTTATGGATAAAATCACCTTTTCCCTCATTGAGCTAATGAGGAAAACACCTCTAGGCAATATATCCATTTGTGCCATCATAGAAAATGCAGAGGTAAGCCGTAACTCATTTTACCGCCATTTTCAGGATAAAGATGATATACTCCGATATTACATTTCTTCAGAAACAGAACAGTGGCTGGAACAAACAGGTATAAATTATCTGAATGTTCCATCTCCACAGGAGTATATCGTTTTTCTTTTGAAGCATCTTTACGAATATCGGGATATCATCGATCTTCTTATCCGTGATAATAAGATGAACCTTCTGGAAGAAGAATTTGACAGGCGTTTTAATGCCATTCTATCCAGCATTACTGATCCATGGCATATAGCCTTTACTATTGGCGGCTTCTATAAGCTCTTTTGCTACTGGGCAAAAACCGGATATGAAAAAGACACCTGAAGAAATTGCAGCCTATATTAAGTAATCTTTGTTCACATGTGACAAAGCTGCTGTATAGCGCTTAGCAAAGTATAACCAATTCATGCACCCATTCCATCATTTATATATGCACTGTCAACACCTGTAATCTCCGTATCCCTATCGCATCTGATTCCATATATTTCTGTGAATTGTGATAAATCCATCTGTTTAATCTGTGTTCCTTTAATATCCAGATAGCCAAGTTCAGTGTTATTAGTTAAATCGATGTCCTTTATACCTGCACAATTGCTACATGACAGATGTCTAAGCTTACTATTTTGTGAAAAGTCTGTATCACTTATATCTGTATCTGAAATATCAAGATACATGAGATTTTTATTATTACTGACATCAATCTCGTTTATCCGGCTCCCTGCGCAAATAAACGTTTCCAGATTTGGCAAATCAGATAATTCTACCCTTGTTATGGCTGATTTACTGCAATCCAGGTATTCAATAGATTTATTTGATGAAAGATTGATTGCGCTTATTTCTGTGTTCTGAAATACGAGTTCGGTTAATTTCTTATTCTCTGACAGATTCAGTCCTGTTATTTTGGTCTCGAACACTTTAACTTCTGCAAATTGACGTTATGTGTGACAAATCAAGTTTTTCTATCGCTGTATCGTTGCAATAGAGTTTTTCAAGCAACTCATTTTTTGACAGATCAATGTCTTTGACCGACGAACCACAACAATCAAGATACTTTAATTCAGTAAGGTATTCTATCCCCGCAAGACTCGCCATATTTCTACATCCCTGGTCACAATTAATCTTATAGTCTTTCAGCAAGGCCGATCTCATCACCTGACAATATGTTATTTTTATCCATATCGAATTTTTCTTTCAGATAATTTCTGAAACACTCGTCAGGAAAGTATTCTTCATTAAGCGGAATACTTTTATGATTTTCAGAATCCACTTTTTCTGACAGATGATTATCTATCAGATCATCATCTGTCACCTTATAATCACCATAATTATCAATACTATAAGTAGTCTTATCATTATAAATAACCCAGTCCTTCAGTATCTTATCATAGATAAACCAATGCTTTTTCTTTTTGAGATCTTCTTCGGATATTCCATTGCTTTTAAACCAGTCCATTATCTCTGCTTCACTGTAGTCAATATCATTGCCATCTTCACCGTATAACACCTTACCATTTTCAATCTTATACAGATGTATTTTGTCGAATGAGAGTGTGGAATCTGCCAGATCATATCTGAAGTACATGTAATACCTGCCATTATCATATTCTTCACATAATTCAAATGATATATACCTTGGTTTTTGGTAATAATATATGACTATATCCTGATTTGGATCCAACTCATCATCTCTGTATTCGGAGGTGATTAATCCATATTCATGTAAATTGCGGTATTCTCTTTCAGGATCTTCATATTTAAATTGAGGCAACTTATCATATACAGTCTCCTCTGCTTTAAAAGTAGCAAATACAGGTTCTATTTTATGCTGTCTTTCATAGTACATTTCATCGAATATATTGCTTTTTGTTTTCTGTGCAGGCATGAACAATTTTGCTGCAAAAATAAAACATACCACTATTACTGCGGTTACAATTATGTGTATAGTCTTCCTTTGCATATCTTTCGCCTTCCTTATCCTTCAGTTTTTTCTATATGTTCATGACCTGTAAGACTTATACTTCAACATCATTAAATGAAATAAACAATAACCTCCTCATGCGTAACTTATTTTTCCCTAATGATATTGTTACAGCCTGTTATGAATTCCTGCAGATCATCATAATACTCTTTGCTGTTTGCGCCATCTGAAGTGTCATAATCCTTAAGTGTAAAGTATTTTGCATACATATCAGCTATGTTTATCGCACTAATACTGTGTTCAACGCTTAATATTGTATCACACATGCTCCATATATAAAAATAGAGGGCTGTCGCTTAGATAAGTTCTAGAGGTACTGTAAGTTGATAAGGCATTTAGAAGATTGTTGATATGTTGCCATGCAACAAAATCCGGACAATTCCTATAACAAACAAGTGTACCGGATAGTAGAAATAAAACAGCCACTTCATGCCCTTCCACTCACCACGCTTTCCGTTATATTTTGCCAAAATCGGAATCGTGAGGAAAGTAAACATCTGAAGTATTCCATAAGGCTTATCAAAAACAGAAAATATACCGAGGCATAGATTGCTGACCATAACACAATATCTCGTGCCTGTGCCTTAAAGTTTCCTCTATGAAGATACAGATAAAAAGGACACATCGCAGCTATGCTTGACCAATCTGATTAGAATTTAATCCCGTTTTTAGTCTCCATTTTTTAACCTCATGTCGCGAGCAAAGCGAGTGATTTAATGGTTCAAATTGATGGAGCTCGCGTCATCAATTTGGGTTTGAAAATGGAACATTTTCAAACTTCAGTCCTTCCAATTCGTTGGTACTATTTTTGCACCATTCAAGAAGCATAGTTTCAAAGGATTTCCAAATATTGCATCTTTACGACATTTTCATTAAAAATATAAATGCCTTGTGTGATAAATCTGCTATAGGATTATAATGGAAAATCATAATAAAACATATACCCAAGGCAATGGTATAACTAACCAATATAGGCCATATCTTATACGTTAATTTTATTTTTTATTCAATAAATCTATAATCAACGGAATAATCATTATGATTGCAAAAATAGCGCTAACTATATTATTTATTAACCTTCCCGCTTCTGTATAACATACTGCGTTCATAGTACCATCGCCAAAATCTACCGAAAGTGAAGGTTCCTGAAGATTAAATCCATAAAAAAAAGATATAAATATAAAACCATAAATAATAAATAATAATAATTTCTTTCTCATCATGTCCTCTGGCAATTTGAAGTTATCAAGCTTTTCGCTTATAGAAGAGCCCTACAAATATCGATTAAAACTTCCTTTATACTAACAGCCCCAGACTACCTACCAACTTTCTTAATGGCACGCATAGCTAAAAATGTAGGTATGCTAAGTTCATGAAGACGCCCTTCTCCGTTGGTATCTTCATACAGATCAAGAAGAGTAAATCCTGCTTCAAGCTGCCCACCAATCTGTTCTTCAAGAGAATGTGAAAAACTGCATTCCGCAATCAACTTCTTCTAACTGTTTTCTTTGCTCTTCATTGGTCAGTGGGTCAAAAGGAAGGCTGTTCACAATCTCTTTTTCCTCATCATCGACTATGTAGTTAATGTAGTGATCAACTCAGAAAGTAGTATTCCTCCTGCCTTTAAGACTCTGAAGCACTCTTTCCAAATTGGTTTTACCTCTTTAACATAACAATTAGATACAGGATGGAAAATCAGATCGAACTCCCCATCCTCAAAAGGCAATCTCTTAGTCATATCGCCTCTGATAATCCGAATGTTATAGCCTTCGCGCTGCGCCACAATTCTTTCACTTTCTATCTGCTTCTCTGAATAGTCCAATACTGTGCATTCAGCACCCAACGCTGCAAAAATAGGCATCTGCTGACCTCCGCCGCTTGCAAGTCCAAGTATTTTCTTGCCCTTTAGTTTTCCAAACCAATCGTGTGGCACAAATTTAGTTGGTGTAAGCTTAACGTCCCATTTTCCATTTATAGCATTTACATATTCTTCATGGCTAAGCGGTATTCCCCATTCCCAGCCTTCTTCAATCCATCTATCGATGGTTTCTGCATTTATATCCTGATAATTCATATATACCTCTTTCTACCTGATATTCATTTGTAAGTTTTACTGTAATAGAACCTTCTTACAAAACTCAATTATTTCTTGTTTCCTGGGTTCTACATTCTCTTTATACTCAATTGATGTTAGGCCAAGATGACCTGCGCACTCAATATGCAAATGACCATAGAAATGCTCAATGCTCTGAATAATCCTGTCGCACTCATGCATGCCTTGTTCTGTTCTAAGAGCAACTGAGTATCCCTTTTGCCTTCTTTGATTGAAGCATGCGGTTCATGTGTATCGCACCAAGGCGTGCATCTGTCGATAAATGCCTTGTACTGTCCTGGAATATCAGCCCAGTAGGAGGGTGATACAGATACGATGACATCTGCATTTCTTTGATGATACTATATTGAAGCGCAAGAAAAAAGAGGTTCTCACGAATTACTATCGTAAAAACCTCTCTGCGACTCTTTTCTGACATGAATCACGCATCAACTATGTATTATTACTTCCCAATCAGCTTAAGGAATTTCTTATCATTCATCTGCTCGTTGGTCACGTACTCGCCATCACAGAAGAAAGAATATGTTGTGATAGGAGTAGGTGCGTTCTGAGCTTCATCTCTGCTCTGGATCTTAATTGCTTTGAATGGAATGCTGTTCTTCTTGGCGGTTTCTTCCAAGACAGGAACATACTTAGCATTGAATGGACACTGGTTTGTGTAATAAAGCACATAGCCTTTTCATCTATGTGTGGATGCTTGGCACATTCCTTAAAAGCTGGCTTGCCAGCCTTCTTATCAAATGGCAGGTACCAAAGCTGAATACCATTATCAGCTTCATCGCATACTTCAAAGCCTTTATATTTCAAGAACTTAGGATCCGCAAGGAATGGCTTTTTCTTGGCTGAAGAAAGAATGCAAAGACCTTTCCTACCCTTTTCCTTACTGTCAGCAATACAGGCATCCAGAAGCTCTGTGGAATAGCCATGTCCTTTAAAAGAGCCAGAAACCCACAGGCAATCTATGTACATATAACCATCAGCCTCAATAGGGACCCATGCACTCTCAGCAGGAATGTACTCAATAAAGCACTTGCCACGCTCTGCGCTCTTAAAAAAACAAGTCCTTCGTCAAATCTGTCTGCAAGCCAGGCTTTCTTTGATGAAACCTGAACATCTTTATTATTGGATATAGCGCAGCAAATGTGCTCTTCCTCTAAATTGTCCTTGGTAACTCTAATATATTCCATGATTAACCTCATGTCGCGAGTGAAACGAGTGACTAATGGTTCAAATTGATGGAGCTCGCGTCATCAATTTGAGTTTGAAAGTGGAACACTTTCAAACTTATTCCTCCAATTTATTCTTCCATCAAGGATTATGTATTACATTTCTCTTTCCACTATTGGCAGTTCCTCTTACTTCTTCGTGGTAAAAGTAATCTACGATTGTTGATGTCCTTTCTACTCTCTCATACGGAGTTTCATTATCAACAAACCTGCAATCATACTTTTTAGCCAGCTCTTCTGCTTTCTTTTCCAGCGCTTCAAAATAGCTGCGGTTCTTTTTGTTATAAATTTCGTCATACAGCGGCACCAGATCCGGATGTTTATCGGAAATGTATTTCATGATATCTGCCTTAAAACCTCCGCGAAGATTCAGATTCTCAAGCCATACAAGGTCACACTGATCTTTTGTCCTGTCTATGATTGCTTCTATATCCGTAATCCCTGGGAACACGGGTGAAATGAAGCAAATTGTACGAATGCCTGCCGCATATACCTCTTTCATTGCAGCAAGCCTTCTTTCTATGCTTACTGCCGCATCCATATCATCTTTAAACTCTTCATCGAGAGTATTGATTGACCATGATACTGTAAGTCTGCTATTTTCATTGATCTCTTTTAGCAGATTCAGATCTCTTAGTACAAGGTCTGACTTTGTGCAGATAAGTATGTCCGCACCACTGTCCTTTAGTTCTTCCAGAAGTCTTCTTGTATTTTTATATGTTTCCTCTAGCGGATTATAACCATCCGTAACTGTTCCAATGATCACCTTCTGGCCGGCATACTTCTTTGGATTCTTTATTTCAGGCCAGTCTTTCACATCCATGAAAGTTCCCCATTCCTCCGTATGCCCTGTAAAGCGTTTCATAAAAGATGCGTAGCAGTATTTACAGGCATGGGGACACCCCACATAGGATTCACCGAATATCCTCCAATAGGAGTATTCGATTTTGTCATTACACTTTTTGTTTCTATATGATTTACTTTGATTTCTGGTTGTTCCATATCCTCTGTTCCTCCAGCACTTTGTTAAAAGCATCCGGCATTTCCTGTATCATTTCTTCTCCCATAATCGGAACAAGATCTTCTTTCCAGAATACAGGAATGTTCAGTTCATGAGCCTGTTCTGTCAATGAATAAGCCCACCGGGATCTGTTTTAACAGTCCTGCTCTTTGCACCTGTCATGGTTCCCACCACAATCCAGTCAATGCCTGTAAGATCAACCTTACCCGGATCATCGAACAAAGGCTCAAAGGTAACATGATATTTTTTTGCCTTTACATTGCTCCGCAGTGCATCAATACGCCATAACTCAGACTTTCTCGTAACTGTAACGCCAAACCATGCATTATCAAGATCTGTTTCAAAAGACAGAAGATCCGGTCGTTTGGTAAGAAAAAGAAACTGGTGCTGAGGATTCTCTGCTATCTTTTTAAAGACTTCCTCTCTCCATTCCTCATGCCAGCCCGAGAGATCGCTCATGCCGGTCAGCAGAAAATTCTGCGGCTTTTTTCTTTCCATCATACGAAGCTTTCCTTGAAAAAACTGTGGTTTTTCAAAATCATCTATGATGTGATAACGCCTCGTATTGTTTCTGGCATAGCAGTACGGACATCCAACAGTGCACCTATAACAAGATTCATGTTCTGAATCTGATCTTTAATACAGATACTCATTTGTCACTCCATTCCTCAAGGTTTACCCTGATGCGGTTAAGATACTCTTCAAACTGAAGAATCTCTTTATCCGTAAAATCACGATAATAAATATTCCCCATCTCATTGGATACGGAGTCATAAGCTTCTTTAAGTTCTTTGGCTTTATCTGTGAGGAACAGAAGAGTTTTTCTCTTATCAGCTTCATCCGTTTTGCGGCTTATCAGTCCGTTTTTTTCCATCCGCTCAAGCATGGTCGTAAGTGAAGTAATTGCAAGTCCGCTTTTCTCGGAAATAATTTTAATAGGAACACCATCTTCCTGCCATAAGACATAAAGAATCCTTCCCTGAGCTCCGTTAAATGCATCAATGTTTTTTTCTGCCAGTATCCTTTCAAATATACGATCACCCAGCTGTTTTTTATTTTTGTAACAAGAAATCCACCATTTGTCTTCATAATTAAATACTCCTATATCGTAGTTTTATACTACGATATAGGAGTATTTTTGTCAAGCACACATATCATAACTTCGGAGATAACTTACTACTGTTATCCTGGAATATAATAAAAGTTGAGAAAACTAATACTATTTCAATTTTACACTGAATGTATCGAGCATATCCTCATCTTCTTGTTAATCGTCAGAACGCCCCACGCCTTCCGGTTTGCAGGAGATGCAGGCGGAATGAATACAGCCTCGCTTATAACGCTACTCTCTACCCTGCCAAGGTTTGTTATACAATGACCGTCACGCTTTTCATAGCCAAACATCTTGCTACCGACAAATCTACCGGCCTTGCTTTCAAAACTCCCAAGAGTCGATATTGCTATGGCATCAAGAAGTTCCGGATCCATATTGAAATAACACGAGAGAACAAGCATTTCCTTATCAGGCTTACTCATGATGCTCCTGACTTCATGATCTACAGCCTTGGCAAGTTCCATGATCTCAGATCTTTTCTTCTTAACCACCACTCCGAAGGCAGTAGCATAGTTTCCAAGAGCACCTTTCTTATAGTTTTTGATTTCATTCCTTATGTCAGAAGCTATGACCACCTTATCCGTACCCTCATTTATCATCATCTTAGCAACAAGATAGTCATTGAGTGATACCCCATTTTTCCTGCATAGATCAAGGAGAGAATCAAGTTCTTCTTCGTCAATCTTCTTTATTTCGCGCTTTATATCCTGTTTTGAATCATGATCACGTTCAAACCTAAGATACTCTTCGTAGCTGACCGTATGCCCTTCACCGCGCCACTTCTTATTGGCATACTTTATAAGCACCTTGCTGATAAACCCAAGGTCGCTGCCGCTCGGAAGGTCATCAAAACTTTCCATAAGCTTCTCATCAACTGGGTGCGGCTTAACATCGTTCACATAAAGATCTGCAAACTCCTGCATCAGCTGAAGAAGTCCTCTTCCGTCACAAAGAAGATGATGAGTTATAAAAAGGACTCTCGTTCCGCTCTCTGAAGGATAAGCAAAGACCTTAAGTAGTGCTTTCTTTTGAACGTTCCACCCGGCAGAAGATACCGCCTCATAATCAGTCTGCCAGTCATCGTTTGCTTTTTTGATTGTTACCGGGATTTCAAGTTGCGATTGTTCCTCATAATATATTCTGGCGCTTCCTGCTCCTCGGCTATCAGACTTCTCATAAGCGGATGAGCTGATTTTAGAACACCAATGCTCTCGATGATCCTGTTCGCATCAAACTCTGCCCCAATCTCCGCCACGATGCCAAAGTGCATATTGGGGCACATGTAGTGCGCCCTTTCCGTATATAAATACTTCTTCTCAGCCAATATCGTCCCCTTTATGCAGATAGATTATTAAGTTCTCCTTACTCTCCCAGTATACAATCATTGAACTTCGCAAAATTCTTTAGTGTACGCTCCAACGCAGCACTAAGCTTTTTCGTCTGACGGATTCCGTCTTCCCACCATAGTCCTTTGACTCTCAAAATTCCCTCTTTGCGATCCGGTATGGCTTCAATACGCCCTACGAACTTATCTCCGTAGAGGATAGGCAATGTGTAATAGCCATATTTCCTTTTCACAGCCGGAGTATATATTTCCCAGGAATACTGAAAATCCCACAAAGCCTTTATAAGCGCTTTGTCCCACATTAGCGGATCAAGCGGAGCTATGAAAGACATTCGGGGCTTAAGATCAGCATCTCCTTGAAGCACCTGCTTCATCAGCTCTTCATCTTCTACGCGGTAATAAAATAGCGGCTTAAAGCCTTCCACAATTACCGGAACTATTTCCCCCTCAGTTGTCAGCCTATCAAGTATCCCTTTACGCTTCTCAGCATTTATGTTTATTCCAAGAAGTGCTGTACTGTTTTTATCCCACAAAAGACCTACCGCACCGATTCTGCGAAGAACACGCCACGTGATAAAATCGTCTTCATTTTTGCATGGATTATCTGCATTCAGAATTTCCTCAGATATATGACTTTTAGCCAAATCATAGTACTTTCGGCTGCCCTTTTTGTGATGTATAACAAGCTCACCGTCTGTATATAACTGCTCCAGTACAGATCTGGCAGCCTGGGACTTTTTATGCCAATTACCACTCCAGTGCATCGAGGAATGCCAGAATATCTCTCCTTCAATAGGCAGAGTATCGCTGGACACAGGACCGTTCTCTTTTATGTAGGAAATAGCCTGTTCCTCTAGTTCAGCCAGGCCTTCAAAGGTATCTCCCAGCTCATTACTACGATCCCTGTAAGAAGAAAAATACGGCCAGTCTTCCGTAGGCCATATGGATAACTCTTTGTCCGCATAGTCCACAAGTTTGCGGTCTTTATACAAAAGATCCTGCAACATAGATTTCTTAAATCCTTTGACTCTGGACTGCAAGGTCAGCTCTGCATTTTTCCTGCAAACATCCACAGGATCATACTGTATGCAGCCTGCCTGACGCACATACTCATATGCTCCATCTTTTCCTATAAACCGATATGTTCCTATCAGTCCCTGTTTTAAAAGGATAAATTGTCTTGCTTGTTCATTAGTAATTGTTTTCATCTATATTCTTTCCCGATATTTGAATCAATAAAGACCATTCGTTCCGAATCAAATTCCAGGTCCGTTCCAACCGGCAAATCATATATAGCTAAAACTGCAGGCTCTATTTAAACAAGCCTGTCAAAATCTACCTACTCCAACGATCCAATCCTCTATATACTTCGCCGATTATTCTGAAATATATTCCGGTTTACTGTTCCAACACTTTAAGATCAGATCTCTCATATTTGTTTTGACCTTTGAGGCTCTTCTTATACTTCCAGCATCTTATAGCATCATCCAGCGAAGCACCTTTGTTATCTGCAAAGAAATCCCTGATATAGGTATTATACTCGAACTGCTTTCCAATAACGGTCTGCCCCTGCTTTGCCGTTCTCTTGATTTCATAATAAGCATCAATGGCATTACCATATGTTTTCCCAGCATTCGCTTTGAGCCATTTTTGAAATGTTACATTGAAAGAAAATGACTCCCCTATTTTGCTCAGAAAAGGTTTCATACCCTTATATCTTAATAGTTGAAACAAATAAAGAAAAGCCTTGTCATCAAGGCCTTTCTATTATAAAATCCATCTTTACGTGATACCTGTACAGTTCATTACCTGGGTGCGGACCGTCAAATTGAAGGATGCGCTTGGTTTCAACATGATAATAGCCTATTCCTGATCCTCTTCCGCCCTCGAACTTTTCGCAGCCACATTGCTTCATAAGTGCCGATATTTGGTCTTCGAATACTTTTCATGTGCTGTCAAGACCATTTATCTGCTTGTTTGTGTAGATATTTGGTCTTTTGCATGATATAAAGATATTACATAGTATATCCTGATAAGGAGATTTATGCGAAGTTAAATGTACTGATTCTGCATATGTTGTGTCTGCAGATTATGAGAAAGAACTTATTAACAAAAAGTCAGTATTTAAAGATATGACAAATACAAAAAACGCGATAAAAATCACCCTTATTTCAGCAAAAGGGACTTCCGGAACAGCGCATATGGGACATATATCAGAAGTGCTTACGCTTGATGATCTCTTCTTGCCGCTATGAGTATATTAAACAGCATAGAAGAAGATAAATATACTAAGCAGCATAGAAAAGGAAAGGAGCGGCAACTCCTGTCCTTTTCGCTAATCTCAGAAAACAAGTCAGAAGATGAACTGATATCCGGCCTAAGGAACAACCAATATCAATTTATTATCCTTTCCCATCCATGCAAAGACTTTGGGGATGCCGGCCCGTCCAAGTGGGAAGTTTTAGTACTTTTAATTTTATATTCATTACGCTCCGCTCGGATAACGCTGAAAATTTTTTAACAAGTAACAGGTGTGTAGAGGCCTAATTTCTCACAGGCATTATATATTCCATTTTTATCTACATCATCTGTTACATAGTCAGCCAGTTCTTTTAATTCAGGTATTGCATTGCCCATTGCTACTTTGGTCCAATCATCTTTAAACATTGAAATATCATTTCCTGAATCGCCAAATACTACTGCATCTTTGTAATCTGCACCAAAATAATCCATTACCTTTTTATTCCAACAGATTTATATGAAGGTTCAACAAACAAGTAATTTTCATGAAATCTATACCAAGGAAGATTTTTCAAAGATTTAAGTGTTTTCTCTTCTTCTATACTGCATGCCACATATGCCTTATAAATATTCTCATAATCCTCGGGATCAAGCCCTTCTACAATTCTTTGTTTCATGTAAATATCATGTGCGACTTTCTGAAAGCGGTCATCCGGAACAGTTCTTGTAGCAGAATTATCTATCTGTATTCCCCAAGGAAATCCCTTTTCCTGGCATTCTCTAATTAGTGCCACTATCTCCTTTTTAGGAAGAGGTTTAATACCAATAAGAGAGTTGTTGATTGTTACACCGTAGCCACCATCACTAACCATATTTTCAAAGCCAAGGTCTTTCATTGTATCTATTGCAAGAGCTTGTGCTCTTCCAGTAGCAATACATAGAAAGTGTCCTGCTTTTTTTAGCTTATCTATCGCCAATTTAGCTGAATCCGGTATATAGAAATTTTCATAGCCGCCTGCAGCAAGGGTTCCGTCGATATCAAAAAACAAGTATTTTTTCTTACTCATAAAATATTCCTTTCAATAATCAATTGAAGTATATAGATAATACCACGCAAATAAACACAGTATAATGTTTTTTGATGTTTATTTTTGGCGTTTATATGGTATATTATTGTTAGATTAAACATTTATCAGAAATGTGGGTTAAGTTTGAAAATGTTTTATTTTATTTTCAAACCCAAATTGAAAACGAAAGTTTCATAAATTTGAACCATTAGTCACTCGTTTTTCTCACGACATGAGGTTATCTATGAATAACAAAAATGAACTTACAGGCATAACACGAAGAGCCCAGATCTATGAATTATTAAAAGAAACATTAACAGTAAATGTCAAAGAATTAGCTGCCAGATATGGAGTGTCCGATATGACTATAAGAAGAGACCTTCATATCATGGAAGACCAGGGAATACTAATCTCGCATTATGGGGGAGCTACACTCCGCCACCCTTCTTCCTCGGTATATGATTTCGATATTCGAAAAGAAAAGTTCTACTCTGCCAAGGTTGCTATTGCTCGCCGTGCTTGTGAACATATAAAAGAAAATGATGTGATCTACCTGGATCAAAGTACAACAGTTCTACTCATGACTCGTTTTCTTCCGGCATTACATCATACAGTAGTGACAAGTTCTCTATCTGTAATGCATGAATGCGCCCACAATCCATATGTGAATCTGTACATTGCTCCAGGTAAATATAATGAAACCACCGGCGGTGCTATGGATATTGATACCATGACATACTTATCAACATTTCATTTTAATACAGCATTTTTGGGAACAGGATTCATAGATACCAAATATGGAGTTACAAGTACAGAAATGGACAGCTCTATCAAGCAGCTCATCATGAAGAATTCTGAGAATAACATCCTTTTAGTCGACCATTCCAAATTTGGAAAACATGTTATGAAAAAATTTGGGAATATCAGAGATTTTAATACTATTATTACTGATTCGGGCATTTCTGCAAACGATGAGAAAAAAATTTTAAGTGAAAATGTCACACTTAATATATGTGATATAAAAAGTGGAATTTAACTTCCACTTTTACATCTCTATCACACTTTACATAAAAAATCATCCAGTCAGGATCAATTGTAGAAAAATATTTTTCTCATTTTCAAAAATAGTCGTTTACTATGAGCCACCATGGCACGATCAATACTTGACATCATTTTGAAAACGAGACAAGTGTTCGAAAGGAAGAATAAGCCGCCCTCTATAAAGGCCGCAGCCATCGTTGATAAGACTATTATTCACTGCGCTGAACATATTTACATCTACCTTTGACAGATCCAACTGTTGCAAAAGCATCCCTCTTTCATATGCCTCATCAAAATATATATTTTCTCCAAGCGGTATTGCATTCCTGCGGCTTCGCTCTTTTTCCTGCCGCTTCTCATATCCAAGATGGTTTGCAGGGCCTATCTCTGCATTATCATCCATCTTTTTTGTTCTTAACTGCACCTCCACGAAGCTTCTTGATTCATTATCATATAAGGTAATATGAAGCGACTGATATCCATAGGCCCCGGGATTTTCAATATAATCCTTAAAGTATGGTCTTACTGATTCACTAAGTCTTCCTGATTCAAGCTTTGCTCCCCCTGTTGAGATCTCAACGCTAAATCCCCGCCTTTCAAGAAAATCCGGAAGCATATCAGATATCTCATAAAGATACTTTATCTCTGCTTCTTCTCTTTCATTTTTATCTGCAACATGACATCTTGGCATAGACACGACAATTCTATACGCTATCAGATCCCTGAAATGATCTATACTGTTTTTTATCTCAGATGGACCTGGGTAACTTTTGCTATCTTTGTATTTTTCATAAACTATTTTCAAAATATAAGCATTAAACTTTTCTTCTGCACGAATAAGTGACTTGATCCTTCCCTTAAAAGTAAATGCCAGAAACGGATATTCATCTGTCATGTACTTATACAATTCCCTGATACGCTGCGACTGTGATGTAAGAAAGTCATTATGTATGAGGAGTTCTTCCATTCTCAGAAGAAAGTTACTATGAAAAAGATCTACCGTATTCCCTGTTTCGATAGATGATTCTTTTAGTGCTTCCGAGTACTTTTGTATTATTCTAAGAACTGTATCCCCACTATAAAGATAATCATTCAAAGTTACCATATCCACCTCCGCAAAAAGGCAGGCAAAGACGCTCAACAAAAGCGCCTTTGCCTTCATAGATAATAATAACATATTATTTTGACTTTTATCTTATACTATAAGTATTATTGCTAAATTTGTTCAAGCCATGTATTTACACACGCGTCAGACGGCATTCTTAAATCGCCTCTTGGAGATACTGCAACAGATCCAACTTTCGGGCCATCCGGAAGACAGCTGCGCTTAAACTGCTGCGAGAAGAATCTCTTATAAAAAGTCTTCTCCCATTTAAGGATAACATCTTCTGTGTACACATCAGCAAAAGCCAGTTTTGCAAGCCTGTATATCTTGGAAGGACTTTGGGATAGTCTTAGCATATGATAAAGGAAAAAGTCATGAAGCTCATATGGACCTACCAGATCCTCAGTTTTCTGCATGATCTTATCACCGTCCGGAGGCAACAATTCAGGTGATACAGGTGTATCTAAAATATCATATAGCGTCTTTTTAAGATCTAAGTTATCTGACGTATCAGCATAGTACTTCACAAGATAGCGCACCAAAGTCTTTGGAATAGAACAGTTCACCGCATACATCGACATGTGATCGCCGTTATAAGTTGCCCATCCAAGTGCTAGTTCTGATAGATCACCGGTTCCTATCACTATTCCATTTTCCTTATTGGCAATATCCATAAGTATCTGGGTTCTTTCTCTTGCCTGGCTGTTCTCATAAGTAACATCATGAACATTTTCATCCTGACCTATATCATCAAAATGCTGTCTTACCGCCTTACTGATATTCACGTCTTTAAATGAAGCTCCGATCTGCCTGATGAGCATTACTGCATTATCATATGTTCTGTCTGTAGTTCCAAAACCAGGCATAGTCACAGCAATTATACCGATGCGTTCAAGATCAAGATAATCAAAAGCCTTTGCTGTTACTAAAAGAGCCAGTGTAGAATCAAGACCGCCTGATATACCGATAACTACCTTCTTACAGCCTATATGCTCTATCCTTTTCCTAAGTCCCATCGCCTGTATAGTAAGGATCTCGTTACATCTGTATTCCCGTTCCTGTTCTATGGAAGGCACAAATGGGTTTGGATCTATATATCTTGATAGCCTGGTCTCTTCAATATTTAGCGTGAATTCGATCTTGGTATATTGACTGCTGCAATCAGGTTCAAATGTTGTCATCCGTCTTCTTTCAGATTCGATATACTCAAGGTCAATATCTGATATGGTCATGTTCTTTATAAATCGCTCAGACTCCGCTAAAATAGTCCCGTTTTCGGCTATCAGATTGTGGCCTGAAAAAACAACATCCTGAGTGGATTCTCCCGGGCCTGCAGATGCATACAGATAAGCGCATACAAGCCTTGCAGACTGAGCACTTACAAGGCTCCTTCTATATCTTCCCTTACCTATTATCTCATTGGAAGCTGACAGGTTGACTATTACTGTAGCACCGGCTTTACAGTGCTTTATACTCGGGCTTTCCGGAACCCACAAATCTTCACAAAGCTCGGATGAGACCCTAAGAGATGGCATCTGCCTGCACTCAAATATAATATCTGTGCATGCTCTTACTTCCATCTCGCCTATCCTTATCATGGTATTTAAGTCTCTTCCTGAGTGAAAGTGTCTTGTCTCATAGAACTCGTTATAACCCGGCAGATAGGTCTTTGGTACAATTCCAAGGATCTGTCCATTACATATAGCTGCAGCTACGTTGTATAGCTTTCCTTCTATAACAAGCGGTAATCCTACAAAGATAAGAGCGTCAGCGCCCTGACTGTGCTTTACTATTTTTTGAAGTCCTTCCAATGCTCTTTGCAATAACTGATTTTGGAAAAAAAGATCCTGGCAGCTGTATCCTGTTATGCAAAGCTCCGGGAATACCAGTAGCTTAACCTTTTTTGCCAGAGCTTCATCTATGCAATTACATATTTCTTTAGTATTAAACTCCACATCTGCAACTCTTACCATAGGAGTAATAGTAGCAACTTTCAAATAACCGTCCTGCATTATTTGTTCCTCATTTCTTTTTCTTTTCAAAATACAAAAAAAGCAAAGTGCGCAAACTATCTGTAAGCGCCTTTGCTTTAGCTATATGATATCACACTTTTATGAATATTGTTTTTAAATGTAATTGGAGTTTAAAGTCCCGATTCCTCACAGGCATTAAAATGGAACCACCTTACTGTTTGACTGCTCCGTCGGACACTCCGGCCACCAAAAATCTTGATAGTGCAAAGTACAGGATCACGATAGGTACTGCGATGAATATGGCACCTGCCGCAAATCTTGAAAACTCCGTTTCGCCAAGATGTGTAAGTCCTACAGCTACAGTCCACAAGTCCCTGTTCTTAAGGAGCATGTTAGGAAGTATGAAATCGCTCCAAGGCCATGCAAAAGAAGTAAGCGCTGTATATACAAGGATTGGTTTGGACAAAGGCAGCGTTACCTTAAAGAATATAGTCGGATTGGAAGCTCCATCTATTGTTGCAGCTTCATATATTGATGTACTGATCGTATCAAAATATCCTTTTTGGACCAGATATCCCATAGGTGCACCTGCTGAGTAGATCAGTATAAGGCTCCACAGATTATTGATCATATTGAAATTGATCATGATAAGGTATACTGCTGTCATCCCCATAAAGCTTGGGAACATGCTAAGTACCAGAGTTGTCTTCATAAGAGGCTTTCTCATTTTGAATTTGAATCTGCTCATGGTATAAGCAGTAAGTATCACAAGCACTGTAGAAAGTATGCATGAGCAGGCAGAAACAAAAAGAGTATTCCTAAGCCATGCCGGATAATCATACATTGCAGTATCATTAAAAAGCTTATAATAGGTTCCTGTACTAAAGCTCTTTGGGAAAAATCCATCATAATCGTATATTGACCCTGTTGCAGAAAAGGATGCCATTACAAGCCAAAGTACGGGGAAAAAGAATATGAAGGAAACGAGTATGAGAATGATGTATGTAATAACCACTTCAGATATTCTTTCTTTTCTCATCTGAATGTATCCTCCTTCTTAAATGCTGATGAATTAACATAAGTTGACAGCGATATCACTGATGTGATCACGAATATGATAAGGCTCACCGCAGCTCCTATTCCATAGTAATTATTATCAATTGAAAGATTATACAGCCAGTTGATAAGAAGATCTGTATCGCTGGCAAGGAAATAATCGTCAAGATAAAGGCCACCTCTAAGGAAATAGAACACACCGAAGTTATTAAAGTTGCCTACAAATCCTGTTATAAGCGTAGGAGTTGTTGAGAAGACAACAAATGGAAGTGTCAGTTTTGTGAACTGTTTCCATCTTCCTGCTCCGTCAAGGCTTGCTGCTTCATACAGTTCATTGTTCATATTAGAAAGGATTCCTGTTGCAAGCAGCATCGATGTGGGTACAGATATCCATGCATTTACAAGAAGGCCTATAAGCCTTGCCTTATTGCCGGCATCGATATCAAGAAAGCCAATGCTGCTCCCGCCAAGAGCCTTAATATAATAGTTGATAGGGCCGCCATAAGAGAACATGAATTTAAAACCAAGAAGGGTTATAAATCCGGGAACTGCATAAGCGATAATTGGAAATGCCCGCCAGAAGGTCTTTCCTTTGACACATCTCTTATTAAGAAGCAGCGCAAGAAACAAACCGCAAAAATAATTGATGACTGTAGCACAGACTGCCCAGACTATATTCCAGCTAAGAATCCTAAAAATGTCTCTTTGATGCCGGACATAGCGAAAATCTGCTTGAAATTATCAAATCCTACCCAGTCGATAAGCTTTGGCGGTACAATATTGCCGCCGTAGTTGGTAAAGGCTATGAGGATCATAAAGACAATTGGAAGAACATTGAATATAAGCACACCGACTACAGGAGCAAAAAGAGCTACAACATAGAATTTTTTGTCCACAAACGATTCCACCGACTTAAGAAAACCAGGCGCTCTCCTGCCGCTTTCTGCTAGCTTTTGAATATTTTTTATATCTCTGATATTGCAAAGATAAAAAATGATAACTGCTCCAAGTATCATGAATGAAAGGATGCCCTTCAACATCATAATAATTGAATCATCGCCCTTGGTCCCAAGCCAAGGATCACCCTCGATGGTTCCGAGGGTGAAGAGTCCTGTCATGTCAGAGATTCCCTGAGTAAAAAGATATATAAGATATATTGCCAGAATGCCCATATACAGTATTCCTTTGATCCTCTGACCATATAGAAACTGGCCAAGTCCCATCACTACATAAGAGCATTTGGTTTTTAGATTACTGTGTTTCATGCCGGCACCTCTTAATTAGCAAGAGTATAGATTGCGTCATAGATGCTTTGGTCAGCTTTGTCAAGGGCATCCTGTATTGCCGATGTATCTTCGTATTTGACAGTTTCTCCTTTGGACTGTCTGAAAGCATCCTTGGCAACATCGCTCAGAAGAGTCTGCATCGGGTCCCAGATCTGATCGACTGCTTTGACAGAAGGCATGAGATATATATGTCCTTCATTTAGGCTCTCAAATATCATACCTGTCACACCGCCTATTTCATCTGCTACGTCTCCCCTTGTAGGAGCTATTCCAAGGATCTGTGCTCTCTTTGTGATCATCTCATAGCTAGTAGCGAAGTTAACGAATTCTATGCAGGCATCGCGATGCTCTGTATAAGCACTGATGCCATATCCATTCACGCCGCCCATTACGATCGTGTCTGTATCTGCTGTACCGGATTCAAGATCACCGTCAGATGGCATCTTGCCGGGGAGCTCGACCATACCAAGGTTCTCGGTGGCCTTCTTGTCAGCCTCTTCTTCGCTCAAGCCTTCGCCTGTATATACTTCTTGTAACCTGTCATAGAAAAGGACGTAAGTGTCAGGGGTTGAGATTGAGCAAAAATATGATCCATCAGCAACCTTAGAATATCTGCTCTGCTTGATGGAATCGTCAAGGCACTCTTCGCTCATGATCCCGGCAAACTGTCTCATAGCCGCTATACCATTGGCTGTATCCCCGGCTGCAAAGCCGATATCTTCTGAGTTAAAGCTTCCATCTTCGTTTTGACCAAATACATATCCGCCATATGAGAATATGAACTCAGCCATCATATAAAGGTCATTGCAAGGCGCAACAAGACCGAATTTCTCGCCATTAGATGACTCATAAAGCTCTTTGGAATATGAATATAAGGAGCTCCAGTTTTCGAAGAAATCAGGAGTACCGCTTCCATCACTATCCCATGTACTCTCCCAATCTTCCGGCAGAAGATCTTTCCTGTAAAAGAGCATCGGCTCCTGAACATTAACCGGTACTCCGCAGGTGTACTTCTGACCGTCAACAGTTACGGAAAATGCATCCCAGGCTTCCTGCGGTATCTGGTCTGCGCATTCAAAATCCTCTTTGTTTATCGCCATGAGATGTTTGTCTTCTGCATAGGCCATAAGCTTATCGTTGGCCTGGTACAAAACATCAGGGCCATAGCCATAAGGGCCGTTTTCTGCAAGATTACTGTATTCTTCCATATTGGCATCAACTGCCTGAATGCCCTTGTCTTTATAGGCTTCATTAAAGGCATTTAAAAGTTCATCAAGATAGCCTTCTGATTTGGCCGTATCATTTTCGAGGATTCTGAGAGTGATAGTCTCTCCGCCTTCACCTGTCCCTGTCTGTGTCTCTTGACTTTTGCCACAGGCGCAGGTTCCAAGGGTCATAACTGTTGTCAATACAGTAGCAGTAACTTTCTGATATTTCATAATATTTCTCCTCCATCTGCAAATAGCCTGAAACTCCCGGGGGCTATCTGTAATTCGTTATAAGTACCTACCTCATCTGTCTGATTTATATAAAGCTCGGCATCTGCTCTTTGGCCATGTCTTTTCAAAATCAGTACCCTTCCATCTTGTGAAGCATTTACCAATGTACCTTCAAAAGAGAATTCACATTTTTTTCTAATTAGGGATAACTTACTAAGCAATAATACTGCCTTATTGTCCTTATTAAGAGCTGTCTCCCAGTCCATACATCTGCGGCAATCCGGATCATATCCTCCCATGGTATAGCACTCCGTACCGTAGAATATGGATGGAGCACCGGGGAAAAGATATAAAAGGCAGAGTGCAGCATAGAGTTTGTCCTTATCTCCCTTGACCTCATTTAAAAATCTGTCGGTATCGTGACTGTCCAAAAGGTTCAGCATCATATCATTAACTGTATCGGTATTTCGCATAAGTATGTCATTAAGCTTTTGTGCCGTCTTCGTGGCATCCAGTTTATTATATGCGAAATAGTCAAGGCATGCCTTGGTAAAAGCGTAATTCATGATGCTGTCATACTGATCGCCTCTAAGGTAAACCGATGCGTCGTGCCAGTTCTCCCCGATTATGGCTGCATCTTTTTTGACAGATTTAATCGCTTTTCGGAATTTCCTCCAAAAATCGTGGCTGATCTCATCAGATACGTCAAGCCTCCAGCCGTCAATATCGTACTCCTGTATGTAGTATAGGGCTATTGCGATAAGATAGTCCTGCACTGCCGGGTTGGAGGTATTCCATTTGGGCATATAATCGCAACCAGCAAAGACTTCATAATTTAGAGGATTCTTACAGGGTCTGTCACCGCGGATCACAAAGTAATCAAAATATTCAGAGTCTTTGCCTTTCTTGATGACATCCTGAAACAACTCGTTTTTTTCACTTACATGATTAAAAACCGCATCCAGAACTATTCGCATGTTACGCTTATGAAGCTGTTCCACAAGGTCCTTAAAATCTTCCTTGCTACCAAAGTGCTCATCTATATCATAGTAATCAACTATGTCGTATTTGTGATTGGAAGGCGATCTGAATATGGGCGTAAGATAAAGGGCATCGCAGCCTATACTTTTGATATAGTCAAGTTTTGAAATGATCCCTTTAATATCTCCTCCTGCAAAACTCTTTGGAGTTGGCTTATCTCCCCACTTAAGGTTGATATAGCTCTTATCTTTGTTATCATCTCCTATACAGAATCTGTCTATGAATATCTGATAGAAGCAGCTATTACATAGCCATTCAACCTTATGATGGATGTCAGCTTCGTTTATATACGGATACTGGGAAAAATTGTAATATCCCTTACTAAAATCATAATCAAGTGAAGCGCCGTCTTCTGAAAAGTAGTAATAATTCTCTCCGTCATTTAGATAAAAAACATACGCAAGCCTTGTATCATCAAGCTTTAAGCGAATAGAATAGTAATCATATATCCTGCCGGTACCTATTTTGGTCATTGGCTTTTTGTATCGGCTTTCTGCAATCTTGTACTTGCTCTCGTATATTATATAAGCATCCTTGATATCATCAGCTGCTGTTCTGAGCCTTATAACAATTTCATTGTCTGATACAGGAAAACAATATGCAGAATCTGTAATGTGCTGTAATGCTAATTGATTCATACCTAACCTCATGTTGCGCGCAAAGTAAGCCACTAATAGTTCAAAATGATGGGCTCGCAATATCAATTTGGGTTTGAAAATGAAACATTTTCAAAGTTGGATTCCTGATCAGTTTGCCCCTACCGGGTCAGAATTTCTTACAATAGTAAGCGTGTCCTGAGCCTGATTGTCAGGATTGGTTGTAAGAGTGATGGTGTAGTTGCCGTCTTCTTTAACCTGTACATTAGCTTTGTCAACTGAGTCTGCAAGGCCGCCTGCATTCTCCATCTGAGTATCATCAATCTGTGTGAACTTGCCGTAGCCTTTTTGACCATCCCATGACCAGTCAGGAATGATCTGGAACTGATCGCCTTCATAAAGATCTATTGTAAGTGAGAATTCATTAACTGCATTACCTGTAGGAACAAGCTCAAACTGGGCCTTGTCTTCATCACTAAGGTCTGCAGCCCAGTTGTTAAGTGCAAGTGATCCTGTCTTGGAAGTTCCTGCAATGTACCAGTGACGTGTATCTTCAGATACTTCTGCAGCTCTGAAATCTCCATAAAGAGTTGTATCCTTGGTAAAAGAATCTGTTTTAAGATCCTTCTTGCTGGATTCAAGATATGAAGGTGTCTCATACCATCCGTTAAATTCACCTGACTCTGCTGTCTCAAATGCTTCATATGAAGACTTATCAAGAACTTCTCCGACGTTAGCTGTTGCTGTTCCGATAGTCTCGTCCTGATTCATAAATGTTACTGTTATCGTCTCTGCAGTACTTGCAGCGCTACCGGCCTGACTGGAAGTATCTCCGCATCCTGTCAGCAATCCTGCTGTAAGAACTACTCCTGTTAAAAGAGCTGCGACTTTAGATAATACGTTATTCTTTTTCATATTTGCCTCCCTTGTTTGTATCATGTGATTTTTGCGCCGATCGTGACTTAAGTTGATCGATGTTTAAGTTGATCGTTTCTTAAATCGATCGGTGCTTAAGTTGATCGTTGTTTAAGTTGATCGTTGCTTAAATTGATCGGTGCTTAAATTGATCGGTGCTTAAGTTGATCGGTGTTTAAATTGATCAGTGCTTAAATTGATCAGCGCGTTTTGTTAACCTTGTTAACTTAACTGTTAAATTATAAATATCACTTTTGCCCAAACTTGTCAATATGGCATATTTTTGGTATTATTGGGTTAACTTGTTAACTTAACTAATGCAATCTAAAGGAAGAGCACCAGTTTGAAAGTATTCCACTTTTAAACCCAAATTGATGACGCGAGCTCCATCAATTTGAACCATCACTCGTTTCACTCGCGACGTGAGGTTAAGTTTGAAAGTGTTCCACTTTCAAACCCAAATTGGTGTCGCGAGCTCCACCAATTTGAACCATTAGTCACTCGTTTCACTCGCGACATGAGGTTAAAAAATGGCCAAAGAGAAAAAAGCCACTGTAAGAGACATAGCAAAAAAAGCAGGTGTATCCGTGGCTACTGTTTCATATGTTTTAAATGATAAAGAGGGAACCAAGATAAGTGACGCCACCAGAAAAAAGTCCTTCAGGTGGCTAATATCCTAAACTACCAGATTCCGGAAAAATATAAAAATAATGACACTACAAAAAGCAGCTATACAATTGGTATCATCTACAGCATCTTGACTGGGATAGAAGTACATCCCTGTACTTCCGGGAATTCCCTTTTACATCCTGTAATGGCAGGAACCCCTTCGCGAAATGCCCAGATCATGCAGCTTATAAATCTTCTTGCAGAACGCTTTGAACGCATGAAGTTTAACTGTGTGCTGCTTCCGCTAGAGCCTGATATCGACAGATACGAACCTGTTCAAGGGCTTGACGGGATCATTGCAATAGATCTTCACGAAAGAGATTTTAAGATCATGTCAGGCAGTTATTTTATCCCTATTATGTGCCTTGACATGATGATCAATGATTTTCTTTTCTACCAGATACATACTGATTTTGAGCAGATTGCAGATAAAGCCGCAGAAATGTTCAAAGAAGACTACTACCTTCTTACAGACAGCTGTTTCAATGAAGGATACAGCACATATATCTCGTCTGTTTTTGGCAAAGACAGAGTTCTGTTTTTTGATAAATTAACAAAAAAAGATCTCTCTTCACTAAAAAGCAAAAAGCTCCTTGTATACGGAGATTATCTTGGGATGATCATCTCCCGCTTTACAAATGACGAAAACGTAGTGGTCATCTCCGGTACGTATGGCAACATGCCTGGTATGGAAGGACTTAGGATCATCCACAATGATCTTGAAAAAAAGGCAAATCTTGCCATGAATATTATGATGAATGCTCTTGAAAAGAAATTCGATGTCAAGCATGAGTATAAAGTGCTTTGACGCCCCAGTGACGAAGTCGATGTATCATTTGATATCAAAACTGATATCTTAATCCAACCTGTAAAAAAGGTATGACCTACTATTAGGCATACCTTTTTAGTTGTGTAGATTACTAAAATATGATATATGTATATTCTTTATATTATCTATTATCCTGCCGATATTTATAGAAAGCGCCTTATCAAATGCAAAAAAATCATTTACTAAAGTTTTCCGCTTACGGATAGTATATAGATCATTGCCATACTTTTTAATCGCTTTTTTAAAGGGGACACTATGACAACAGACCAGATCAAAAAAAATCTTGAAGAAATGATAGCTCACGCAGTATTTCAGGCAGTAAGTGATCCAATAAATGCAGATATGTGGACTGCATTCAGAACAAGTCTCCAGGATGCGGAAAATCAGCTTCAGAGCATGGGAAAGCCAAAGCCCAAAGCTCCCCCAAAAGCTGATCAGCTTACTGCGCGTATGTTCTGTATATGTGTCAAAGTATCAAAAGTTGACCCGCAAAAAAGAGAGTCTCTATATCCCAATGATATGCAGGAACTTATAGGTAAGACTTTCAAGCTTGTCAAAGATTATTGCAAAGAAACTGTGGGCAGAGATCTAAACTGGTGCAAACTAAGCTTCTCTACCGGCCATGGTGATCTTATGATCATGTCCAATGGCGCCGACAAGTGGAATGAGCTTACATTTGGCGCATGGGCTTCTAAGCTTCAGAAATACAGCGTCAACAATAATAAACCCGTAGAGAGCATGTACTTCTATGTAAGATTCGCTCCTGACGAAACCTTTGATACCGACAAAAGCCCCGAAGCTCTAAATAAGTACATGGCTCTGGAGACAGGCTTTGACAGCTGGTTTGATAAAAACACTGATCATTAAACAAGTCATTAAAAAGCAGGCAACCTTCAAAAGGTTACCTGCTTTTTTAGTCGCATTTCTATAGGACATGCCCAGAAATGCATGGATGCATTTTCTATGTCGATTACAGGATGTAATCAAGATATGCCAAAAAATGCATGGATGCATTTCTATGTCGGTTACAGGATGTAACCAAGACATGTCCAGAAATGCATGGATGCATTTCTATGTCATGGGATCAATGGTGTCATCGCTCCGTCAGACAATACCGCGAGCTTACGGGTTGCTCTTGACATAGCTGTATATAAGCGGTGTTTAGAGAGCTTATCATCAGGATAGCGTGACGCATCAGCATCAGGTATCACGACACAGTCAAATTCAAGTCCTGCCGCGTGCGACAATTCTATCAAGATAGCACCTTCCTTAGGAAGCTTCTTATCTCCTGTTATAACCTGAGGCGCATCCTGTCCAAGGATATCTTTTACCGCATTAATGCTCTTCTTGTTCTGACATACTACTGCAAGAAGTCCCTCACTATCTGTATTTGTTCGTATAGTATCAAGAAGGAAATCTCTATACTCTTCACTACTGCAAGCCTTGATAAGAGGCTTGGTTCCTTCTCTTTGGACGCTCTGGGTGTTGATCCTTACTTCTTCCGGAAGAAGTGATGTGAAGAGCTGCGTGATCTCAGGCGATGATCTGTAACTTGTAAGTAGTGATATAGTGTCAGTGCTCTTTTTATCTGTTGAGAAAAGAGACTCCAGTTCCTTAAAGGTTACAGTTCCTGGTCTTATTGCCTGGAATTCATCACCAAGGAGCATGAACTTAGCTCTTGGGAAATACTTCTTAAGGATCATCATCTGAGCCTTAGTATAGTTCTGAACTTCATCCACCATACAATAACGTGCGTTACGATCACACATTCCTGTAAGTGACATCTTAAGATAGAACCATTCTATTGCAGATGGTGTATGGCCTATTAGGCGCTTTGAGATAGCATTGTAATTGAGCCATCCGCAGTTTCTGATTGTCTTTAAGGCTCCGCCAAAATCATTTTCGAGCTGATTCTCTGCAGCCTTCTCTTCTCCTTGCTGCTCCTTATTATCTCTTTTTCTGGAGCGGAATACCTTCCTTGCTCTTGTTTCAAGCTCTGTTGCTACTACCTGCACAAGGCGTACTCCCATAGGGATCGTCTCGTTATATTTCTCAACAACAGATTGGACTTCGGCCTTGGACAATATCAGCTCATCCTTTTGATATACAGGAAGGAAGTCGCCATCATCAGGTACCAATAAAGACAACATATCATCTATTGCTTCAAGGTCCCTGGCGTCTGTTGCAGCCGGGTTCTTGTCTGCCATAGGTATGCTGCAAGAGTCCATAAACTCCTGCCAGGTCAGTGTATTGGGATTGGACTCGCCAAGATCCGGAAGTACACTATCGATATATTCACGAAATACCGGATTTAAAGTGATCATATAGACCTGATCCGGGCGCAGATTCTCTCTTTGTTTGAAGAAAAGGTAAGCTATACGCTGCAGTAGTACTGATGTCTTGCCGGATCCTGCAATACCGGATACTATAAGCGCCGGAACGTCAGGATGCCTTATGACAGCATTCTGCTCTTTCTGAATAGTTGCACTTATAGACTGCATCTTGTCTGAGCGCTGTTTTGAAAGTGATCTGAGAAGAAGCGGATCCTCTATTGCGACTTGTGTGTCAAAATATGAATTAAGCTTATCTCTATCAAGATCGAACTGGCGGCGAAGCTGAAGATCAACATCTATCCTGTTGCCATTTACCTCATAAAACGTATGTCCGTTCTCCTGATTATAATAAACTTCAGCTATAGGGCTTCTCCAGTCTACAACAATAGGAGTTGCTCCGTTTTCTGACATCTCAACGTTGCCAATATAATAGCTTTCCGGCTCTTCTGAAGGGTCGAACTGAAGCGTTATCTTGGCAAAATAAGGTGCTTTTAACAGTGACTCAATACGTGTCTTCTTGTTACGAAGCGCTTCACTTTGTACGTTATAGGTATCTATATATCTATTCCATACTTCCAGCTCTCCGTATGTCTCTGCCTTTGTTTCATCATCGGCAAAATCAAGTCTTATATTGTCTCTAATGTCATTTTTTTCTTCTGTAGCCTGACTATCAAGTTTTCTGATATCTTCATCCAGCTCCTCGCTTATCTTAAGGAGCTTATTATATGTAGTTGTTAAATGTTCCTGTTCCTGTTTTAAAATATTATCTTCCAAACATCCTACCTCAATTTTTTATATCTGTTCCATGCAATGATCGCTCCTGCAAATCTGAACTCGCCGCTATCCATCATCTTATCTACTTCGTCAATACTAAGGAGTCTGTGCTCTATCACTTCCAGCGGTTCAAGATTCCTTTTTTCTTTGTTATGACAATGCGCAGCAAAAAGATGTACTATCTCATCTGAGTAACCGGGAGACGGATATATATCGCCAAGATATATAAGCTCATCCGCTATATAACCCGTTTCTTCGTATAACTCGCGTCTGGCGGCTTCTTCCTTAGAATCGCCCTCATCCATAGCCCCTCCGGGGAATTCAAGATCCCAGTCTTTAATGGGATAACGGTACTGTCTTAGTACACAGACCTTATCTCCATCTATAATTGGGAGCACATGTACTCCGGCTTTCATGGAAACATAAGAATATGGACCTGTCTTTCCATTTCTTTCAAGATGGTCCATATGAATCTTAAAGCGCCCTATTTCGGTTATATTAGAATCGATTACTTTGTACATTTTAATGCTATGTCCTATTGAAGTTTTTAAGCATGCCGGCATAATAGCTGCCAGGATCATTGCCCGAGATTTCATTATGCCGATTTAGAAAAGCCATGTCAACAAATTCATATTCGCTTCCTAAAAAGCACTGATAAATGAATTACAACATATTATAACGCTTACTTCTACATACGAGCAAAGTGCCCTACGCCTACCTCATAATATCAAATAATGAAACCTGCTCAAATGGTGAATTCTCATCAAAAGTCATATCATCATCAAGATCCGGATCCTGGTCCTCATCTTCTGTGCTTATCTCATTCTTCGTACCCATCTCATCCTCTGACCTATATCTATTATCTAAAACAGTGTTATCTAAAACTTCCTTAGTTTCTGGATATATGTCATTATTATCGTCAGATTCTTCATCCTCAATAGTATTATTTTGGGCAGAAGAATCAATTACTTTGACATTACTAGGTGGCTGTGCTCCTACGAGTACTTTTTTGACTCCCCATGAATTGCAGTAATGAAGCTCTTTAAGCATAGTCCTTATCTTCTCTATAGACGCCGGAGCTATATCTTCAAGATCAACATATAATATTCCGTTAGTATCATGCGCTCTAAAACCTTTAGTAGTAAGGATCTCAATAACCTGATTTTTATCCATAGACTCCTCCTTGCATAGACCTCTTTTCTCCTCCTATATTTTATCACTTTTTCGTGTACAATATTGCAATTGTGCTGAATTTTAATGAGCTGTTTGCCGATATACTATTGTGACTAATTGGTCAAGACTTATAAGGTGTTACTTCTTGAACATTATGTTCAAGGATTTATGATCTTGATGCGATCAATCATTATATGTAACTTATGGAGAAGATAATGAACCCGGACAAAGCTCATAAAAGCGATCTATCCAGAGTTATCATATTGGATATCATATTGATAGTGGCTTTTGCTTCCTGCATCCTCATTACTACTCTTATGTATGATAATGAGTCTGAGAAAGCTGCGCAAAAATATATTAATTCCAATGCCAGTTCACTTGAACACAATCTCGAGATATTAGATTTCGAGAATTGGGATCTTATAATAAGGGATTTCATAGACTATTACAACATGGATGTAATCGTGACCGATCCAAACGGTGACATTACATATATCTTCGCTCGCGGAGCCATGGATTCTGAGAATTCTATATACAAGACCCTTGAGATAGGTTCTACCGGGTACACTCTTATTGTCAGCGCAATTCCTTCTGATGTGACCATAATCGACAACAATACTGTATCAGTATCTCTTAATATACTTCTTGTCAATGCGTTCATAGTAATAATCCTGATCGTAACTTCTTTTATCCAGTCTTATAGAAATCAGATCGTAAGGATGGCTACAACTGACGAATTAACAGGCCTTTCTAACAGAAAATCATTTATAGAGCGTTACAACGAGATGAACCAGAAAGGTAAGCTCGAAGATGCAGTCATATTCATGATCGATGTTGATAAGTTCAAGGGCATAAATGACAATAATGGTCATGCTTCCGGTGATACTGCCCTGAAATATATAGGTCTTAAGTTAAAAGAGCTTGAAGGTTCCAATATTATAGCCGGAAGGTGGGGCGGCGATGAGTTTATAGGTATCATCAAGTCTCAAAGCGGTGATTCAGTCCAAAAGGCTAAAAGAATCCTTACAGACCTTATGAAAGATGTGAATAAAGCCCAGATAATTGAAGGGATAACTCTTTCTCTTAGTATTGGTATGGCCAGTATCATTGACAGTAGCGATATTACCAAGAATATGGAAAGAGCAGACGCAGCTTTGTATGCATCCAAAAATAACGGCAGAGGTATACTGACTGATTATAACGATCTTGCGGATAATGAAACGGATGTTTTAAGATCAGATACTTCCGGAAGTGCTGATGTTCTTTCGAACACTTCTAGTAAAGTATCTGATAGCCCTAAGAAGAGTTTTGATATTTCAAAATCTACTGCTTCAGGTAAAAAAGCATCCGGAAATGCTGATAACTTCCTGGACATCCACTACGAGGACGTATCTATCGCCCATTCAGATGCAAATATCTATGAGCAGGTCCTTGGCGGAATCGTAGATGGTGTCAATCATATGATTCCATTTGCTGTTGGCGGCGGCATTTTAATTGCTTTTGCCTTCCTTACAGATGCTGCAAGTATTGACATCAGCACTCTTGACGCAAGCCAGCTTAGCAGCTTTGGTTCTATAACAGAGTTTGCAGCTTCTTTCAAGACATTGGGAGATATGACTTTTAATTTCATGTTCACTGTGTTCTCCGCATTCCTTGCGATGTATCTGGGCGGATATGAAGCTTTTGTCGCAGGTTTCATGGGCGGATATATTGCATATGTAGGTAATGCCGGTTTTATGGGGGCATTTCTTGCAGGAATAGCTGCAGGATACAGCGTCAAGCTTATGAAGAACTTTGTCAAAGAATTGCCTTCATCATTTAATGCCTTCTCTGCTATTATCATATATCCGGTGCTAAGTCTTCTTTTGATAAGCTTTTTGATGTACTTTATGGTCATTCCGACTGCAAATATCTTTAATTCTGCACTTACAGAAATGCTTGGCGCTATTGCAAGACTTGGCAAACTTCCGCTAAGCATTGTAGGCGGTCTTATGATGGGCTGCGACATGGGCGGACCTGTCAACAAGGCTGCGTATTACTTTGGAACCACTGCTATTATGAACAAAGAATATGACGTCATGGCTTTTATCATGGCGGCAGGTATGACTCCGCCTTGCGGTATCGCACTTTCTACGATTCTTTTTGCCAACAGGTTCTCAGAGTCCGAACGCCGAAGAAGCGGCGTTACACTTATCATGGGACTTGCCTTTATCACAGAAGGTGCCATCACCTATCTTCTATCAGATATCGTAAGGGTCATGTTCTCCTGTATGATAGGCGCAAGCGTGTCTGCAACACTGTCTGAGCTCTTTGGCTGTACTCTTATGGCTCCTCATGGTGGTATTTTTGTTTTTCTTATAGTTGGCAAACCTGTTCTTTACTTCTTTTCTATCATGATCGGAAGCCTTGTAACTGCTGTTATCCTTGGTTTTATCAAAAAGATTAAAGATATGAATATCAAAAACATACTTAAGATTCCAAGCATATTTACTATGATATTGTCACTGCTTCTTCTTACGGGATGCAGAAATAATAATACCACTGATCTAAATACTTCTTCTGAAGATGACCATTATACCTTCGCATATACCTGCATGGATGGAAGCAATCCTTATTTTGCCACTATACTTGAAGAGATCACTACTCTTGTCGAAGCAAGAGGTGACAGCCTCATCGTGTATGATGGTGAAAATGATATATCCAAACAGCAGTCACAGCTTGAAGATATGGCCTTTATGGACATCGACGGCGTATTTCTCAATCCTGTAGATTCTGAAAAGGTAATAGTTCCTCTTAAGAAGATAAAAGAAGCTTATATACCTGTTGTATGTTTTGATGCACAAGTAGAAGATGTCTCCTATATCGACAGCTATATTGGTTCTGATAATTATAATGCAGGAAAAGTTGTTGGCGATGACCTTGTAAGAAGATGCCCGGATGGTGGTTCTATCATAATCCTCGATGCTCCGTCTACAAGATCTGCCAGAGACAGAGTTGACGGTTTTATAAGCGCTATCATGGGGCATGACTTTGATATATTCTCAATATATGATTGCAGCGGTGATGAAGAAAAAGCTTATGAGAATACCAAAAAGCTTCTGAATATAAAAAGTGATATTACAGCTATCTTCGCAGAAAACGATCCTACGGCACTTGGTGCTTTAAAAGCTGTAAATGAGCTGGGAATAAAGGACTGCTGTATCTACGGCGTAGATGGATCGCCCTTAATAAAGCAGGAACTTATCAAAGAAGATTCTCCTGTCAAAGGAACAGGGGCTCAGTCTCCGGTATCTATAGCACAAAAGGCTGTTGAAGTCATGTACAGCATTCTCGATGGAGAAACTGTAGAAAAAACCTATACTATAGATACCTATCTTATATCAACTGAGAATATCATTAATTTTGACGTGAAGAACTGGCAGTAATATTGCCCTTGGCGATCATCTCTTCAACCCAGAGGCGCAGTGACTCTACAGATGCAGAGATCTTGGAGAGCTGCTCCTGAATATTATGGAAGTCTTCAAGCTCATCATCGCCGATCTTGCCATCAGCTGTGATCTCAATAAGGCGTTCCTTCTCACGATTCATATTGTTGAGAGATGCAAGCATCTCTAACACGATCTGTGAAAGCTCTTTTTTAGGAATAGCAGGTACATACTGCTGTCCTATAGGGCATTCGTGTGAACAGAAATAGTTATTAATAGAAGGATTTTTATAATACTTGGCCATCATCAGTACTTCGTCCGGATGTGGCAAAGATTTCTCATTTTCGATTTTCTCAAGACGATCTGCAGAAATGCCTGTGAGCTCTGCAGCATCCTCTCTTGTAAGATCAAGTGACTCTCTACTTATCATATAAAGGTTCTTATTTGGTCTTACTGATTTCTTACCCATAGTCGTTTTTCTCCCAATTTAAATATAAACGAGTCAGCGCACCAGCTGAGGATTTCATAAGGCAATGATTTATAGTAAACGACTAAAAAAGTCACATACTGCCTTCTTATTTTTAGTGACAGCAAACCCGTATTTTTTTATCAGAAATAATAATAGCATAAAACTCTTGTAATGTGGAAACTATATAGTCAAGCCGCAAAAAATTACAGTTTTTGCAGACTTTCTGCTTGGGTAGTGCAGTATCATCAAAGGCTTTGATGATACTGCACCGTTCAAGTGGGAAATTAGAGAGGTTTTATTTCTTGAATCTATCCTCAGAAAAACTGATATCTGCGATTTACAAACTCATAATCCGGTGTTATTATGAACATGTTCATAATAACTGTTAAAAAAGGAGATTAGTTTATGCCCAAGATCATTATGCATCTTAAGGAGCAGATAATAATGCAGGCAGAAAAGCTCTTAGTGCAGGAAGGCCCTGAAAAGATCAGTATCAGAGGTGTCGCAAAGGCCTGCGGAATTGCCGTTGGTACCATATATAACTACTATCCTACCAAAGATGCACTTATTGCAGATCTCATCCTGCATAGATGGTCCAGATCCAAGGATGGTATGTACAGATCTCTTGATGGCGCATCAGACCTGATGTCCGGACTTGATATCATATATGAAGGTATTAGGCAGTTCACCAAGACCAACCAGAACATATGGCGCGCAACCGCTGTTTCTAAGCAGTTCTCATCATCTTATCCGCAGCATCATAAGAAGCTTTCAGAAGAGTTGTCATCTCTTATCTCCTATCTTCTTATTAAATTCCCGAACGAAAGAGACAGGTTGTATCTCAAATTCGGGCAGGAGGGTCTGGAAGCTTTTATCTCTGAGAATATCCTTCTGTGTTATTCCAACAAGGATATAGACATAAGATTACTAAAAATAGCATTAATGTGATACGAATCATCTTCTGTCACATCACATCATAAATATATTTATAGGAGGCTTATCATGAAAATAGTATTAGCAGGTGCATATGGCCATCTGGGAGGAGACATTCTGAAGGCTCTTGAATCCATGGGGCATGATATTATAGCTCTTGACTTAAACGAAAGGCCAATTGAGTTTACAGGTAATGGAAGCGTATCATTCAAGCGCTGTGACGTAACCAAAGCGGATATGTTATCCGGAGTTTTAAGTGGCGCAGATATGATCATATCAACTGTCGGTCTTACCAAAGCATCCAAAGATGTAAGCTGCTACAGTATCGACTTAAAAGGAAATATTAACCTTCTTGAAGAAGCTAAAAGTGCCGGCATTAAGAAGTTCATCTATATCTCGGTGATCCATGCCGACGAACATCCGGAGATTCCTCTTCTTGACGCCAAAGCTAAGTTTGAAAAAGCACTCAAAGAAAGTGGCCTTGAATACATTATCTACAGACCTACCGGTTATTTCTATGATATTGTCCATGTTCTTAAGCCAATGGTAGAAAAGGGCGCTATAAATCTTCTATCAGGAAAGCCTGGCGTAGCTAATGTAATTGCAACAGAGGATTTTGCTGACTATATAGCAAGTCATCTTGATGAAAAGAACACTACGATCTCCATAGGCGGAACTGAAACCTATAATTATGATGAGATTGCCAGGATGTGTTTCGAAGCTGCCGGCAAGCCTTGTGTTATAAAAAGAGCGCCTTCTTTTATCTTCGATATTCTTATATTTATCAATAAGATAAAAAAGACAGGAAAAGCAGACATAATCAAATTCAGTAAATTCACTCTTACAGGTAATCTAGTGGGGGATGTAAAGTATGGAAAGCAGAGCTTTTCAGAGTATATAAAAAAATCATTTTAAACTCTATGCCACCGATAAAACATGTAGTTAACAGCTCAAAAATATCATAATTTATTAAAACAGTCCGAGTTCTATATAACACTAGGGAGGAATCATCATGAATATTCAGGGATTATTAATTCTTTTTTCAATCTCGCTTGTATTCTGCAGCGTAGGTTTTTATAAATTTGTTTACTTTATGTCTGTTGGATACGGACTATCTGTCGCAGCTATAGGTACTACCCTTCTAATATACTATAACGATAAGTCTACTACAGCTACTATACTCGCTTGCCTTATAATGATGATCTATGGTATACGTCTTGCGGGTTTTCTTGTGTATAGGGAATTAAAAAACGGCGCATACAAGAAGGTTCTAAGTGATGCAACGCCTCATTCCAAGTCAATGCCCCTTCCTGCCAAAATTGGCATGTGGATCGGTATGGCTTTGTTATATGTCCTTCAGACTTCTCCGCTGTTTTTCAGAATAGACAACATGACAGGCGACAATTTATTTATCTACGCAGGCTGCGCTATTTCAGTTTTTGGTATATTATTTGAATCTCTTGCAGATATTCAGAAAAGTGCCCAGAAAAAAGTTCGAATGGATATGGTTGCAACCAAAGGTCTTTACAAGATCGTAAGATGTCCTAACTATCTGGGCGAGATCATTTTCTGGACAGGAGTATTCGTAGAAGGAATAACTGCTTATGACAGTGTATTTGAATTTATCTTTGCAGCTATCGGATATATCCTGATCCTGTATGTAATGGTTGATAGTGCAAAGAGGCTTGAATCCAAGCAGAACAAGAATTACGGAGACAAGGAAGAATACAGAGAATATGCTGATCATACACCTATACTTTTTCCATTTATTCCGCTCTATCATCTGGCAAAATCAGAAAGGTCGTAGTCTATGATTCACAACGACAAAGCTTCTTCATATTCATATGATAAATATAAGGATTTCACCCTGTCTCTGGCAATTGTTGACGCAGTACCGGTGATACTATTCTCAATCACATGTGCTGTCATCGGTTCTATTTTTAATAATATACTCTTTAGTCTGGGTGCGATACTGACTATCCTGGGAGGTATGTGCAAGGTCTTATGGAAGGTGCTCCTTGCAACCATTCACAAAGATGTTCGATTTTTGAACAGGCCTCTATTTATAGTTCTGATGCCTGCAGGTTTTGCCTTAATGCTTATTTCATTTGTCATTAAGGGGCAAGGCACTGATTGGAATAATATATCATCTGCTATTTTTTCGTTTCCTGCAGTAATATTCTTTGCCCTGGGAATTCTTGGGCTATGCGCCATGACTATTTTTTTCAAAAAGCATGACAAAACTGATGTTAAGAACAACTGGACCGAGCAGCTTACTAACTGCTTTGCCCAGGCTATGATCCTTGTAGGAGTTATAATAGCCTGCTACTAAGGATTGGGAGAGTTTTAGTTAATATGCCGATAATGTTTTTTGCATGTCATAGGGGATGTCTGCATCAAAGGACAGTTTCCTGCTTGAAACAGGATGCATGATCTCCATATGCGATGAATGAAGAGCTACCCTCTCCATTCCATACCAGCTTGGAAGATCAGCACCATACAGACCATCCCCAAGAAGGGCGTGCCCTATAGATTTCATGTGAACCCTTATCTGATGTGTCCTTCCTGTTTCAAGTCTGAGCTTTACAAGAGCAAATCCCTCTTTTTGTTCTATAACTTCATAATGTGTAAGTGAAGGGTCTCCATCCTCTCTTATCTCCCTGACCATCTTAACTCCTGGCGGAAGTCCTATAGACGCATCAACAAGTCCTTTGGGCTTATCAAAAAAGCCGCTGCAAAGTGCAAGATACTCCTTGACCTTGATGCCATTTATGCTCTGATCATTTAGGATATTGGCTGAGAATCTGTTCTTGCCAAAGACTATAAGACCCGACGTCTCTCTATCAAGCCTTCCAACAGGGCGAAGAGCGTGTCTTTCGCCGCTTTGTTCAAAGTGCCAGGCAATATAATTGGAAAGAGTGGCTACTGCGTGGCTTTTTAGAGGATGTACAAGCATGCCTGCAGGCTTATTAACTACAATGATATCTTCATCTTCATATACGATATCAAGGGTTCCTTCTATAGGCTCGATATACGATGAATCCTCAAGATTTTCGTGGATCGTGATATGGAGTAGCTCTCCACATGTTACTTTGTATAAGACATTGACATGCCTGCCATCTATAAGTATACCGTCATCGAAGGCCTTAGCATGACTTATCTCTCTGCGGGACATGTGTAGTATCTCTTTAAGGATATCTTTGACAAGCTTCCCTGTATCTTCTTGTGTAATTGTGTATTCAAGATTTCTTTCTGACAATAGTATTACCTACTTACATGTTCTCCGGCTCTTTAATAGTCTTTACACTACAAGAATTAAATCTTTTAATTCCGGATATATTTATTTTGTTTATTTCATATATTTCGGTTTTTAGCTTATTCCATTTTTGGATATATACACTAAAAGCATTTTCTAAATATATGGATTATTTCATCTTTGATAAAATATCATATGTTTCTTTATATCCCAGTTCTTCCCTCCATTTAAGGGATTCATCTGAGAAGTCAAGTGTTCCTGTATCCTTTTCTTTCTCAAGAGGAACAGAGGGAATTATCTCTATGGCTTTAGCCTCGCCGCCCAGCACAGGTATCTGCACCCTGTCCTCTGGCTTTAAATAGCTTATGATAAAAAAGTCGCATGGTATATCTTTTACGCAGCCTACAGGAATCTTATCTTCCGGTGCCGGATTCTTACAGATCTCAGGAATACAGCCGCCGTCAAGATAGCAGTCTCCTTTATAGTAAATAGCTGGTGATAGAAAAGGTATACTTCCGCTTGCTATGGTAAGAAGTCTTTGATCCTCGGGATCAAGTCCGTTAAGCTTATAATATTCGGGCTTTTGCTTCGTAAGTGAATAAACACATACTTTAACAGGTACGTCGTTTTTTAAAAGAAGTTCATCAGGGCAGATCCTTCGCATTGCTTCTATCATGTACAGATTGTCCATCTGATAATATCTTCTTGAATGAAGATACTCTTCAAGTGATACCTTGCCATCAAGGACGTCCTGCCTTGCCTTATCTATAAGCTCCATCCTTGTCTTAATATATGGATCCGCCATCTCTGCAGCAAGTGCATCTTTAAATACTTTTAAAAGATCATATATTGATTCCTTGTCTTTGATCGCATAGATCAAAGAATTCATAGCTCCTATCGATGTGCCTGCAAGGGTCAGATTCTTCTTATCAAGCCCCTCTTCTTCCAAAGCTCTTAACATTCCGATCTGATATGCGCCTTTAGCTCCGCCGCCTGACATAACAAGCGTTACTTTTTTGTCCGTGAAAATTCCCATTGATGTCTTTCCTCTTTGTTTATACTTTTTTGTATCAATGTATCTGTCGATATTATTGCTATAGTAAAAGGCTTAAGAAAACGCACTATGTCAGTCATCAAATGTCCTATATGCCATCACTGGATTACTGGCATATAATATTTTCTAAAGTCGTTTACTAATATAACCAGATTATAGCATAGCACTAGTAGAGACTTTTTTCATCATTTACAGGTGTGCCTATGCCAAAAGTTCATATTATCGCAAAAACTTTTGACATATTTTTGTTATATTTATGATCAGAAAGATTTTATTCTTTATTTATTGATTTCCTTAAGTCTATCTTATACAATATTTTATGCAATTATATTTATCTCAATTCATTATAATCTTAAGGATGGAGATTTTCATGGCAAACACTAAAAAAGAAGAATTCGATATTCAAAAGTACATGACAAATGGTGTAAAGAGAGTTGTAAATGACGCAGTAAGAGCTACTCTTTCCAATCCGAAAGAGTCTGTTTTTATGGCAAAGTTCGCTCTTGCATCCAAGAAAGCTTCTGATCACAGAAGGAAACTGGAGGATCAGGGCGAGCATATACCGCCCTTTCTTATATCCAGTATAACCAGTAGCTGCAATCTCCACTGCGCAGGCTGCTATTCAAGATCTAATCATGCCTGTAGTGACGAAGCTCCTGTAGATCAGCTTACAGGCGGTCAGTGGGGCAGTATTTTTACTGAAGCAGACGAGCTTGGAATCAGCTTCATCCTTCTTGCAGGAGGAGAGCCGCTCCTTCGCTGGGATGTAATGCAGGAAGCTACCAAGCATGAAAATATCATGTTCCCTATTTTTACAAATGGATTTTTTATCAAGGATAAGTACTTGGAGCTTTTTGATAAGCACAGGAATATGATCCCTATCATAAGTATCGAAGGGGACAAAGAAAAGACTGATCTTAGACGAGGTGAGGGTGTTTATGACAAGGTAATGCAGTCAATGAACGCTCTTCATGATAATGGTCTTATATTTGGAACATCTGTAACTGTGACTACTCAGAATCTTGATGAAGTGTACTCTGAAGAATTCATTAGCGGCATGTCAAAGCTTGGCTGCAAAGCTGTGATCTTCGTAGAATTCGTACCTGTAACTGATGACAGTACAGAGCTTGCTCCCGGAGAAGATGAACGTATTATCATGGCAGAGAATATTGCCCGTCTTCGCAAAGATCACCCTGAGATGGTATTTATTGCTTTCCCCGGAGATGAGAAGAGTTCCGGAGGATGTGTTGCTGCAGGAAGAGGTTTCTTCCATATCAACTCCCACGGCGGAGCTGAGCCATGCCCATTTTCTCCATACTCAGATACCAATGTGGCTCAGACATCTCTTAGGCAAGCGCTCAAGTCCCCTTTGTTCTATCATGTTCAGGATCAGGGGCTTCTTATAGATGACCACGCAGGGGGATGCACTTTATTCGCCAACAGGGACAAGGTTGAGTCTATTTTAAACCGCGAGCTTCCTAGTGCCTGAAACTAATGGTATATAGGATCTATTTACTTAAACATCCCACTTGGACGGGTCGGCATCCCCAAAGTCTTTACAAGGGCAGGCAATATATATATCATGCCGTGCTTTTAATAGTTTTATTAAATTCATGAGCATGATATATGGAGATTTTCATTCTGCCCGGGGTCCACATGTCTGAGCGAAGCGAGTTTGGACCCCAGAATGGAAAGCTCCAGATATCATACCATGAATTATAAAACTATTAACAGCACGGCATGATATATATACTGCCTGCCCCTGTAAAGACTTTGGGGATGCTGGCCCGTTCAATTGGGAAGCTTTAGTTGTTTATAGATAAGACTCAAAAATTAACTACTATAACTATCTTTCCTTCTATATAGTCAGCTTTGACACCGCAGTTCATACGCTCAGCAAATATCTTGACTATAGAAAGGCCAAGACCTGTTGAAGAGCTTCTGGCATTTTCTACTGTAAAAAACCTGTCGAACAATTTGCTAACATCTACACTGGAGAGATTTGGGGCAGAGTTTGCAAACCTAAGTCTGCCATCATCCGATAATGATATCTCCAGATCACCACTACTATATTTAAGTGCATTACTAAAAAGATTGTTTATGATCCTTTCTACATAAGTTGGATAAAGATTTCGAACAATCTTTTCCTCTGTAATATCTATGACAGGGGCAATTCCTCTTGCCTTCAGCGACGGATAATAGTTCATGATACAGTCTTCAAGCAGCTTGCCGATGTTGACATCCTGCTTTTCTTCTGTAATCTCACCACCTGTTACTATCGAGTATTCAAAAAGCTCTTCTGTAAGCTTTTTCATATGCTCTGTTCTGCCCTTTATTATTGAAAGATATTTGTCCATTTCAGGGCTGCAGTCCTGTCTTTGCGCAAGCTCAAGATATCCACTTATGGCTGTAAGAGGCGTCCTTAGATCATGTGAAATATTGGTTATAGCCGATTTTATCTCCTGATCACCGTGTTCATACCTGTTATAAGAATCTCTCAGCTTTACAAGTGTCTTATTAAGAGTCCTGGCAAGTTCTAAAATCTCCTTATCCCTGCTTGAAACTGTCAGAACTGTATTGGTATGAATACCGGCTCTCTCCTCATAGTTTTCTCTTAGTTCCTTGATCGATAGCTTCATTGCGATTATCTTCATGATCAATATTATTATAACTATCAGGCAGATTATAAGCAGGTATTTCATTTAGTAAAAGCTCCTTTGGCTCTTTTTAAGGTCTTTATGACATAAAAAAGGTCAAAAGAGATTTTTTGACCTTTCTTCATAATTCATTTAGTAATCAATTGGATCTATGGGTGTAACTTCATAGTAGCATATCAAAGCATCATAGCGGTCTGCAAGTATCATAGATGTTCTATGGCTGTTAAAAAGATCATTTAAAGGTGAATAGCCCTCACCGACAAGTCCTGTAAAAACGTAGCTGTGAAGCTTTTTGTATACACTACTATTTTCATCTGTTACCTTTGAGAAATCAAGGCAGTATGTGCCATTTTCAAAAAACCTGGCCTGATAAGCAAATGGATCATCAGAGACGTAGAAGTGATCCTTCCTCTCATAGTTCTCTTCATAAGTTCCGGCAGTATGGATATTTACATTTCCTTCATAGAATCCCGTACCAATGCAGAAATAGCTTCCTTCAAACAGAGCGTCTATTCTATCACCCATAGTGTCATCATCTGCAGCAGGGAGCACGCTGGATCCGCCCTTCATAACATGCGCATTATGAGCAGTTATAACTACCTGAGCATAACCACGAGCATCTTCAAGTTCAGAATAGTCTTTCAAAAGCTGTGCCATCTGAAAATCCCTGTTTTTGCCAAATTCATCTTGATCTTTATCATAATCCGGCGCATCAATGTGAAGGACTACGCACTTGGCTACAATAGATAACTGCCTTTCTTTAAGTCCTTCTTCTTTAGAAAGGCGCTGGGACAGCTTATCAAAAAAATCTCTGTCAGCTTTGTAATCATCCTTGGTTTCTGTTTTTATTGATAAGAGTTTTTCTTTTTCCTCTAGGGTAAAAAGAGTATCATTCTCATCACAAAGCTCCTGCATATAGGTGATAGCTGTCTGGGCTCCCTGAATATCGACACCATAGAACATTAAGGACTCTTCATAGGGAACTGTCATATTATAATCTCTCATCCACTTAAGAAGCTGCACCATTTCATCAGTATCATAAAGTGGATAGCTCTGCTTTCCTATCACTTGTACAAGATCGGAGCTTTTATCATGTATTGCATCATTGATCATGGCTGCATCGCCAGTAGCCATCTCAAAGCAGATGCAGCGGCCTTCGCCTTCATTTACAACTTTTTCAAGTACTGCCTTTTTAGCAAGTTGAAATTCGCGGTTTCCATGAGTAGCTTCTCCTATTCCAACTACTCTCACACCTTCCGGAATCTCAAACTCATCAAAAGTCTGTGCCACATCCTCTATTCCATCAATTTTTTTTACATCGTTAAAGGCATTTGTATATTTAAAAAATGAAAGAAGTGCGATGAAAACTACAACTACCATCGTACTTATCATGAAAACAAATCTGTATCTACGCAACTTTATAATCCTCTTTTCCGCAATCAAGACTGTATATCATAAACATATATTCTTGAATATGAAGTTTAAGAACTAATCAAATAAGCTAATTATATCGATTTAGTCGTTGGGCTATATATGTTTCCTAATAAAATGCAGGTCATTTTAAATCTCTCTTGTTAAGTCCAATACAGCCCAAAAGTATTGAAATAACAATTATCAAAACTGAAATTATAAGCTGATTTATATTCCCAGGATTTGTCTGCGGATCAGCAAATCCTGCCTGTATCAGCCATTGACCGAATACCGAAGCATTATAGATGATCCTGCCAATTGTATAAGCTGTTCCTTTTAGAATAAATGCAAGGAAGAAATTACCGATCATAACTATGTTATAGGCAAGGTTCAGAATTACAAAAGCACATATTGCCACTAATACTGTCTTTTGCACACGCATTGCTACAAACTCCATAACAGATATATATCCGCACATGGCAAAAAATAAAATAACTGTTGTTATGGCAAGCTCCGTGCTTATCTTTGCGCCGCCTATTACTCCGGCAAGGAAATAGCATACTGTCATCCCCAAAAGCGCTGTTATATGTGAAAAAAGTATACCAAGATAAACCTGCTTTTGCGAAAAGCCTGCTACGAGTTTATTTCTGATAGTGCCATCGCGATATTCCTCGTTGGTATAAAGAGGTACAAATATCGTAAAAAAGGCCATCATAGCTATATTTATAAATATCATCCTACCGGCACATCCCATTCTTTCAAATCGTCCTGTCATACCCATCAGATTGGCTGTAAATACGAGGGTTATAACGAACGCCAGAATGCATCCAAGGATAAATATGCGATTTTTTAGAATTCTATATATACCGGATATATATATGTTTTTCATTTAAGCCTCCTGCTAAGGATAATCATGTGTATTTATGACTATCGACTTGTATACCAATAATATTGTTATCTTTTTCTTTTTGATATTAGTTTCTTATGATATCAGGTTCTTTTGATAGCAAGTTCTTTTTGGTATCATTTTCTTTTTCTATATTTTTTATTTTTTTGATATCATATGTTTTTTATCAGTGTATTTCTTTCCTTTCAACAACCACTAGTCCTATTATTACCGAGATCAGTATAAGTCCTGTACATCCTGCAAGGTAGCTGGCGCTATCCCAATGCGGCTCTATTGAAAGATAAGAATACGGTATATACCTGTCGATAAATTTGTACAATAAAAGTTTTGAACCTGTTAATGTACAATTCCCTTTTTCCGGATACAGCTTATCAAGTACATGAGTATCAAGTGTCTCAAGTCCAAAAGCAATCGCAAGTCCAACTACATAAGAAAGCTTACTTCCACCAAGCACCATAATAAGTGATGCAGAAAAAGCTCCTATCGCCATACATGATAAGGTGATTATAAGCCAGTAATCTGCTATCTCAGAAACCTTATAGTTCATAAACCCTTCTGAGAATATAGGCAAAACAGCCATAGAAGATACAAATGCTATAAATGAAAGCAGCGCCCCCAGAAGCATCCCACTTATCACTACTGAAAGGAAGGCATCTCTTCTTTTTACACCCGATATAAGCTTGTTGCGGATACATCCGTCTTCAAAGTCTCCCTGCATTACCAGAAGCGTTGTTGCGGTTACTACAAATACTGCAATATTGGTAAAAGAAAAAGCTATATCATCCGATGCAACCTGACCTTTTATAAACAAAACGGTAAGCATCCAGATTATAAGACTTGCAAATATCTGGTATAACAGGATTACTATGACTCCCAGATAAAAACCTCGGCTAAAAAATATCTTTCTGGTATCAGCATACAGATTTCTGAACATTTTCTCCGCCTCCAAGTAATGATAGATAGAATGCCTCGAGGCTTTCGTCATGCTCTTCCATGGTAAATATAGAACATCCAACTTTGTCGAAGCCCTTGGCAATTTCAGAAAAGTTGATCGATGAATATACATCTGCTGTGCTGTTATCGATAACCTTGTACTCTATACCTTTTTCCTCCATGACTTTTGTAAGAAGTCCTACATCACTTACCTTCATACGTACTGACTTACGACACTCTTTTTTGAGCTCCTTGCTGCTCATCTGGCGGACTATATGCCCTTTATCAATAAAACCGTAATTAGTTGCAATCTTGGAAAGCTCATCTAAGATGTGGCTTGATATAAGGAAGGTAATTCCCCGCTCTCTGTTAAGCTTAAGAATCAATTCTCTTATCTCTATAATTCCCTGAGGATCAAGACCATTGATCGGCTCATCAAGTACGATAAAGTCAGGATCGCCGCAAAGAGCTACTGCAATTCCAAGGCGCTGACGCATTCCAAGTGAAAAGTGTCTTGCTTTCTTCTTGCCGGTACCTGAAAGTCCTACCAGGCTTAAAATCTCGTCAACACAGCTAAAATCCGGCAGCCCCAGCATCAGGCACTGCTGTATCAGATTGTCTCTTGCAGACATATCTTTATATATTGCAGGGGATTCTACAACTGCCCCCATCCTGCGTCTTGCCTTTGAAATATCTGCATCGTCTGCTGTTTTGCCAAAAAGCTCGTAAAATCCGCTGCTAGCTTTTTGAAGCCCGCACATGATCCTGATAAGTGTTGTCTTTCCTGCTCCGTTCTTTCCTACAAAACCATATATTGCACCTTTAGGTATCTCCATATTTACGTCAGAAAGAGCTGTAAACTTTCCGTATTGTTTACTTATTCCATTTGCTTTAAATACGTATTCCATAATTAACCTCATGTCGCGAGTGAAACGAGTTACTAATGGTTCAAATTGATGGAGCTCGCGTCATCACAATAAAAATACCACCCTCCGGTCAAGAAAGTGGTATAGAAAACGTCAAGATATGGTCAAGATTCGTGAAATTGAAATCCTATTCCATAAATTGCCTCAATATGATCAATATTATCAATCTGCTGGAGCTTTTTTCTAATATTACAGATATGCTGCTTTAAAGAGCGCTCCGTACAATCCGGCGTAGACTCACTTATACGATCCAGAATAGTACTGCGTCCTATCGGTCTGTTAGGATTAAGCATAAGTATATTAAGTATGGCAGATTCTGTTCTGGTAAGGCTGACTTCACTATCTCCGATTGTTACAGACATAAGATTAGTATCCAGCATAATCTCGCCGGCCTTAATAACTCCCTCATCCAGTGGCTGTGACTGATACGAATTTTCTTTCATGAGTCTTAGATGGGCTTCAATCCTTGCAAGAAGTTCAGATAGTTCAAAAGGTTTTGTAACATAATCACAGGCACCCTTTTTTAGAAGACTTATTTTGCTATCTATATCAGATTTTGCACTTAATACTATAGTAAGGATTCCATTGAACTTTGTAATAAGCTCCTCTCCTGAAAGTCCGGGTAACATCAGGTCAAGGAGTATCAGATCCGGCCTTCCTTTTTCCAAAAGCATAAGAGCTTCTGTTCCGGAGTAGGCCCTTGTAACTTCATATGATTCAAGTTTCAAATACTTCCTCAAGCATATCGCCTATATTTACGTCATCTTCTACAATCATTATTTTATAACTGCTCATAATAATCTCCTAAATCTATTCTATACATTCTATCACGAATAGCAGAAAAAGCCTATAAATAAGAAGGATAGAAACTTTTAAACATAAAAAAGACAGTACGCTTAATGTATTGAATAAATACAATAAGTATACTGCCCATAAATATATTCCATCCTATAATGTCGGTGCCAAAAGTAATATTTGCATACTCCTGACAAACTTCTTCACCTATCAAAAGCCAAATATCTAATAGTCAAAAAATTCCGTTGTGTGTTGATGCCGACTTCTTGATCATCTTTTCATTCTTGCCTAAAAGACCTACAAGGCCAGTTAATGAATGCTTCTCAGAATATGAAGAATTGTCTTCTATACAATGAATAACAATATCCTCAACCTTCCTCTCAGGCTCTATATATGGCTTAAATTCATAGTTGTCGATATTATCAACCATAAATTTCAAATATTCTATATTCATACAGATAAGCAGACATTTGTTATGCTTGAGTGCATGTGCTGCTTCGATCTGGTGATCATCAACATGTTCTCCATACTTATGAAGTCTTGGTACTACTATAACAGGTTTTCTCTTTCTAAGACCCGCCATAATTGTTCCTACTCCTCCATGAGAGATGAGCACTCTGCACTTGTCAATGCACTCCTCAAACTGAGGACGATCCATAAACATAAATGTCTTGCAATTCTTAGGGACATAGGTGCAATGCCCGTATTGTATAACAAATTCTTCCTCCGGCATCATGGCTGCAAGCATTTCTATCTGCTTCATGAGCCTGTTCATCTGGAACTTTTGAGTTCCAACTGTTACAAAAATCAAAATATACCGCCTCCAACAATTGCTTTATCATACTTCTGTGCTATCTCTGACCACTGTACAATAAAGGTATTAACATGCTTGTACAGAAGCTTGCCTGTAAGAGATAATTCATTGACTCTGGCAAAAGATTCAATGAAAATAACCTTCTTGCCCATCATCTTGGCAAGACGACAGAATGGATATGATATCAAAGCACCTGTTGAAATAACAACTTCCGGTTTCTCTTTGATCAGCACATAAAATGCTACAAAAAATAAAAGGAAAAATTTTAAAGGGAAAAGAATCTCCCTACGATTAACCTGAGGAACGTAATACTGAATCTCCTCAACCTTCCCATATTTCTGAAAATTGTTCTTTTCAGTGACCCAGCAGCAGTCATACCTTTCAGTAATGCTCTTAAGTCTTGTAAGCTCCTCCATATGACCACCTGAAGAAGCTACCAATAATAACTTTCTCATATCATCTCTCCCTTTTTTTCACCCCTCTAACTTGTATTAGTCCTCTAATACAAGTTCCGTTCGATAATAGCAGATTAACTATCATAAAAACAATCATATTTTTGATTATTTTTGTAGCGTTTCCGTTGTTTACATTTTTTCGATACACATTTAACTGTATTTACATATATATCAAATGTATATTTTTTATTCTATCCCTATATATCAACGTTTCTGGCTAAGGGGGAAAACTTTTTTCAAAACTAGTTTCCATCAATATTTCATGATTTTTCTATATATTTTAATCAGCATCGGACGCAAAGGTCTTAGTATCATCCAAATCTCATGCGCTATTTTATATGATTTTTTATCACAAGAATAGAGTTTCCCTTTTCTCACAAATTCTTCAGCATATGCAAGCATATGATCCATTGTAAGCGGTCCTTCTATATTCTTCTGGCTTTCTCCAATCAGATAAATCCCCTCTTTATCCACATGATGAACCGAATGTGTTACATATATGCCGTTATCTCTCCTGTACAGGCATATATCGCCTCGCCTAAGCTCTCTGTCTATACCTCGAAGTATCAAGCTATCCCTGCCTCCTACAAGCAGAGGATACATACTAAATCCAAAAGGAGTAAGCTTGACCTTTCTGCCTTCCTTAAGTCCCTTTAGATAGATAGGCATCCATGCATCTGTATGAATCATCTCATCACGATTCCCAGATTGTTCCATCATGATATGATTACTCCGACCTTTCTGGCACTATCTATAAAGTCTCCAAGATCTTTAGAAGCTGTCTCCATATCAATCTCATATTCATCCATTATTGCTACAAGAAGCTCATCAAATGACATATCCTTGTCTTTTAATGAATTAATGATAAATAGAGCCGTATCGTTCAGATCCATCATTTTATCTACATCCATCAGCTTCGATCCGGTAGGTACTATGAAAGACTGTCCAGATACTTCGCATACTGAAAACTCAGTATTTAATCTCATAAAAACTCCTTTTTAAATGATATATGGTGACAGTTTCCTGCCACCACATTAGTACAAACAATGATCGGTTACAGCTTATTACCATCCAATGTAAACTGTAGCTCTTCCACCGCATCTTGGCTGAGGCTGGCAAGGATAAGGCTGCCAATTACAGTTGTTGCCCTTGTTGCTGCTTGTCTCATAATCGTAGCAAGCATATACGCCTTCAAGTGTACCGTTCATTGAAGCATTAAGCTCTGGTTTAACATATGCCTTCTTCATACTCACTCTCCCCTTTCCGAATATTCTAAGAACGTTAATTATAGTAGCAACAAATAATCGATAATTCAAGAATAAACGGCGTTATTTCTTGATTTGTTGCAAGATTGTAAGAATTCGGCCAATATAAGTCCACTTTCATTACATAAAAGCTTCTGACTATGCAGAAAATATAATGATCATCATTAATATCATGACGCAAGTGAAGCGACCTGCTAATGGTCCAAATTTACAGAGCATACACCACTAATTCAGGTATTAAAATATACCATTTACATACTTATTAAAAGTGCTATTAGTCCTTAAAAATAACATCTTTCAATGTACTCACAGCTTCAGGCTCCATATTACAAGAATATTCATATATCGGAGCTTTTTCTACTATTTTCTGAGTTACACCGGCTACTCTATGCGCCATTTCATCTGTAAGAGACTCTGAAAATGTAGAAGAAAAAACATAGCTTATCTTTTCACGAATATTCGGAATCCTGACAGTATTGTCCTTGGCTTGTTTTAGAAATACCAAAGCACCAAGTTCAACCTCTTTATTTATATATTTTCCGGACGATCCACACCAGGGAAGGCCATATACATACAGCTTTCCTTCTTTTTCACGACATACAGTTACATCTCCGTCCAGCACACGGCAGCCAAGTTCTCGTTGCCATAGACCTGCCTGAGTACTTTTACCGGTTCCTGAAGAGGCAGAAAAGACAACCGCTTTATCCTTGTAGATTACTGAGGCTGAATGAATAGACATCGCATCTTCAAATAGGATCCTGTTATAGAAGATCTGCTGAAGAGCATTGAAAATAAGGCCTTGTACCATTTCAAGATACTGCTTTTGACCTACTACTTTTGCTGTATAGCCTTTATATCTGTCACTTATATATACATCAGTTTCTTTATAGTTATCTTTTCCTTTGACAAGCCTTACTTCAAGCCTTTGTTTGCTCTGATAGTACTGCTGCATCACGTTCCCATCATGGTAGAACGAAAACTCTCCTATAGGAGTCCCTTTATCAAAAAGATATCTTACAAAAAATGGTTTTCTATCAATGATGCGTATAGTCATATCCGGCTCATCACTTCCATCATAAAGAAAGTCATTGAACCTCTCATGAAGATATTTAGGTTTGCCATAAAAATGTATAACAAAATTAGCAATTCTAAGCTTAACCAATGTCTTTCACCTTAACATTTCCATCTTCCAAAACGAATTCTCTATTGCAATAATCAAGAACGCTCTTTCTATGTGTTATCAGTATACATGTAGGTCTTGGCGTCATCTCAGAGAGCTTCTTAAGAAGCTGACTTTCTGTAATCTCATCCAAAGCAGATGTCGCTTCATCAAGTACAATAAAATTTGAATTCCTGATAAGTGCTCTGGCAAGTCCAAGCCTTTGAGCTTGTCCTTCAGATAGTCCAACACCCTTCTCACCTATTACTGTATCAAGACCTTTTGGAAGCTTCTCGACAAACTCTCTGCACACTGCCATATCAAGAGCTTGCCATATTTCTTCGTCACTAGCATCCTCTTTTCCTATCAGAATATTCTTCCTGATAGTACCAGAAAACAGGGTATTACCTTGTGGAACATATGACACAAATTCTCTGACTGTAGCGCTTAGATCCATCGTATTGCCTGCATCATCATAATATCTGATACTACCTCTAGACGGAGAAATAAAGTTCATAAGAAGCCTTATGAGGGTCGTCTTACCAATACCTGATTTACCCACGATACCTACAAAATCTCCAGGCTTTATATCAAAATTTACATCAGTGAATATATAATCTTTATCATATGCAAAAGACAAATTTTGAACAGCTACGCCCATAGCTCCTTCTAAGCCGCTCTGCTCTATACGCTCCTCAAGCGGAATATCCTGAATATCCATAATTCTTCCTGCGGAAGCAAAAATAGATACTACTCCTGGAAGCTCTCTCATAAGTGAAGCAATAGGTGACTGTATTCGACCAAATAAAGTCAAAAACAAAGTCATAGTTCCGAATGTAATCTCATGACGGGATATCTGTCCTGCTGCATAAATGAATGCAAACATATATCCTAGCTGAAATGTACCACCCATTACCAGATTAGAAGCAGCAGAAAGTTTACTCTTTTTCCAGACCCAGTGAAATCTGTTGTTACGAAGAGTAGTAAGATCATCAGAGAATCTGTCTTCACTTGAGAAAGCCTTAACAATAAGTATGTTAGCAAGACTTTCCTGAATAAATGATCTGTATGCAGTCTCCGATTCCTGAACCTTGACCTGATATTTCTTTAATCTTCTTCCAAGAGCATATGCCAGAAGAATTCCTATCGGAGTAAGAAACAGCGCAGAAACAGCTAAAAATCTTGAGTTTTTGTATAAGGTAAAAAATACCAATGCAAGTTCAATCAAAAATACGATTATATTAGGAATAACATTGACCATTCCATTAGCTATATTGCCCGCATCGGAAGTCATCCTGGTCATCATGTCGCCGGTATGGAATTTCTGTGTTCCAATCCATATAGATCGTATGATCTTATCATATACCTGCTTACGTATACCAAAAGAATATCTTTCATTGAGCATGGCTGAAAACAGATTTTGTACAGATTCTCCGATAAGCATTATCATGATAAGTATCATAAATACGGCTATCGATGTCTTGGTAATATATCCCTTACCGGCCATATCTATAATCTTCTGAGACATAACAGAGTACTCAATTCCAAGATAAGTCCATGCAACACTTATTATCATAAGAACTGCTATTCGCAATAAATATGGCTTTGTATAACCCAAAAGCCATTTAAAATAGTCTCTTCCTCTCTCTTTTTGGCTTTTGTACTTTTTGTAATACTGTTTGATTTTCCCCATTTGTAACTTAACCTCATTCCTAAACACAAATAAAACTATTATCTTTTGGTTCTAATGTGATGCTAGTGTTGACTCACTCATATTTGATTAAATATGAATGAGTCAGAAAACTAATGTCAAAAGCGTTTTTAACACTTACATCATCTTATTACTTTTCAAAAAGTAGTATGCCTTAAGTGGCATGATTCCTTTATGTGACCACTTGAACTTCAATATATAAAGTCCCATGGATATTCTTTTACGGATCATACCCTTTTCATCATCATAGTAAGGCATCATAATGACTTTGTTCTTTGGAGAAATGCATTTATACCTTTCATCTGCAATTCCCCACTTGATCCCAAGATTTGCATAGTCCTCATAAATCTTCATAGGATCTTTGCTTTGATAAAAATAATCAGATGCTACACACATACCGATAGACGGAAGTATCGTTCCATCTTTGGAAAGGTCCATCTGAAGCTCAACTGTTGCTTCAAGGCTTAAGACTTCAAGCATCTGGCTTATAGTATTCTCATCTGTCACGGGTGCTCCGACAGCTTCAAGATCTTTTTGCAGCTGCCCGGGATCCTTCTTATAAAACTCTTTACACTCACCACCAAGAAGCCATGTGATCCTCATCGGTAGATTCTCTCTAGCCTCAGATACACCTTGATAATATGGTTTCCAGTATCCGGGGCTCTTATCATAGACTAAAAGAGCTCCATCTATCCTGTCTGTTTGATTGATAAGAGTCATGGTGTCAATGATTCTCTTTTTATTCTCAGAGATAGTAAAATCATCTACCATGTATGGGATGCTCCCGTACGATGGACGTTTTGTCTCACCTGCAGATACATCAAATTCAAGGCACACTTCGTTGTGCTTATCATTATCTTTTAGTAATTTTTGAAAATGTTCGAAGTATTCCTTTTTATTCCTGAGATTATCCCCAACTATATGTATCTGCTCAGGAAGCTCATCAGCATAGTATCCAACAGAAAAGTCTGTACAAGGATTTCCAATAAGCGGGAATTCCAGCCAATAAATAGGGCTTGAATCTACTATATATGAATCTCTTACAATCGTTCTGATATCTTCTGATACTTCATCCATACCGATAAGGATACGGCCTCTGTCTTCTTCGGAAAAGAGCTTCCACATCAGCTTAAAATTAGCTTCAGCATAATCAGCTGCTTTATTCAATTTTTCCCCAGATAATTCCATTCATTTCCTCCAACAGATATAATATAATTAACAAAAACCTATTTTCACAGTGAGGTACACTATGGTTTTAATGATAATTGACGACGACAGGGATATTTTAGAGATAAACAAAAACCATCTTTCAGATGAAGGATATAAAGTATATACCTATCAGACGGCTGACGATGCTATATCTGCCCTTAAGCAGATTCATCCGGACTGCATCGTTCTTGATATTATGATGCCCGGAACAGATGGCCTTAGCGCCATCAATGTTATCAAAAGATATACCGACTCCCCAATTATACTTTTGTCCGGACTGGCCTCTGAAGACAATCGTGTTGAAGGGCTCATGTCCGGTGCAGATGATTATATGATAAAGCCTTACAGCTTAAAAGAACTGTCAGCTAGAATAAGGCTTCAAATCAAAAAGAAAAACATTACAAAAGCAGCTAATACGATAACATATCCCCCTCTTCAAATCAAGCTTTTAGACCGCAAAGTTCTGTACAATGACGACACCGAGATCATACTTGCAAATAGAGAATATGAGCTTCTTTTGTTGCTCGTCCAAAATCCCGGAGTAGTCATTCCTTTTGAAACTATAGGGAAAAAAATCTGGGGTATATATCAGGAAAGTGATAGAAGAACCATAATGGTAGTTGCAAGCCGCCTCAGAAAAAAGCTGGAAAGCTATGGTGGGCTTATGAACTGCATAGAAACGGCTTATGGCAAGGGATATAAATTCATAATTCCAAGATGAACTGACCTTTATACTGTTAAAACCAAACTATCATTTATAGATTCAAGGTATCATCAAGACCGCTTTTTGTACGTGGCTTAAAATATATTCTAAGCCAAAATGAAAATCCGGCTTTTTTAAATGCCGCCAAACTTATATAAGAAGAAAGGTTGATCCTTAACTTTATGCGGATCAAATAAGGTAAGATGAAAGAGCATTCCAAAAAAAGATACGATGAACCATCTCTTGGAGTAGAAGATCTTTCGAAAGGTCTATATAAATCAAATCTTAAACTAGGAAGTATAAATCAAAAGCAAAGTGAGTATTTTTCTAATATCTCGCATGATCTTCGTTCACCCATAGCTGCTATCAGAAGTGCTATTGAGTATTTAGAAGAAACTCCCGGAATCAGTACAGATGACCGAAAAGATCTCTACAGACTGATTGATAAAAAAGCCGCTTCACTTGAATACATGATAGACGAGATATTTCTTTTGTCTAAGTTATCTTCTAACAGTACGATAGTAAGGCCTGTTCCGCTTCCATGTGGCAATTATCTTGAAGATTTCTTTTTTACTAATGAGGCGGATTCCAAATTCAAAGATGTTAATCTAGTACTTGATGTGCCTATGAGCTTTGAGTACACTATCGAGATCGATCCTAATTATTTTGACAGAGTATTGAATAATCTTTTTGATAATGCTCTCAGATATCTGGGGGAAGATGGCAGTATCACGCTAAGTGCAAGCACCGATGAATCCGAAACACATGTTATTATATCTGTATCAGATACCGGATCGGGTATCTCACCTGATAATATTGATAAGATTTTTGAAAGATCCTTTACAGGAGATATACCCAGGACTCCTTCCGGCAAATCAGGTGCCGGACTTGGTCTGTCTATCTGTAAGAAGATTGTTGAGATCCACTCAGGAACTATAACCTGTAGATCAAAAACAGGTAGTGACCATGGCACAACTTTTGCCATAACACTACCCATTCTTAAGGACTGATTCACTCATAACTGATCAGATTATCTGTATATGAATATGTAAGCATTATAATAAACTGCTGTTTTCATAATACAAATGCGTTGTATGTAACTTTGACCTGCTTCTTATACAGCTCTAAACAGAATTTAACTCTTAACTTTTTTTATAACCGCTTTAAGCATATTTTTAGTAGTCTGAGTCACTATGTAGTACATGTACTGCGCAGTGATCTCGGGCTTTTTATATATTCTAAGAGCTGCCTTGACATTGCCATTATCAAGAATTTCCTGCATCCAGAGCTTCTTTTCCTCTATACTCCATTTATAATTGGAAATAAGATCATATTTCTGCCTCAGATAAAAGACAATCCAGTACCTGTTAATAAGCTTTTCATACTTACTATAAAGACCTGCTTTATTCATCACATTAACATACGTCTCGTATATATGATTACGATTAGTCATTTCATTTTCGCAGTCAGTGATCTTTTTTTCCTTAATCCTGGAAAGTGTGTTGCTGTCCTGATAGCAGTAATATATAAGCTTATCATCTATTACATTGATCTTCTTTGCATGTAGCAGGTATTCCAGCGAAAATACAAAATCTTCTCCCAGCGTGATATCGCTCCTAAATCTTATATTGTTCTTTCGGATGATATCTGTCTTAAATATTTTATTCCAGATAACGCCAAAATAGTGATGTCCGGGATCTTTTAGAGTGTCTATAAGATACTTGTTCCTATCTATGATGCCGCTTTTTTGAAGGTTCTTTATCGGATAATGATCATTGTAAACGACGCGAAGATATTTACAGATGCACATATCTGCGTCTGCGCTTTCCAAAGCATCTACCATCTTCTCCAAAAATGTATCTTTGACGTAGTCATCTGCGTCTACGAACATTACATATTCTCCGGTTGCCTTTGAAAGGCCTAGATTTCTGACCTTAGAAACGCCTCCATGCGTAGCTTTATAGTACTTAAGTTCTCCCTTTTGCTCATATTTTTGACAGATATTAGGAGTATTATCTGTAGACCCATCATCTACGATAATTATTTCCTTAGCATCGTAAGTCTGGCCAATTAAAGACTTTATACATCTTTCTATAGTCCTGCCACTGTTATAGGCAGGCACAATTACTGAAACCTGATTCACCTTTATAACTTCCTTGATTATATTAAAGAATCTTTGAATTCTTCATCATCCTGATCCTGTATTCAGATCCGGTAATTTTATCCTTTACTCCGTATACTTTGTTTCCCTTTGTAAGTTTAAAATATATGGCCCGAAATGCCCTGTGTATCCATGCTATGGGCAACAGAAAGTGATATTTCTTGCAATAAGCATACTTATCATCAATATCTGAGACTGATGGAAATAGAGTATGAAGTATTCTGCCGCCTTTTTTATCTCCTGCATCTTTTTTGCCATTAACATACGGAGACAGTATTCCCAGGAGGCTGTAACTTGAATTATCTTCAAGGTCTCTTTTGCCGGCAAAAACAATGTCCTGCAGAAAAGCCGCTTCATCCTCCGGATAAACTCTGTCTTCTTTAGCCAGAACATTTTCATCCATTCCAAAGTATTCAATGCATTTCGTAAAATAAACAGCACAGAAATTATCAAAATTCATTTCTTTGAATACTCTGAAAAACCTCTTAAAGTCAATCTCATCCTTATATTTATTAACAAACAAAGCAATATCAATCAAATATCTGCTCTCAATACCTTCTACGATAAAATGTTTGATAATATGAAACATCTGCAGAATAAGGTGCTCTGTATGTCCCAAAGTCCACACTGCAACATCATCCGTGATAGAAACTTTAACAAGCGTACCTTCATCATCGAGTTTTTCTTTTATAAGCACATCGATATTATCACCATGATAATCTTCCCACAAGGTGTAATGTGCTTCTATCAAAAGATTACCATGCATATAAAGTTTGACATTGTTCTTGCTATCTGCCTCGTTATAAGAAAAGCCGAGCTTTTGTGTTAATAATTCATGCACCCTGTCTTTGTCTTTAGGATCAAGTTTAATGTCAAGATCGCTACTATATCTTGAAAAAATATCAGGATACAACACAGCAAGAACATACCCTTTTAAAACAACAGTTCTTATTCCTTCTTCTTGAAAGCAGCTATAAACTCTCTTAAACTCTGAGAATCTGTTATAGGAATCCAGAAATTCCTTCTTGGCTTTTTCATTCCATTTTTTAAGTACCTCTTTATCTATGTCAAAATAGTCCGGATCTTTATTTACAGCATTGTTAAGAAGAGCGCCGCATTTATTTAACCCGCCCAAAGAAATAAGCGTCTCCCAGTCACAACCGACATAAGAAATATCCGGCTTTTTGTTATCAAGTGCATATCTTTGCAACCGGATAAACTGCTTAGTCAGTAATGCTTTGTTACTATTCATATTAACCCCATGATCTATCATTATAGAATTTTAACTTGATATTTCTTTCACTATAATATAATATTGATTCGGCAGAAAATACAACTGCTAAGTGAAAATAGTTTTAGAAAATGGGGTTTGTGATGAACAAAGAAACAAAAATCAAACTGATCAAAAAAATTGATGTAACTGATATGGCCGGTGATAAGGTCATGATTGATTTTGAGAGCGGTAAATATTTCCTTCTCAGAGGAACAGCTGTAGATATCTGGGACAATATCCAAAGCGAAACAACTGTTGGAGATCTTGTAAAGACTCTCCTTACTATCTACGATGTAGATGAAGAAACATGCCTTTCAGGAACAGAAAAATTCCTTACTCAGCTTGAAGAGGCCAAATTTATTTCTTTAACCTAAACTTAAACCAGGCAGGACAATTCTATTATGAACAATACCAACGTTAAGGTCAGCATAATAGTTCCTATCTACAACGTTGAAAACTATCTTGAAAAGTGTCTCGATTCATTAACCGGCCAGTCGCTTAATGATATCGAGATACTTGCAGTTAATGACGGCTCTACAGATAGTTCGCTTGATATCCTTGAAAGATATGCCCAAAAAGATTCCAGGATCGTTGTATTAAACAAGCAAAACGGCGGACTTTCTGATGCCCGAAACTACGCTTTTCCATATATTCACGGAGAATACGTCGGATTTATTGACTCTGACGATTATGTTGATCCCAAAATGTATGAGACAATGTATAATCGCGCCATAGAAACATCTGCAGACATTGTAGAGTGTAATCTTCACCACACTTTTGACAACTACGAAGACACCGAGATAGGCAGGCATATTCATGATAAAGAAGAACTTATTATGAACGGCAGATCCGTTGTTTGGAACAAGATATACAAAACTTCATGGCTTTTAGAGACTGGAGTCAGATTTCCTAAAGGTCTAATCTATGAAGATGTAAACTTTTACTGTAAGATTGTTCCTTTTCTTAACAGGATTGAATATGTTGAAGACCCCTTTGTCCACTATGTTCAAAGAGGAACTTCCATCAATAACTTTCAGACTTTAAAGACAATGCAGATATTCGATATTCTTGATGACATATATGCATTTTATAAAGAAAAGGGATTTATGGACGAATATAAGGATGCCTTGGAATTCCTGTATACCAGGATCCTTCTTTGCAGTTCCTTATCAAGGATGTCCAGGATCAAAGATCCATCTGACAGAAAGAAAGCTATTTCAGCTAACTGGGATAAGCTTGTAAGTACTTTTCCAAACTGGAAAAGTGGTAAATATCTCAAACAATACAAAGGGAAAAATGCAGCCTTTATGAAAGCAATGAACCCGCTTACTTATTCGCTTGCAGGTTTCATTCTTCCTATAGTAAAAAAATAGCAGCTATCGATCACTTAGATCGTAGCTGCTGTTTTTTAGTCATTATTTAATAGTCCAAGTTCATCCATAAGGCTGATCCTTCTATCTCCTACGTCAATCTTCTCTCCTACACTGAAGAATTCATCTTTATGGTCTTTTCTTCTAATAAGATACTTAATAGCTCTATGAACCCATGCAATTGGAAGGAGTATGGGATGCTTTCTAGCATATAAGTATGTTTTGGGCAGCGCATCAAGGGATGGGAAAACCATAGCAAGCCTTCTTCTGATACCGGCTTTAGGTGCTTTGGCTTCGCCCGTAAAATAAGACTCCATTGCGCCCATTATCTGCCACCCTGCTCTCTTTTCTTTGGATATTCCAACATTAAGAAGGTCTGTTTTAAGATCTTCTACGCTGTGATCAAGTGTTATTGTATGGTTTTCAAAGACCTTGTCATTCATTTTGAGCTCATCAATACATATCTTGAAAAAAGCTTCTACAAACTTAGTATATCCAAGCATTTCTATATGTTTCCAGAAAAGATTGAAATCTATATCTTTAAAATACCTGTTTACAAAAAGTGTTGTATCTATAAGGTATCTGATTCCGATTCCTTCAAGGCTAAAATGCTTGATGATATGAAAAAGCTGATACACAAGATGCTTTTCATGACCAAGGGTATTTACTTCTATACCACATGCTGTAATCCTTATATCAGTCTCCGGGCAGCTAAGCTTCATCTTGTCTAGTATATCTATTCTAGGCCCTGTATAGTCCTCCCAAAGCCTTGTATGAAGCTCTACTGTATGACTTAGTTTCTCATTGTAGTACACCTGAACATGATTTTTTGAATGCTCAAGATTCTTCTCATATCCAGACTCAATCAAAAGCTGTTCGGCAGCCTCTTTTTGTTCTTCGCTTACAAGAATATCACTATCGGCACTGGTTCTTTCTGCATATTGAGGATAAAGGTCTGCAAGAATGATGCCTTTAAAGAAAACCAGTCTTATTCCTCTAGACTCAGCTTCTGTACAGAGTTTTTTAATTCCATAGTTTTTGGATAATTCTCTAAACATGACAGCCTGTATGTAGCTGCCATAATCTGACATCACCTCATCTTGTATGGTCTTTTTCTGATCATTATATTCCTTTAATGGTTTATACAAAAATGCAGATAATGAATTCTCCTGAATCATCTTCTTGAGTGTTTCAAAATCAATCTCATCTTCATAGTTCCCACTATCAGGTCTATCTGTACCATACAGGTGAGCTCTGCAAAGCATAAATAGGTTATCGATTGTTGTTATCATAAATAATACCCCTAACAAAATTCTTACAATTATGTATGTTTTCTTTACTTAGATAAGTAGTTTTAATATACTTATAAATGTCGAACGGAAGTTCACAAATAATACAAAGGAGGACGTATGAAATGAAGGTTTGGAATGCACCAGTTATGGAGTCTCTTGAGATCAATGAGACAGCTAAGGGCGGTAGGAAAGTTTCTGAGCACGATGGTTTCATTAACTATTCTCACAATGGTTTACCAGCAGAAGAGTATGCTAGCGGCCCAGTTGCTAAATAATTCTCGTCAAGTTAAGAAGGAGATTTAATCTCCTTCTTTTTTTGCGCTGTACTTACTCAAAAACACACCAAATGAAACAATCTTAGCCTTCCAGTCAATATTATCCTCATCGTTCGGTTCATCTATCTCAGCTTTTACTAGATTTAAATCGTAATACTTACCCAGACTATCAGATACCAATTCTGAGAGCTTTTTTACTTTTTTGACTCCATACAAGTCTAGTCGAAAAACAGCATCTGCACTTTGCCTTCCTCTAAATCTGGTATTGAGTCTGATCTCATCAGGTACAAAATCTTTTAGATATTCTCTAACTAGTCTTCTTTCAACTCCATTCCACGCAAAGCATTTGTACGGCAACGAAAGGCACAGCTCCAACATTCGCTTGTCCATTGAAGGATCTCTCATCACTACTCCATAATACAGACCATCTTTAGTATTTACGATTCCTGTCAATTGCAATATTCCGGTTGCAAATACTGAATTTTGATATGCATCTCTTGTCCTTATATTACCGGTCATTCCTCTAAAGAGTTTATCCCATTCAGATTCTATATCGTATTTATTAAGATATTCTTTTTTGTATCCTCTTTCATCGAAGATCACCTCTTGTTTTCTAAAACTCGAAATGAATTCTTTCAAAAAGCGCTTGAAATACCTTTTCTTGATAATTCCCTCTTTCTTAGTAAATGTCATAAACTGCTTGTATGCCTCGATAAAATGAAAGCCCTTTATAAGCCTTGCAAGTGTATTCTCCATATATCCAAACGATATAGTGTCATTCCCATAAGCACCACTAAGAATAACTTTAACGCCTTGCTTCCTGGCCATTATAAAACTGTCGCGAAGCCATACATAATTTATCAATGACTTAAATGGCAATTCCAGATAATCACACAGTTCATCTACATGGGTCAAACAGTTTTCACCATCACATGATAGAAACTCCGGCTTTATATTTGGAAAATGATTGCAAAACATCATAACATCTTTTGATTCGTCTTCAATCTTATAGCCATTGGTTCTGCCATTTTCATCGACATATTTTTTAAGCGGAACCGAAGTATATGAGTAAAGATTCTTGTTTTCTTTTTCAAGATATTTTGCTGCTACACTTCCAACTGCCGTAGAATCCAGACCGCCGCTCAATAATATTCCGCAGTCACCGTCTGTTCTTATCGCATCTCTTACACATTTAAAGAATGTTGTTCTAAATCCCTCTTTACATTTTTCATCATCGTATTTTTTATTTTCTTTAATCTTCGAAAGAGGGTCATAATATCTGACTTTTTCTACTTCTATGCCTCTTTCATTCTTTTTAACAACAATTCCTGTACCATAAGGTAGTATTTTTATACCTTCAAATGGCGTAAGTCCATCAAAAAGAAAACAATAAGCAAGATCCATTGACAAAGACGTTCTTATCCACTTATCGCAAATGTCTATTTCAGAAACTGCATCCGTTATAGATGACGTCAAAGTTGAGAAGTATACTTTACTCCCACTTTCATAATAGTGTATACATCTTGAAGATAAATGATCAGTATATAATCTGAATTCATTTTTTTCTTTTATCATATATTGCAAATGAATAAAGCCCCAAAACATGATCACCAAACTTTTCTCCCCACCGTTTCCAGGCGTTGAAAAGAAGTTCACCATCAGACGATGATTCTTGAGACAAAGTCTCCTTGATCAGTTCCTCACGGTTATCCAAAAGCACATCTGCTGTAAAAAATATATCGTCCTGTACTATTGGTAGCCTCTCATATTGCGATTCCTTAGTAATGTACTGTAATCCACATGCCATATATACATTTTCAAATAGAACGCTTTGGCTCTGATCGATTCTGTATTTTTTTGTACATTCGCTCATTTTATCAGGGATATCTGGATCTACAAAAGTTCCTGATAAATCAACGCATCCCCATATAGCCGACATCTTGTTTTACTCCGTCACACATTACTCTCTATATAATCAAGTATTTCTTTAATCGTATCCTGAGTTTTGTTCCTGCAAATTTTATGTACGGCTATCTGGTTGGATAATCCTATGCATCTGAACATATCATCAGGTTCTAACCTGAAAGTATCATTAAATAACCAATTGATGTAGATACAATCTGTAATAATCTTAAGCTTTTCTGCTCCGGTAATTTCTTCTTTTGTAAGAGCAGAAACATCTTGAACTTCTACTCTGAATAAAGCATCTACCTTTGCAGGAATGTCATAAAAATCATCTTTTCTAGATACTTCAAATTTATTAAGATCATATACTACCTGCTTTAAATTGGATGTATCAAGGCCATTTTTCTCTACCTGATCTTCACAGAGCTTTTGGGCCGGAAAAGCAGGGAAGGAGATAAACTGACCATCTTTTAAAGCTATACCTGTTACGTCATCAGCCATAAGCAAAGCTCCTCTTTTTATTAGTTCAGTAGTAAGAGTGGATTTGCCAGCTCCGCTATTACCTGCTACTATTACGGTCTTGTCTTTCATCCTAAGGCAGGCACCATGTATCATTATCATCTTCCTATACCATAAAAGAACTGCCAGGCACAAACCAGGAAGAAAAACAGCTGCATCATCAATAGTACCCTTGTTATATTCAATAAAATTGATCTTATTATTGTCATGAATATAGAATAGACCGGCACTGTTGTAAAACCACATCTCATCTTTTTTGATTCCTTTATAAAAACCTTCATCTATCTGGGGTTTTATGAAATCCGGTATTCCGCCATAAATAATTTCTATATCAGGTGCCTCAACTTTTTCTTCTAATCTGATAAAGTGTGGAAATTCATAGTCCGATGCAAGTGTAAGTCCATATATTTTGTAATAATATTTTTTGTCCATCATTATAGTCCTTTACTTTTTAATAAGTAGCAAACTTAGCTACAGTTGTATATCCATCGCCGCTTCCACCTGAAGCCCAAAGATTACCGCACCGTAGCCAGGCGTGAGCTTCAAGCTTACCTTCCTGTGTAGTGACGCCAAGGTATATCGTACATGGGATATGTTTTTTTATTAAGAATCTCCTTAATGTCATAGCTCTTACAAGGCACTTCTCCTCCCAAGGAAGCCTTTGCGTAATACGATTTATATGAAAAGCGTATAGCTTGACCATAGAAATCTTTTCCCTGCTTTCTTCAAAAGGAGTCTCTTCGCCTCGTTTTCCAAGTCTTTCTTCAAGTTTTTTGGTCGATGTATGTTTAACAATAAAGCGGTAGTAAAAAGAATAAATATACGCCTGTATTGTTACTGTTTTTTCTTTGTTCTCAAATAAAAAAGATCTTACATTTATCATATGAACACCTATCAATATAATTGAACCAAATCAAATTGTGATAAAAACAGTCTGTAAACTAATCAAATAACAAACTCGCTACTTTTTCACTATAATTGTTCAATTCATTTTAAATTCAAAATAATTGTCTGTTACACAAGTGGAAAAGGGTTTCTTTAGAATTTCAAGTACCCTGTTAGAAGTTATTATTCCCCCAAAACCAATCGCCCCAAATATTGCAGACATATTCTTGCTCCAAATAAAAACAATCCTCCAAAAACGGTGTAATTTTAGCATAAATAATATACTCCGTCAATGAAAGATTGTAGTAAACTAGCGTGTTAGAACACGTTTCCTTTTTTAGTTTCCATCTTTAAGCGCATCTGCTATTTCAGGAAAATACCACTTAAGGTTTTTCCTATCCATTATTGCAAAGTTTTTAATATCAGATGCTTTTTTGGCATTAGATCCGTCATCCCATAAAATAGGGCATGCTCCTATTTCTGCAGCTTTTTTTGCATAATCGGAAGTATAAGCAGCTCTGTCAACCTTACTCTGCCCTGATGAGCCAAACTCACTTATAACTATTGCATATCCTCTATCGTATAGTTTCTTTATGGATTCAAATCCGCTGTCAAGCTTATCATAGCCTATATATCCATGAACACCGACCAAAATTCTGTCTTCCACTGTATCTTTTGGAAGTTCAAAATATTCAATATTCCTATCGTCACAGGATGCTGCATATGTATTGACCAAGAGGAATCTTGTTGCATTATTGGAACCTGTACTTCTTACAAGATCTACAAATATCTGATTCCAGCTATTAAATACTTTTAAAGAATCAGCCGGAACATTCTCCCATCTGTTCTTATCATCGACCATTTCATTAAAGCCTTCGAGGATCAGGTGGTCATCGTAGTCTTTGAAGTAAGTTGCAATCTGCACGATCATATTGGCAACACGCTCATGATTGTCATTATAGCTTTTATTGGAAGCCTTGATCCAGCCGTCATTGCCTGTATCATGATGGATATCTATAATACAGTACATATCGTTATCTATTACCATATCGACAACTTCAGATACCCTCCCCAGCCAGTTAGGGTCAACATTACCTTCTGCATCTATATGATTCATATATGTTACAGGGATTCTGATAGTTCCGTATCCTTCATCGGCAATCATTTTGATAAGGCCTTCTGTAATAGACACATTCCCCCAGGTTGTTTCATAATTTTCTGCGTCTGATGCAATTTTAAACTTTTTATTCCAATCGCATACATCAAGGGAGTTACCTATGTTAATTCCTACTCCCATTTTTTCAACGAACTGTCTTGTCTCAGATACTTTTGTAGTATTTTCCTGCTTAGATGTCTGTGTAATATTAGTGCTGCTATTTCTTACAGAACTATAGGTATTATCTACTGTATCAGCATTTCTTGTAATTTCTGAAGCCTGAGCTGTCTCAGCAACAACTTTCTGCCAGGGAAAGCCAATATATGCTACTAATATAGCTATAAAAGCTATACTGATTATAGCTACACATGCCATTACAATTCCAATTTTCTTCTTCACGCCATTCTCCCAACTAGTCTTTTTTATTTCAATAGCCAATAAAGCTTTTGATCTATAGCATTACAGATATACAAGTGTGTACTCGTACATATTTGATCAAATAACAAAGGATATAGATTTATATACATGAACTAAAGTCAAAAAGCATTGTAATCATTGTCAAGATTTTATGACAATCCGGATAAATTCATAGGCAAGTAATTTGATCTATATAAATGAGTCAGTATACTAAATATAATCCTTAAGAATCTATCATCTTTGAAATATAATTATCACATGTCTTATGATATACTTTTCCTTGTTATTCATAAAAACAACCGTTTATATATTATACACAGTTATAATCATTTTTTCTACATATATTACAGAATTGTTACTTTAATTCACATATTTGAGTTTCGTTTTTGCTTTATATAGAAAGCTAAAATCCCGACTCTTAATAATCGTTATCTAATTAGCGGAGAAATTATGTCAAAAAAATACAAATTCGAGCATACCTCAATAACAATTTCGGAGACGATCTTTTTGTTAAATTGATATGTGACAGATACCCAAACGAGAAGTTTATCGTGCTTGGAGATTCAGGAAATGATCGCAATCTCAAAGATATAGCCAACCTTAACTATATCAAAACAGATAGTTTATTTTTTAAGGTTATTAATTCCATTTGTATTAAATGGCAAAAACTCACTAATACTTATAAAGGAAATTATAGAAACCTGTTCTTTATAAATCTTTTCAGCAGATTTTGTAAAGATAATATTTTTATAGTAGGTTCATTTTTCGTAGAGACTGATAGATGGGATCACATGTTTGATGAGCCATGGTATAAGTCTCACCCTTACATAATAGACTGTAATTTTGGTCCTTATACATCAGAAGAATATTACAAGGAACACAAAAGATGCTTTTCTATGTGCAAACAGGTTTCCTTCAGAGATATTAAATCCTATAATCTATTTAGTGATCTGCCTTGTGCCTTATATGCTCCCGATGTTGTATATAACTTAGATTCATCTGATCTGCAGGATGATGGATACTATCTGATATCAGTAATGGATTTTGCAAATACTGCAAAGTCCAAGGAAGCAAATTCTTATCATGATTCATACAAAGCCAAACTTCTTGAGGTTGTTTCAAAACTAGTTGGCATGCAGAAACAAGTTAAGCTCCTTGCTCTTTGCGAAGAACAAGGAGACTATAAAATCGCAAAAGAAATTGAAGACAGCTTGAATTCTCCTTACATAGAGAGCATTAATTACAAAGATATAGGGCTAGATGCCACTATAAAACTGTTTAAAAATAGTCACTATATTATCGGTACAAGATTTCATTCAATTGTTCTGGCTATATTATTCAAGAAAGATTTCTATCCGATAATTTACAGCAATAAAACTGAAAATATGCTTGCTGACATTGAATTTACCGGAAAATCATCACACCTTTCCCAGGTTAGTAACACGCTTGCTGATGATATGCTTAGTAATAGTTTTAATATACCTTGTGACAAACTTTCTGAATATATTAAGGCTTCCAGTCTTCACTTTACAAAACTGGATGAAGAGCTCAACCTGATAAAATAAAACACTAAAACTTCCCACTTGGACGGGACGGCATCCAAGTGGGAAGTTTTAGTAAAATATTGAAAACGGATTCCAATGAAGCTCCTAGCCTCATAAGAATCCGTTTTTTGATAATTTCTCTTATGACATACTATCATTATATATTTTCATGATGAGTTAAGAGGTAGCGTTTAGCTACCTTTTTTAATGTGTTTTCTGTAAAAATTAAATGAAGAATCAACCGCAGTATATATTGCCTTATGCCTAGTTATCTTATCGTTCATGATATCTAAATACTTTTGGTTCACTACATGTGGCAATTTCCCATTATGATTACTTGGCATATCTATAAAGATATTTTTTTGATTTATATCCTCAACCAGATCGCACTTTCGAAGGAAGTTCTCATATTTATCAAATAATTCAGGGAACTTTTGATTAAATCGAGAGTAGTCCAGTTTCTCATATATATCATAAATATCTTTCTCTCTACTAAGTTCATCATCAGTAATAGTGGGAATGTTATAATACTCTGCTATCTCTCTGGTCCTACAATCACAGATATGTACCATTGCTGGTATTCCCGATAGAATTGATGTTATATTACCGTGAATACGAGCTCCAAACGAGAAATTATAATCACTATTCTGTAAATACTTTATCCAATTTGGTATATCTGCAAAAAGAAGAAGCCTTTTATCTGATACCAGTTCAAGCCCTAAAAGCCCTTTATCCTTGATTCTCTTTATCATCTCTTTGGTTGCAAAAGAAGAATTATCAAAATAATCAGGCTGATACAGATATCTGTAATAATGATCCTGGTCTATATATATGCTGCCTTTATATTCATCAAATATACTTTTATAAAATTTTGTATTCAAATGATAGTTCTGACTATTGACTACTGCTTTGAATTTAGTACGTTCTACTTCTGATTTGTTAACTATAATATTTCTTCCCATCTGATATAATGATGGGCATCCTGCTACAACAGCCTGAGGAAAACCTAGTTTGTCAAAAAACTCTTTAGTAATATAACCTCTTAAGCAGAACTCTCCACCTGTCTTATAAACAGTATCAATGAATCTTGCTGAAACTTTTTGGATTTTGGAGACAAGAGCATCCATGTTCTCCATTTTATCAAGCTGCAAACCACAAGATATGACATATACAGGTACTTTCAGCTTATCAAACACCTTTGTAAGTCTTACCATCTCATCCATAAATTCAACAGAGAAAATGTTAGCACAAGGCATAAGAACGCCATCAAATCTGTTATTTATTTCTTCAGGTGTCATTTCTGTGTTTTTAAATTCGTATTCTATATATGGTGTGCTGATTTCGGATACTATTCCCTCAAACCATACCTTATTGCCCCAGTTAGGGCAATTACCATTTCTCTCCTTCAAAAGAAGGTCATACAGTATAGAATAGTCTGTATTATCAAATATTCCATACTCAATCTCGTTTATATCAACGTATATCAATATTTTTCTAGGCACTAAAAATCTCTCCAGTTTCTATCTTTTTTCAAACTTAAACTTCCCTACTTGACTGTTATCATCCCTCATAATAGAACTGCAAAATATGGTTTTCGTTTTAATAAGACGTGCTATTTAATTGCCGTTTATAATCAGATCAACAAGTTCTTCATTGGGCCATGACAGTGTTTTTCTGTCAAATATTGCCATCTCTTTGATATGGCCGTTATCCCACCATATTGCCGGTATCCCCAGAGCTTTCACATACTCCATATACATACTGGCACCTTCAATTCTGTTATCTCCATCTTTAGAGATCCAAAATGCCCATTCTCCGATTATGACATTATACTTTTTGGTAAAATCTGTCATTACTGCAAAGTTTTGATCCATATTGTCATTGTTAAAATAGCAGTGAAGTCCAACCAGTATCTTGTTATTCGCAGTATCAGAAGGAAGCACAAATGCATCAAGGACCTTCTTGGTTGGCATTGCAGCATATGTATTAACAAGAAGATATCTATCTGCATTATTACCTTCTGTAGTTCTAACTGTATCAACAAAGAGCTGATTCCATCTGTTCATAACGCTTAGATCTTTGTCAGGAATATAGTCATCCCACTGACACTTATCATTGACCATCTCATTGAAACCTTCAAGGATCAGATGATTGTCTTTGTCTTTAAACTTTTCTGCGATCTGTCTGACCATATATTCAACTTTTGTCTTGTTGTTTTTATAGTTAGACTCGGAAGCTTTGATCCATCCGTCATTACCGGTATCATGCTGAATACTCATGATTACATACATATCATACTTTAAAGCCCAGTCAACTACTTCTTCTACCCTGTCAAGAAAGGCGGGATCTATAGTTCCTTCATCAGACATATGGTTAAAATATGTAACAGGTATTCTTATGGTCTTAAAACCTCTGTCACTGATTGCCTTGATCATATCTTCTGTAGCAACAGGATTGCCCCAATATGTTTCGAGCTTGGATATCTCTGAACTTACATCATAATAAAAGTCCTCTAGCTTAAGGTCTATCTCAATCTTTCCACCTATGACGTCTCCTGTAGTCTTTACGCCGTCAAATGTTGACATAGGCTGATACAAATACTGCGTAACATCATTTTTGATCGTAAGCTGATGAGTTCCTACCAGACTACTCATGGTATATTTGGCACCAGTTGCTGTTGTAAAGGTTGCATTCGTTATACTGCATGTAAAAGCTTTATTTTGAGCATTACTTTCATGAGATACAATCTGAATTGCAAAGCTATCACAGATAGTGTTGTTCTCTGAATTAAGCGATTCAATATTCCATACAAAATGGAGTGATCCGTCATATGAAAAATACTGATATGATGATGCATTCCATGTACTGTAGGGATTTGTAGTATATATTGCCGCAGCCTGATAACCTATAGCCTTATTAGAACCTATCGCGTCCCAATCACATACATCCAGATCATTACCAAGGCTCATACCATTGCCCATATCCTTGTATAATTCTTCTACAGACATATCTTCACTGGCATATACGATGCTGGGATTCTGAGTGGTGGCAACAACCTTATCTGTTTCAGTATTTTCTGTATCTACAGTCAGATTGTTAACATTTCTTCCGCAGGCAAGAATAGAGCATGATACTGCTATCATCACCAGCATATATATTCCTTTTGATAAAAAATCTGTTTTGATCCTACTCATATTTACCTCATGTCACGAGTCATTACGATATATTTTAAAACATTGTATTTCTAAAATGATAAACTAAATGATAGCATCTAAGTTTGAACAACATATAAAACATTTTCTGCCTTGGCCGTAAAAGCTTTGTCCTTATTTCTTTTAATGTCTTTACAGCAAAAGGATCTTTACGGATCGCTCTTAGCTCTTTAACGCATTCTGTTACATTTCCATGTAGATAAGAATTTGTAACAGATACATAAATTGCATAAAATGCTGACGCAATAAGGCGGTCATTATCTTTTATATTATGAGTTTTAAAGTACTCTTCAACCATCTGGTGACGCTTTTTAAGCATATCCCACATCCCATTTCTGTATCTTCTTGTAAGAGACTTTACATTATCTCTGTAGTATACCAGTTTATCCTTAATAAAGACAATTTTATTAACGTTTTCACATACATACATCTGGAAGATATCATCCTCTGTATATACTTCTCTTTCAGAGACAAAACATTTATCTGTTATACATTCTCTTTTATAGAGCTTACCCCATACATATCCGGGAAAATTCTCATAACCGGGAGCATATATTTTACCAATGATTGGCAGAATATAATCGTTCGTAATATTACCATCAAGTATCCTATCAGAAATAGGGTATGTGTTTTCTATAATCTTTCCGTCTTCATCTCTATAATGACCGCAGATACTCATATCAGCACCAGCATCTGTAAGTGCCTTAAAGAGCTTTTCTACATAATCCTTCGTTACATAGTCATCACTATCAATAAAAGTGATATATTCTCCCTTTGAAACATCAAAACCGGCTTTTCTGGCACTTGTTAATCCTCCGTTAGGTTTATGAATAACCTTTACGCGCTTGTCCTTTTTGTATTCATCGCACAAAGCGGGGCTATTATCGGTAGACCCATCATCAACAATAATACATTCCACATTTCCGTAAGTTCCGGTCAATACCGTGTCTATGCATTTATCTAAATATTTCTCCTGATTGTATACAGGAATTATCACACTAACAAGTTCCATACTAAACCTTTTTATACTCTCCCAATAACGCATGTTATCAATTGCTATTTATGCCGCTTCTAAGACTTCACCGCGGCAACATGTTCTTAACAATCACAACAACCACTTTTTTGAATTACTAGTATTTATGATCATCACTTTTTTAATAATACATATATGCTAGGCATATAATAAAAAAATGTGAAGAATTTCTCTTTTTCATACCACGACTTTCTGTATAACTGTCTATATTTAAGATAAAGACTTCTCATTTTCCCACAAGAGATAAAGCCGCCTGTTTTTTTACAAAGGTCAACAATCCAGTACATATATGTTCGTCTTGGATAATCGCCAAGCTCAGGATGCCTGTCATCGATATATTCTATCTCCTTATCCAAAACCCAGAATACATCATCATAGAACTTCTTATTGATACTGTACGTAGAACTTGAAACATTGCCTCTATAATAATAATAAAGCTTCTCATCGCTAAATACTGAGATTTTCGCCTTATCGTAGATCCTGTACAGAACATGCAGATCTTCACAGATCCTTCCTTCTGGAAACTGTATTCCTTCAAAAAGCTCTTTTTTGAATAGTTTGCCCCACATGACAACATACAGTTCATCTTTTACCATATGTATATTTTTAATCATGTCAGTATTACTATACGAAAAGATATCAGGAGCAGAATCTGCTACTACGTCAGCTTGTTCACCAGTGAATGAACTATAACCGACAAAAGATATATCTGCATCTTTCTCTACTATCAGGCTATATAATCTTTCAAGCAGATTATCAGCTACGTAGTCATCCGAATCTATAAAGCAGTAATAATCCCCTGTAGCAATTTTGAGCGCATTATTTCTTGCAGCCGACTGTCCGGAATTCTTTTGATGGATTACTTTTATTCTATTATCATTACGAGCATATTCATCGCAGATATCTCCTGCATTATCAGGCGAACCATCATCTACAAGAATAAGCTCAAAATTCTGATAACTCTGTCCCAAAATGCTTTGTATACACCTATCAATATAATCCTGGGTCTTATATACCGGAACGACTATGCTGATCTTTGCATTTACTTCTTTTTTCATATCCCCTTTTATCTTTCCTGTATTTACTAATCTTCACTTAATAGTCTGTTTTCAAATATGCTATATAATACATTTTTAATAGCTTCTTTAATGGATAGTCCTTTGACACCTTTAAATACCTGATCTTATTTCTGAAAATCCTGATATATGTTTTGATCAGTTCTTTATAATCTTTGATACCTTCCTTTTTCATAATATCTATATTTCTCCAAAGGAAATACAAATATCCGTCTATTGCGATATCCGTAAGCCTCTGTTTACCAAGGCCATGATAAAAATCAATTCGATCTATTACTGCGCCCATGGAATCTTCCAGCTCTTTAATCTTAAAACCGCTATTAGTAATAGAATTCTTTCGAAGACGATAATAGTATAAAATATCAGATATATATACTACCTTTTGAACTTCATGCAACATGTGGTGATACACATAAGCATCTTCATGGATTTTACCAACAGGGTATTTTATTATGTCAAAAATACATCTTTTATACATCTTATTGATAGGTATAACCATTTTGACAGTATATTCCGCGGCGAAAGCTTCATCTTCCATTTCTTTTTCTGTAATAACCAAAGTTTCATGAGTTCCATTCCAAATATCTTCCGGAATTACATCCCCGTCATTAAAAGAATAATAATTACAAGCTACAAGATCTGCTCCGCTTTCAATCATTGTTTCATACAACTTCTGCAGGTAAGTTGGAGCCAGCATGTCATCAGGATCCACAAAGCAGATATAATTCCCCTTTGCAACCGGAATAGCTATATTTCTGGCATCTGATACACCGCCGTTTTCTTTATGGATTACAGAGATTCTTGAATCTTTCTGAACATATTCATCACATATTGTTCCACTTTCATCTGTTGATCCGTCATCAACTAAAATAAGTTCAAAATTCCTGTATGTCTGATTTATTACACTGTCAACACAAGCCGAAATATACTCTTTGACATTGTAAACAGGCATAATTATTGTTATAAGTTCATCTCTTTTTCCCATATATACCTCATGTTACAAATAAATCAACTATCGAAGATGTCTTTTGTAAATGCCTTATAACAGTTGTCTTATTCTGATATATCAAGCATTTATCGACTGACTATTTACATTTTCCTAAGTTGTTTACTATAACATATTGTCATATTTTGTTGGTACTTACTGTATCAGTCTTAATTCTTTAACCAAGTTTCAGTTTAAGATACAATTTCTGTATATCAGGATTTATTCTATATAGGCAATACTTTAACTTTTGAGTATTACTTATATTTTTATTGTCAAATACATTTTTGTAGCTCTGTCTATAAAGCTTCCAGACTTTACTCCTAAGATTTTTATATTGTCTTTTGTCGGTTTGCCTCAGAATTCCCAATATTGTATTAAGATATGCAATATATGCCATATCCATAAGATCTTTTTCGTTTTTTTCTTTATAAAAATCTATCTTATCTATTTCAGTGTTTAAGCCATCTATTAGTTTTGTAGTATTTATTCCGCTTCTTGTTACAGAGTTTTCAGAATAGTAATAGTTATATAGTTTTAAATCGGACACTATTACTTTCCCGGCTTTATAGATGACCTTAAATGTTGTTGCTCCGTCTTCAAAGTAATGATAAGCTTCATTAAATCTAACGTCCTTCCACAAAGAAGACTTAAAAAGCTTGCCCCATACCATAAGATACATTATCCTTAGGTCTTCTCTTAGAAGAAGGTCATGTCCTGTAATAGAGAATATTTTCTCCTTATCACAGTCTATTTCAGGGAAAACAAGTTTTTCTTTTTCAAAGGTATTATTAACTGAAACCCATGAAAAATCAGCATCACTATCTTTTAATAGATTAACAAGATGCTCAAAATACCTAGGCTCAATATAATCATCAGCATCAATAAATGCTATATATCCTTGTTTAAGATCAGCATGCTCAAGTCCAACATTTCTAGCATGTGCCGGTCCGGAGTTTTTCAATAGAGATATTACTTTAAACCTCGCATCTTCCTGTGAAATCTTGCGACAGATTTCAAGGCTATTATCAGGTGATGCATCATTGATCAAATAAACTATAAAATTAGTATATGTCTGATTCTTAATACTTATAAGACATCTATACAAAAATTCTTGTGCTTTATAGATCGGTATTATAACTTGTATGAGATCTTTCATAATATAACGATCTCCCTTATATAATAAGTAAATCTTTTTGTCTAACAGGCCGAGTGTATCATTATGCCTTGCATGAAGTAAGTATCAATAGTCACTTAAGACATCTACTTCACTATACTAGTTATTCTGTCTCATTTCTTTTTTAGTTTCAATTTTTTTGCTATAACCTCTTTAGCCATAATCCTTTCTGCTTTATTCAAAACAATATAGTAATTAACAGTATATCCGATCACTCCACAGACAATAGCAGCAACTACAAGCATAAGCCATGAATTAACCGTCATAACATTAAGCACCCCATAAAAAATAACTACTGTTATCGCAGATGATAATGCTCCTCTAAAAAGCGGGCCATAGAATGTCCACCATTTTAAGTTAAGAGTATATGACGCATATATAGGCGCGAAGAAAAATACTCTCGCAGTAAGCAGTACAGAGCTTACTATCTGGATTGCATATACTCCAAGGTCTGTATAAACGCAAAGGAGTATGGAACCAATGATATTGGCAACACCTATTCCCAGTGATACGAGAACAGGAATCCTAAGTCTGGTAGTAATCTGGTTAACCGTATACAAAGGATATATATATACATCAAATATTGTCTGCGCAAGGATAAGTATAGACAATATCTGCACTGTCGTAACTTCTCCCGATGTCAGGGTAGGAAGCCATAAATGGAAAAACTTGGTTCCAAAAGTTATAAATCCAAGTATCGGAACTGAGCATATAAAGCCGCACACTTTTATTGCACTCTTTACATATTTTTCAAAAGCTTTCATATCTCCCTTGCTATACAGAAGAGTCATCTCAGGACCAAATGATCCGGAAACTATACCAATTATAGACATAAGATAGTTTGGTACAGTCTTGGCAAATCCCATAAGTGTCATAGATGCAGCGTCTATATAAATATTAGTGATCAGCATGTCACATCCATTAATTAGAATTGTAGAAAGCTGCTGGACTGAATTCCAGATTCCAACTTTTACAAGATCCGCTACAGCCTTAAACTTAATTGACAATTTATTAAATCTTAGCTGAGGAACAAGTGTTCTTGTATAGTATATATTGGTCACTATGATCCAGAAACCGCATATAAACTTGGTAAATCCTACATACCATACTCTTGGTGCAAATATAGAGAACATGAGTATAAGTGATACTGCTCTTATAATAGTATTCTCAGTATTACGTCTAGCTGCCAGATCAAGTCTGTTACTTGCATATGTAGCAACGCCATAGCAGTTAGTACAAAGTGACAACAAAAAATCTATCACTATAAACATCCACAGTATCTTAACATCAGTAGTATACTGCATTGGTATCTGTAGCCATCTGTCCAGATAAAGGATCGCAAATACCGAAGGAATCACAAGAGCAAGTGATATGATAAGATTTGCAACTATTACCGAAGAAAAATACATATTGGCATTTTTATAATCTTTTTTGCCAAGATTGATCGTTATATATCTTCCTACCATGGCATTAAGCGCTGATGTAAAAATAGTTACATACCCTGTTGTCTGAAAAGCCAGATTTACAAAACCGTAAACCTCTTTACCAACGTGCTTGGTTATGTATGGTGTTAATACAAAATTGATCGAAACATTTATGATAAATGTTATAAACTGTGCGATCATATTTATAGCTATTCTTTTCTTACTACCCATTGTCTAGCAAACCTCTTATAACTTCTTTTCTATATACATATCCGGAAATAGTGCCAGATAAATGTATCCTAACTTTTTCTTAATACTGATGTTTGTTTTTAAAATATTCTTTAGGACACTTTTCTTGTAAGTCTTAAAGTATTCTTTTAATATATCTATATCCATTTTTTGCTTTTTAACAGCTTTATAATATCTGACATAGAATATCCTATAAAGAAACAAGTTCTTTTCATACCAATCATATTTGCCTAAGGACAGATAATGATCCATTCTTTCAGATATTGCATCAAGTCTATGAAGTCTTTTAAGACTAAACTCTTCTCCCATAATACTTGAACTTCGACTGACATAATAATAAAGAGGAACATCTATATATGCAATCTTCTTGGCAAGTTCCAAAAGTTTATATGTCGTAAACTCATCTTCATGAATTTTACCTTTTGGATACTTTATTTCTTTAAAAAAAGATGCAGGATATATCTTGTTCCAGGCCACAGTAAATTCTGTATATTTATCACCATAAAAATATGAAAGCCTATCTATGTCTTCACTAATAAGCTTATAGGATCCTGTATTTATCCTTGAATGATTATCTATTTTGTCATCTTCTTTGACATTTCCGAAACTGCACACAGCTATGTCAGAACCTGTAGAAACAACGCCTTCTACCAGGATTTCAATCATACATTCATGTATATAATCATCAGAGTCAATAAATATATAATAACATCCGCTTGCAATGCTTATCCCAGCATTCCTGGCATCTGACAGTCCACCGTTTTCTTTATGGATTACTTTGATCCTACTGTCCTTCTTTTTATAGTTTTCGCAGATCTGACCACAACTATCCGGTGACCCGTCATCAACAAGTATTATCTCGATATTCTTATATGTTTGGCATATTATGCTATCTATACATTTAGGAAGGTACTTCTCTACATTATAGATAGGCACTATTACTGATACCAATATATCATTCATATTTTAACCTCATGTCACGAGTAAAGCGAGTGGCTAATAGTTCAAATTGATGGAGCTTGCTTCATCAATTTGGGTTTGAAAATGAAACCTTTTCAAGCTTAACATCATGCTGCGAGCAAAGGAAGTAGCTAATAGTTCGCTCCTAATGGAGCTCGCGACACCAATTCAATTTTATATTTGTAACAATTTCAAATTATGTTATTTAGAAGATTTAAAGCCTTTTAAAAGTCTTTTTAGTCTCTTCTTCATTATCACTTTCTTAATTCTCTTACCAATGGCGGTTTTGTATGAAGCTTTAATAAAGTCCCCTTTAAACGCTTCTACAAACACATTTCTATCAGCAGGGAAATCAGACGGGTGCGAAAGCTGCTCGTTATGATCTATAGCCACTTTAAGACTAGCCTGTTCTGTATGGAGATAATCTCCTGCCTTATCAAGAAGTGCTTTTCCCTTAGCTGTATTAACAAGTATCTCTGATACCCTTCCCAGATAAGGCTTGTGCAATGAAGACTTATCAAGCCCCCAATAATCTCCTATTGTAAGATCCGAAACACGGTCTATCTTAGCATATCTACATGAATAGCAATTATCTCTATATGAAACACTTCTCAAAAAGGATTCGTAATACAAATCAAAGTATGATTTTTCATAATAGACTTTCTCATTATTACTAGTCGCAGAAAAATAAAACTCATTTTCGCCTCTAAATGAAATATCATCTATTTTGTTTATTCTATATGTCTTTTAAGAAAAGCTATGTATTGCTTAAGATACTCTATTGGTGGAACTCCATGACAGATTATATCTATGGTATAAAGCTTTTCATATTCTTTTTTCAAAAAGTGAAGGAGTCCATCTATCTGACATGGAGTAGCTATATATAGTACTTCCAGATCCTGTTCCAGATACTCTTTAACCTTTTTATAAGAATCTCCGGTACTGCTTTGGACATATTTAGACTTCTTGAATCTCTCAATATCATCTAAAGACTCTGCCGGTCTGATAGTCAGATTAAAATCATCGTCAAAATCACATCCAAAAACCTTGCCACCATTTTGAAAGACAAGCTTAGAAAGTGCTGTCGCTATTCCACCAGAGGAACAAGTCTTCTGGTCCTCTTTATCACAAGTCCAGGCAGCAAGGCATACATCTGCCTTAGAGTATTTTGACTCATTTAAAACTGGGCACGCCTTCTTGCACATCCCGCAATTTACACATTTTGTATTGTCAATTACCGGAATAGTCTTTAGAAGTTTATCATGTCCCATAGATATAGCTTCTTTAGGACACGCATTCATACATGCCCTACACCCGGTACATTTATTCGTATCACACAGTTCCATCTGTTCTCCTATGCAAGTACTATATATTCTTGAATATGATATTCAAGGATTCATCTAATTAAGATTCAAGAATACTTTTTAAATAGTTCTTCCCCTTTAATACTTCATTATCTATAGTAGTGTTAACATTATCATAATCAATTTCTCTATCTAGTATTGATTCAAGATCCCTGGCATTTTGTACAGATCTGTCTGAAAGTCCAAATGTTGCAAGAAGATCATTAAGCTTTTCATTATTGCCCGAGGCACCAGTGTTTCTGACAAATGTCGCAAATCTTTTGTTATACTTGATTGAAAACACACTTCCGTGGAATGTGTCTGTTATCACATAATCAGCATGCTTAACATATGCAAGGATTTCAAATGGCTTTAGCGCTTTGTATCCCTCTATATATTCCTGAGGAGCACACAGACATATTATTTTTTTGTTGTGTTTTTTTGCAAACCTTATTATATTTGCAGATTCTTTTTGGGAGAATCTTTTAGCATATGCATATACTACGATGTAGTTATCCTCTTCAACTTTGATATTGTCTACTTCATCATGGTAATCATATAGAAAAACAGGATCCACATTCTTGCAGATATAGCCATCATACATCTTATTTAAAATATCGTATGTATTTTTATCCCTGGCAGATAGTGCATCAAATCTGCCAATCATAGATTTCACTTCATCATAAATACCATAGTCTCTAAGGCCGTCTTCTGTGGTATTCCCAAACGAAGCAGCATATGTGCAGAGCTTTTGAGCCCTGTTATCATATCCAAACAATTCTTTTGAATATCCTACATCAGGATTGGCCTGAAGACAGTTGAAAACTTCATCACTGCCTATAACAAGCGCATCAAGCTCTGGTTTATAATTCTTCTCTTTTGTCACACCAAGAAGAGGTAATACATCACTATAGAATGATGAATCAAGCTTTTGATAATCTCTCCAATAAGAGTTCATTAACTCATTATTATTTTTTCTTGGAAAAAGCACATGTGATCTTACTTTATTTAGTATTTTACTAAGCTTCCCATCTTTTCCCTCGTTTTTAGATACCAGAACTTCACCTGGTACATAATCTACAAATGTAGTTTCTGCACCTAAAGCTTCAAAATTCTTCTTTAAACTATATGATTGTAAAAACGAACCATAGTTTATGATCCGCTGCATTGACATTATACCGACTTTCATCCTTAACCTCTTGTCCCTCTCCCAATCCGGCTTTGTATTTTTATTTCATCAATTTCTTCAAAATAATATATCTTACTCTACTACCTTTATAATAGTAACCACTCAATAGATTGTATTTGACACCTCTTAGCAGACCCATATTTTTTATGTAATCGAGCATTTTAAACCTTGACTTTCCAAGTTGCCCTAACAGAAAAGATCTATCATCAACCTTATCTAATTCTTTTTTCATATCAAGTAGTTCCATATTCATAAGTTCATGATATAAAAGCAAAACATGAATCATATCATAATTGCGTTCAAAATATTTATTGGAACAATCCTTAACATATTGATTAAAAATACGGCTTACCATATTGTACTGATTAATTCTGACAAGGCCTCTGTCAGCTCCCATGGAAGAATCATCTCTGATCAGATAATAGTACAATCTATTATTGGTAACTTCTACATTTTGTGCATACATCATATAGAACAGATTAAAGCACAAGTCTTCTGCAATTACCGGCTTATATATTGGAAACCTGATATTATTTGACTTAATTATTTCTGCCTTATATAGACGGTTCCATACTTCAAAACCGCAGCCATAATTTAATAGTATATTGGTATAAAACTTAAGTCTTTTCTTATCATCACTAAGATCATATAGTCCCTTGGCAAAAGCCCTTTCTTCTATATCTCTTCTTTTATTGCTTTTTATATAAGTCTTATAATAATTGAATATATAAAGGTCTGTGTTTTTTCCTTCAATCCCTTCTACACATGTCCTTATAAGCTGAGGATCCATCTCATCATCACTATCTGCAAAATAGATATATGTTCCATGGCATGCAGCTATTCCGACATTTCTTGAATCAGACTGACCGGAGTTGTCTTTGTCTATAACAACTATTCTGGAATCCTTCTTTTTATATGCATTGCATATATCAAGGCTAGAATCAGTTGAACCGTCATTTATCAGGATTATCTCGAGATTTTGATACGACTGATTTATGATACATTCAATTGTACCTTCTAAATATTTAGAAGCATTGTAAATTGGTATTATTACACTTACCACTTCTTCTTTCATACATTCCTCAAATTATTACTTCCAGTCAAAGAGAAACTATTCTTTAGTATTAGCTCTTTTTATACTTATTCCATACCTGGTAGTACAAACTTGAACTAATTTTGAATAGTCTGATTTCCACTTTCTGGCACTTGCTAAGCTTTTTATATGCAGAACGATTATTACGTATCACCTTCAACAGATCTTTTCTGTAAGTTCCAAAAATATCTGCATTCGATGAATCCAATTCTTTATTGCATGACTTCAAATAACATATCATATGAAGACAATGCATCACTGCCTTACACCAAAGTTCATCTTCATTTTCTTTATTATAAAATTCAATTCTCTGCAAATATCCATCTACAACTTTGGCATTTCTTTTGCCATTCATAACCCCGATAATACTATCATTCCTTTGAAGATAATAATACAAAGGAAGGTTAACTAAGCAAATATTCTTGCTTCTATAAAGAGCCTTATAAGTTGTAAACTCATCCTCAAATATTTTCCCTTTGGGATAACGTAGATCACTAAATAATTCCTTTTTATAAAGCTTATTCCACGCTACTGTTAACTCCAGCTTTTTATCATCACTATAATAGCTATACTGCGCCTGAATTCCGGACATTGTTTCTATAGAATAATCTTCTTCATACGTAATATCCTGCTCATCCGGCTTACCATCATACACATATTTGTAGGTAGACATGCTTACATCAGAATCTGATTTAATTAATTCTTTCATAAGTATTCTATACATGTCCCTATGTATATAATCATCAGAATCTACAAATGCCAAATATTCACCCTTAGCAATATCTATGCCCACATTTCTGGCGTCTGAAAGGCCGCCATTTTCCTTATGGATAACAACTATCCTGTTGTCTTTCCTGGCATATTCATCGCAGATGTCAGGACATCCATCATCAGAGCCATCATCTACAAGTATTATTTCCAGATTTTTATATGTTTGACCGATAATGCTGTCAATACATCTACGAAGATATTGTTCTACATGATAGATTGGAACTATTACACTTATCAGCGGTTCATTTTTTATTGTCATCATGTCTCCAGTTCTTATAAGTTTTCTTTATCTAGCTCATCTAACAGGTCTTTGGATATATCACTTCTTACCTTTCTGCAAAAAAGGTCCGGTACACTAAGCAGCTTCTGGTAATCTTTCATCGTCATCACACTGACTTCTTTTGGAAATTCAAAGTATGTAAGATTCCTCCAGTTTACAAGCCACCTTGCAATGGGTTCATCATACTTAAAACAACTTGTTTTAAATTTCGAATTATGTACAACAGTATGAAAATATTCTTCATCAGGAAACTGCATTATTTTCATCTTACGGTTAAACTTTGGATGTGTTTTCTCAAAATTGTCTAAATATCTGGCACATTCATCCGTAACTGCCCACTGGGCACAGCCATAATAAAGATCAAACCTTTGACCTTTTTCATGAATAGTGCCGTTACAGCTTATTGTTGTAATGCTCATGATCATCTGAGCTATTGTTATTAATAGTTTTATTGGATTAGTATTGGATGCTTTTCCATATGGATTATCCTTCATATAGAAAAGTCTGTATTTTCTTGAAAACTCCCAATCGCTTGTCCCTGCAATAGGACATCCCCGTATAAATTCTTTGCCCTTGTTATCTACAAAATACTTTTTGATTTCATCATTACTTTTTATAGGATAATCAAGGTTCTGCATCATGACATAATAGTCATAATGAACACCACTATTTAAAGCACTTCTAAGAAGTTCAAAGCTTGCATGAATGGCATTATATCCGCCCCAGTACACTTTATGGCGGTTAGGCGTAAAGTAAACACCGCGTATCCCCTTCAATGCTTCTTTAAATGGCTCTATATCCTGTTTTGCATCTACATGCACATACATATCAAAATCCGGATCTTTGCAAAGCCTTCGAGCGCACCTTGCAACAAGTTCCGGATCTGTATGGCACAGATTTAAAAATGCTATTTTCATTTTCAAACTTCCCACTGCTTTTTTCATTAACAGCCAATATTATGACGTAAGGGTCAAAAGTCATTTCGATTCGAGCTTGCTCGAAATCGAATATGAATTTATGACCCGCCAAACATGAGCAAAGTAGCACGTAGTGCGGATTTGCGAATGTTTGAGGATTGTGAGAGTTTCGAAGAAACGGAACAATCCGGTAGTCATATGGTGTCAAAAGGAACTTTTGACACCTTCCTCATATTATATAGCGGCTATCATAATAAATGATTTGATAATTACATGATTTAGTCCATTATCTCTTAAACTGATATCCGATCATATGTAACATCGTAGTCGCCAAAAACAAAAGTCGAAACCATCTCTTTTTCAAAAAAATAAACGGTATCCGCTTAACTAATGATCCGTTCTCTATACTAAAATCATTGATCAGTTTAAGTACTCTTGGATCTTCTACAAAACTTTTGTATCCTTCATAGCGCTTCTTCCTGCTTGCCTTTGCATTCTTGCCGGAAAGCTGAAATGCCATCTCAACTGCGGACATTACAATAGTTCCTGCAAATGTATAGGTTATATCAACACCTGTACGCTTTTTTACTCTTTCTACAAGCCTCTGCCTTGCATCATTTAACTTTTTCTTACCTTCAAGTTTAGAGAAAGGCTCTCGCTCATATCTGTATATTGCAGATGTTTCGCGCGTAACCAGATAATAATAACACTTCTGCTGTACGTACACTTTATTGCAGCAGCTAAGGTACTCAGAAATAAAACAAGTATCTTCGCCAACTTTAAGAGTTTCATCGAATTTAAGGTTATTATCTATGATAATGCTTCTCTTACAAAGAATCCTCCAAAGCGCCGGATTCTCTACATACAATGAATCCGGAACTCCCTTGATCCAATTATTAACATCTTCATTAGATAATCCGATAAAAGCAGGCATTACATCTTTTATTACTTCTTCACCTTCATATATATCTTTTGAAAATCTTGGAAGAGAAGTTTCATATACCTTGCCGTCTTCATATCTGTAATAGCCATAAATCACTGCATCAGCGTTCTGATTCTGAATGATATCTACCAGCTCACTACAGGTATATTTTTCCTGAAAATCATCTCCATCGAAAAAGAAGATATATTCTCCGGTAGAAGCCTTGATTCCATCATTTCTTGCTGCTGAAACACCGCCATTTGGCTTATGTATTACTTTAATGTTGCTATTGCATTCTGCGTATCTGTCCAGAACTTCTGCTGTTCCATCTGTAGATCCATCATCAACAACTATTATTTCCAGATTTTCTTTGTTATAATCCTGCTCAAGTACACTATTTAAGCTTTTTTCTATATAATCCCTGATATTATAAGCAGGAATTATCACACTAACTTTAGCTTTCATTAACAACTCTTCCCTTTAAAAGAATTCTTTTCATACCTGCCGATATTGCCGGCTCCCTTTTCCCGGTAAAATACATTCCCAAAATAAGTAGTGGAAAGCAAATAGCTGCATTCATAACATATGCTTCCATGATTGTATAAAGTGAATAAAGAATAATAAATATCCTGTCTCTGGTATCCATCCTAGAATTAAATACAATTGCACCAAGTGATATCAGAACAAGGTATGCTATTCCATAACTAACCATCATCCAAATATAGCAATTATCAAAGATCATTCCATCAATCCAATATCCATTCCAGTAAAGTTTTGGATCAAAAGTTACATTTTTTCCAAATATAGAAAGGCCTTTTAGATCATATGCTACAGCACCATACAATAATCTTCCTGTAAACATCTCATTGAGAGTATCAAACATGCTTGTAAATAGTCCGTTTACAAATCCGATTATGATAGTTACAAAGAAAATCGATAAAAAACCATATAAATATTTCGAAAAGAATTTTACGAGTAACTCATAATATTTGATAAAATCTCTCTTTATCAAAGAAATATAAATCAAAATACAAGCTATCGTAACTATGGTCAGCGCTGTATTAGAATCACAAAAAAGATAGAAGAAATAATTAATAAGCCATAGTAATACCAGCTTAATTGGATTTAATTTCTTGTAGTTGGAATACAGATACTCCATAGAAATCCAGCATACATACATTGAAAATGTATTAGCATGTCCCTGATAGAAAGTCATTCGCTGTACGCCATTTCTATATGAATATGGAACACTATAAGGGTTTGAAATAAAGTCCTTGGTATAAGTAAACACATGAATAGCTATTAGGAATGCTTTAAATTTCCAAACTATATTAAGCGCCTTCTCAAGATCAACATCCTGTATTCCTATAAAGAGAAGCGCTGTAAAGTAAAGATAAAAGTAATAACATTTAATACATGTATATACACACAAACAAAACAAAGCAATTGAAAAAATAAACTTCGGATATGTGTATCTCTGAGTTATGATCTTTACTCCTATGATACCGGTAAATATTATGATAATGATATTATCTAATAAATCAGTTTTTCTGATTATTACCGAAGAGTCTGTTATATTCTTAAAGGCTAGTATCAAAAGAGCACATGTATATAACAACTGTATGAAGTTTTGTCTGTTCTTTATATTTCTTTCAACCAGTGATACGGAACCCATAAATAACCTCATGTCTCAAAAAGAGACCGCGTTTTGAAAATATATATCAAAACTATATTTTTAACTACTATGCCCTTGCCTTTAATCCATAATAAAAAGCTGACAAACTTACCATCTTATACTTCATAAGAAGATACTCATGCACTTTATATGTAGGAATCATCTTCAGTTTAAGCTTCTTCATAATTTTATTTGAAACTTCCGAAGTATAGATTCTCCTTATACTTTCATTTCTACTATTTGATGAGGCAAACTCTCTGCAAAGATTCGTCAGAACTCTAAAATAATATATATCTGCTTTGTAACTAAGTTCAGAATCATTTATCTTATTTAAATAATCCTGCCCACAGTTATAAAGCATATCTGTAATCTTTATCCTGTCATCAGTCAGACTTTTTCTCATAGCACTTTCTTCATGCTGTCTGTACATTAAAAGACAACTGTTAACAAGCTCAAAACTATTGCATTTTTCAAAATAAGAATAGACAAACAAAAGATCTTCACCTATTTTTATTCCCGCCGGGAACCTAAGGCCATACTTATCTATTATTTCCTTTTTATAGATTTTGCCCCAGCACTCATTAAAAGAAGATGATGCATACATAAGTTCGTATATAAAGCGCTTATCAGAGCATCTATCTTCTTTAATGTCAAAAAATACATCTTTGATCCTTCCATTTGGATATAAGATTTTCTTGGAATATGCCGTAAAATCCGGCATTTCCTCCAAGATATCCTCTAAAAGTTCATCAAAGACTTTATTATCTACAAAGTCATCAGCATCAAGGAACATGATATATCTGCCTTTTGCGTTATCAAGTCCCATATTTCTAGCGGCAGATACACCACTGTTATTCTGATAGATATATTGTATCCTATTGTCCTTACGGACATATTCTTCGATTACATCTTTGGAATTGTCTGAACTCCCGTCATCGATCACAAGCACTTCAATATCATCACAGCCATTTTTTATAATACTATCAAGGCATTCCGGTATATACCTCTCTGCATTATATGCAGGGATGATGACTGAAAGGTTAATCTTATTATTTACCATTTTTAGAATCAGCCTCAGGTATTATTCCAAGGATAAAGTCATTTTCATCAACAGCGAACTGCTCTGCAAGTCTTGCCTTATTTGAGAAAAGTTCTCTTACAAATATTACTCCTGCTACAAGAACAAATCCTGCAGCAAAAAAGATTGCACGCTTTTTCCACAGATTTACAAAACCATTGTAAGTTCTTTTTGAATTGCTGGCAGAGTCAAGAATCTGAACTGCATTAGAACCAGTAATATTTCTCATCTCTATAACGAATGATTCTGCAACGGCATTTGCCACATCTTCTGCAACGATAGGGTCAATATAAGATGCTTCTATCGTAATAGCAACCTTATCAGAAGCCGATACCTCAAGAAGGTCTGCTATCTCTGCAGCACTAAATCCGTACTGAGGAAGGGATGATGCAGCTCTTTCACACACCTTAGAGCTCTTTACTACATCTGCATAACTGTTCATTACCTCTGTAACGCTATATGACTCTTCAACATTGCCATAACTGTTACTATATATACTTACAGTTGATGAATAATAGTTACTAACATCAGCATTCCATGTAAGGATAATACCTATTGCAAACATTAAAAGAGCGCCGGCAATGCAGACTACCTTCTTACTCCATACAGTTTTAAAACTAATGATAAAGTCTTCAAACCTTATATCTTCATTTATATTCATATTAAACCTCATACAATGTAGCGGTTTTTTATAACAAAACTGCTACTTAAGTTCGATCTTATACTCTTTTACTACTGTTACTCTTTGCTCTGTAGATAAATACAAGAATTCCTGAAATAAGTAATGCTACAACACACAAAATAATACTACCTATCTGATTGATCCTATAAATATCTGTGACAGATACATTCTCAATTTCATTGGCCTGCGGCGCTGATACATTGAATGTATACGTCTGTGTTGCTGTCTGATGCTCTATTCCATCTGAATCTACGTATGTAAAATAGAAATCAACACTTTGAGTACCTGCAACTGTGAAGATAAGGTACACATCGGCTGTTTCTACAGCATTACTTGTAAGTGCACCAAGTTCCTGATACTGAGGAACAATAGTACTTCCTGACATGTGAAGTACTATATCACCAATAGATGTGTTACCGGAGTTATGGTATGTTACACCGATTCTGTTACCGGAACCTGTTGTAGCCTGTGTTGTAGCATCATAGTTATCAACAACGACAATACCACTATCAGATACAGGGATCATAACCTGGTTAATACTCTCATTGTGTGTATTAAAAGCATCTGCGTATGTAAGTTTAAGATATGCAAGAACTTCTGTAGCATTTATAGCTTCTGATGCTATAAGTCTTATAGATATATGCTTCTCTTCATTTTCTTTAAAATATCCAAGGTATCCAACTCCTGTCTTACCATATTCAACATAGATAAGATCTTCAGGCTGAGAAAATTCAACGGATGCATTACCTACTCGCTGAGTATAACTAGTATTCTTAACTGTGATATTTAAAGTAAAAACTTCTCCGGGAGTAACATACTCTTCTCCGTCTATGCTATATGAAGTTATCACTAATGTAGCATTATCAAGCGGCTCTGGTTCTATTGCCTTAGCATTTACACCTGCTACTGCAAATGAAACCACAAAGATCACAACAGCTGTCAGGAAAGTAATTACAGTCTTTTTTAAATCAATTGCCTTCATTATCTGTTTTCACCTTCCTTTGTTCCATTTTTGTTCTGAGTAAGAAGATCTATATCATTCTGAGTAAGATTGAAGTTCTTAGGAGTAGACTTGAATTTTCTTCTACGTCTTACTGTCTTTCTAAGATTCTTCTCCTCAAAGTAGTTATAATCCTTAACATTCTTTCTATACTGATATTTGTCCATTCTGTTGGCAATTATTCCGCCATTCTTATTGGCATAATCGACTAAAGCCAGCTTTGCATCAAATATCTGCTTCTTAGTAGATATATTGATACCGCCAACAAGAACATATCTGTCTACAGAAGGTATAAGAACCTTTGCATCATTTACAATACTTATAGATGGGAGATCATATATGACAAAATCATAAGATGACTTGAAATCATCGCAAAGAGCTTCCATTTTCTCACTGCAAAGAAGTCTTACGGGTGTATTATATCTTTCACCTGATGCAATGTAGCTCAGATTCTCATATGTAGTATTACAAATAATATCTGATTCCTTTACATTATCTTCAGTAAGATATGTTGCAAGATCCATACCTGCAGGAGCGCTTATTCTTTTGAACTCATTTCCTTTTCTAAAATCGCAATCTACGAAAAGAGTCTTCCAGCCAGCTTCTGATAAAGCTATAGCTATTCCAAGTGCTACAGTAGTAGTACCTACTCCGCTTCCAATACCTGTAAAAAGAAATGAACTTGCCTTATATTCACGCTTCATCTCATAGATGCCAACAACTATACGGTCAATAGCTTCATTTACGGCATAAGTTTCATTCCCGTACAACTCTAAAACTTTTTCTTCCATGCTTTTCCTTCCCCTGTGAGCTAAACGTTTATAGCCCACAATATTTCCATGTTACAACAAACCTTATCTAATATATACAAATCTATTATTATGGTCAAGAAATCTTACAATGTTGAAAGCCAATTGACCAAAAAAATAACCGGCAGAGAAAATCTGCCGGTTATACAAAATCAAAATTATTATGATTAAAAAATTCCCAATAAAACCTGCTAACAAATGTCAATAGAGAAACGGCTTATTTTTAAGTGTTTTCAATTTCACCATTTTAAGCATCACAAAAGGGCTGGATGAATAGTCCAGCCTTCTTATAACCTGTGGATACTTATTTGTAGACCGCGGTTACTCTCGCATAATATATACGTAGAAATTTATTCAATCCCGCTATTTTAGCGTGTTTTTTGCACTTTCCCTCATTTTCTTTCTTGATTATATAATTATATACAGCAGCATCTTTGGGTGCCGGATGACTCTTAAGTACCCTCATTACTTCATATCCTACTTTTCGTAAAGTTGATGACCCTCTCTTTGTCATCCTTCGATTTGTGCCCACAAATTGTCCTGACTCGTAAGGTGGTGGATCTATACCGGCACAGGCAATGAGAGCTTTTGCACTATGAAGTTTTCTTACATCTCCTATTTCTGCAATTAGTTTTGGTGCTAGCACATCCCCAACACCACCCATTTCTCTAACTGTAGAGTATTCTGGTAAGGACTTAGCAAGAAGCTGCATTCGTGCTAATATAGTAGCCAAGGAGCTATCTATAGCCCTTAATACTGATACTGCTTCCTGTACTAACATTTTGGTCGATGGGGTACTGGAAGATAGTGTAGGAATACCACCGGATGCTAATTCATAGACTTCTTCAGCTTTGGATCTGCTCCGGTGATATTTCTTTTCTTTTGCCCAGAGAAGGTACTCATCTGTGAACTTTTCAAGACTCATGGAAGTAATTACATCATAATGCCAGAACTTTTCCACAAAATCGCTTAACTTGTCCTTGTTGTTTGATTCGTTCCAGCTATTAAACTTTTTCTTGATTCCAGGCATGACATAATCGAGGATATGAGTTAATTCTTGTAAAGCCTTAACATGGAGTTCCATATAGTACCTATATCTGCGCCCTAGCAGCTTCAACTCAGCATATACCTCTTCGGCACCTTCATACTTTTGGAGCTTAAACCACTTTTCAATTCCATAATTAGCAATCATGATCGAATCAAGTTTGTCAGTTTTTACACCCCTAAAGTTGTTATCCTTTGCGAATGACTTCATCACAAAAGGATTTACTACAGATACGAAATAGCCTTTCTCTGTAAGATAAGTCAATACTGGCAAGTGATAGACGCCCGTTGCTTCCATGACTATACGTATTTCACCATCTAACTTCTGGAGAATACTATCGAGTCCATCTAGCTCCTTCTCTACATGTTGCATTTCAAAAGGACTGCACACTATTTCTCCATACGGCTTAAGTATGCAGACAGTGCTTTTTCCTTTTGATACATCAATTCCAACACTAATCATTCTGAACCTCCTCCAACTGTAAATAGTAATTGTTCCAGCCACACTTATTACCATTCAGTTTAGTTGGTTACACGGGTGTTTCTCCCTACCTGCTTAAGCGAATGCTTATAATAAGGGGTTGGTTAACGGTTTTATTGACGGATGCAATGATCCAAAAAAGCACACGTCAGACCAATTACTCCCCTTATTATAAAAAAATAAGTGCAGATGTCAGAGTTAATTACTCTCTAACAACTACACTTTTATGGTACTAAATAAATCCCCTCTTTAAATGCATAGTGTCTCCCAAACACTACATCTCAACAATATGATATCCCTCCGAACTAAATGCAAGCACCAATTCCTGAATAAGCTCATCATCACTTTCATATTTAGCAAGAGCTTTGTTCGACGGAGGATATATTTTTTTATTTCTCTTAAAATCATGCAAGCTAAGTAAATGGCTGATAACAAATCTGTCTTTTCTGATATAACGTACAAAAAAATAAATATCATGAGATATCAACCATCTGTACATTTCTTCTTTTGTGCTAATTTCCTTTTTGACATTTCTTTCAAAAAAAGCTAACAGCTTCTCATCATCCTCATTACAGAGAATAACGTTAAATAAGGTGTTACCATATAAATACTTCTTGTTATACGACTCGTTCAATACGCACACACCCTTTCTGCGGGTATTACCACGAATTTTTCTAACGTCCTTATTTTACCAAAAAAAGCATTTATTAAAAATGTACAAATTAGACAATTTTAAAATATTAATATAGCACAAAAGCCTCTTGATTTTTTAGTTTGAGCATGAACGTTATTGCGATTTCTTAAGTATAATGCATGAAAACAGTTATATCTTCAGCATTTATCACTGCTTAGAGCAATTAGCATATTTGCCCACTTTCTTTTGGTCATTTTTAACCTCATGTCGCGAGCAAAGCGAGTGACTAATGGTTCAAATTGGTGGAGCTCGCGACACCAATTTGGGTTTGAAAGTGGAACACTTTCAAACTTAACTTAACGTCATAAGAAAAACAATTTGCCAGTAGTTCCAAATTAATTGAACTCGTGATATCAATTTAGCTTTAAATAAGTATTTTCAAATTCAACCTCTTGTCACAAGCAAAATATGCGGCTAATAAGTTCCAATTGTAAACAAGCTAAAAATAATATCTGGCCGTGATATGTTATTGCAGATAACATTTATTGTATTTTTAAAATTATAATTGCACTTTTTATAATATAATGTTATTGTAAATTATGTAATTTATATCAGCGATTGTTATTTATGATAACATCTGATAAAAATTACAAGAATTTTCAAATTTATTATCAAAACTATTGAACAAGTTTAGTGGAGCTAATGTATATTTTAAATCATATGACTTATCTTTGAATAAGTCAGTAACACTTATAAGCTCCCCGAATTGGAGTAGCGAGCTCTGCCAATATCAAACAATAAAACACTCGCAGAAAGATGTGAAATAATTATGAAGAAAATATCACAAGAAAATCTTGCAAACACAATCATTACCAGCCGTAAGTCACTTAACATGACTCAGGCACAGCTTTCAGAAGCCACAGGCATCAACCGCACAATGCTAAGCCACCTTGAATCCGGTGAATACATGCCTTCTATACCTCAGCTTGAAGCACTTTCTGAAACACTCAAATTCGATATTACAGATCTTTTCGAAGAAACAGATGACACAAACTCTCTTCCAAAAGCATCTCCCAAGAATATCGCAGTTGCAGGAACTGGATATGTAGGCCTTTCACTTGCCACTCTTCTGGCTCAGCACAACCACGTAACAGCTGTAGATATCATTCCTGAGAAAGTCGAGATGCTCAACAACAAGAAATCCCCTATCCAGGACGATTATATCGAGAAATATCTTGCAGAAAAAGAGCTTGATCTTACAGCTACAACAGATGGCGCTGCAGCTTACAAGGATGCTGATTTTGTCATAATCGCAGCACCAACCAACTATGATGCAAAGAAGAACTATTTTGACACGTCAGCTGTTGAGTCTGTAATCGAACTCGTAATGAGCGTAAATCCTAATGCTGTAATGGTGATCAAATCCACCATTCCTGTTGGTTACACAGTGTCTGTCAGAAAGAAATACAACACAGATAAGATCATATTCAGCCCTGAGTTCCTTCGTGAATCCAAAGCTTTGTACGATAATCTCTATCCTTCACGTATTATCGTAAGTACAGATTCTAATAACGCATCTCTTGATAAGGCAGCCCACGAATTTGCAGCACTCCTTCAGGAAGGCGCTATCAAAAAGAATATCGATACATTGTTCATGGGCTTTACAGAAGCAGAAGCTGTAAAACTTTTTGCTAATACATATCTTGCACTTAGAGTATCTTATTTCAACGAGCTTGATACCTATGCTGAATCCAAGGATCTCAATACAAAACAGATAATAAGCGGCGTATGCCTTGATCCTCGTATCGGAACTCATTATAACAATCCATCCTTTGGCTATGGTGGATATTGCCTCCCTAAGGATACCAAGCAGCTTCTTGCAAACTATCAGGACGTTCCTGAAAACCTTATAGAAGCTATCGTAGAATCAAACCGCACAAGAAAAGACTTCATCGCAGACAGAGTTCTCGATATCGCTGGAGCTTATGGTAACTCTGAGTCATTCTCAAAATCAAAAGAACATGAAGTAGTAGTTGGTGTATACAGACTTACAATGAAGTCTAATTCTGACAACTTCCGCCAGTCATCTATTCAGGGAATCATGAAGAGAATCAAGGCAAAAGGCGCTAAGGTTGTGATCTACGAACCGACTCTTGAAGATGGATCAACATTCTTTGGTAGTGAGGTTGTCAACGATCTTGATAAATTCAAGAAGATAAGCCATTCTATCATCGCTAATCGCTATAACAGCTGCCTTGATGATGTTAAAGAAAAGGTTTATACAAGAGATTTGTTCCAGAGAGACTGATAATTATCGATAAAAAGCCTTGGCTACGGTAGCCAAGGCTTTTTATATATACTGCAACATACAAACTTACTTACTTCTCAGATAAAGAGCTATCGACAAAAGTCCTACAGTCTGCAGAGCATGGAATATAACGGATGTCCATACTATCCCCATAGTCCTGCCTGCAAGAGTTATAGTATTCATCTGCATTACTGCAAATGCCAGAACAAATGCTCCCATTAGAACAAGCGCAACTACCTTAAGATTTCTGTCCTTTATAAATATACCTGTAGCAAATATAGCAATTATTATCGCCATCGTCATACCCATATATTTAAAACCATGTGTTACGTTATAAATAGCGATAAAATCAGCAGATGCCATATCTAATGTCGATAGGGACAACATAGTGATAAAACGCTGATACATGGCACCGCCCATCTCCTGTAACAGGCTCATTCCAACAAGAACAAAAGCCCATATCTGAAGAAGCTGGAATGTTGAATATGATGATAGAATAGATACCCCGCCTGGATTAAACTCTTCTTGAAGCTTGGCCATCTCCAGATAGTCATCTTTGGAAACAACAGACCTTGCTCTGTTGAGCCTTCCATAAGCATTCGCAAATACAAGAAATGTAAGAAAAATCCTAATGCCTGCAACAATATTACCAGAGACAGCTATATCCCTATTTAACATATCCGGAGATCCCACTATCAACTTACCAAGTATAAGCCGTACAATGCCCATTATCAAAGCTTCTGCAAAATTGACTATCGCAGTCTGTATCAAAGCATCCGTTAAAACATGGTTCTTCTTGCTTATGTACACAGTTATATCCCCCATACGTCCTTATGTCTTATAATCTATTATAATACGTTATTATGTCATGAAGAAATCGTTATCCGGTAAAACCACAATAAAAAAATTCATTCCCGAAAATTAATTCAGAAATGAATTTTATCGCCATCACCTTATCCAGTGTACTGTCTCATTCACGTTTAACCAGATTACTGGTCGATGAACTTATCTTCATCGCCAAAATTTTTGACAATGACTAGCAGATCCTTGGAAGTCCTTCTCCTTGTAAAATGTCTAAAGAACGCTTTCCGCCTATCTTTGTTTTTAATATAACTTGCCCGGGAGCGTCTTCTTTTACTTCACCTATGATAGCAGCATCTTGACCGTATTTACTGTTTTTTATAACTTCCAGAGCTCTATCTGCATCCTCTCTATCAACAATAGCGATAAGTTTACCTTCATTGCCCATATATATAGGATCAAGTCCAAGAAGACCACAAAAGTCCCTGACAACCTGCTTTACAGGAATATCTTCATCCTTAACATAGAAAGTCTTGCCTGATGCAGTTGCAAGCTCCTTCATAACAGTTCCAAGGCCGCCTCTGGTAATATCTCGTAGCGTATGCACTTTAATATTCTCTATCAAAAGATTCCTGACCATCTCTACTAGTGGAGCATTATCACTGGTGACGTTGGTGTCAATTTCCATTCTTTCTGAAAGTATAGCCGCATGATGATCCCCCATTGTACCGGATACAATAATGACATCTCCGTCACATGCGTTAGATGCCTTTATATCAACATTGTCAGAAACAATTCCTACTCCTGCAGTATTAATATAAAACTCTCCATCACCATTGACCACCTTGGTATCGCCTGCTACAATCTGTACTCCTGCTTCTCTTGCTGTCTCTGCCATAGAGTGAACAATCCTTTTTAGAAGGTCGATCTTAACTCCTTCTTCAAGAATAAATCCGCATGTGATGTACTTAGGGACTGCCCCTCTCATGAGAAGATCATTGACAGTTCCGCATATACATAATCTGCCAATATCTCCGCCTTTAAACTCAGGAGGTGTTACGACAAAGCTGTCAGTAGTAATAGCAATCCTGCCACCCCCAGTCACAACCGCGCTATCTTCCATCTGGTCAAGCGTATCATTTCTAAATTCACTGGCAAATATTTCATTTATAAGTTCTGAAGTGGCACTTCCGCCGCTTCCATGTACCATTGTGATCACATCCTGTTGCATTTCACTTCCTCTTTTTTATTTAAAAATTTGACTACTGAATCATTGTCTCACAGAATCTACAGCTAGTGCAGATTTTGGAAGGTACATACAATAAGGCACTACTAATTTTCAGTCATGTCTATTATTAGCATAGTAAGTAAAACATCCACCTTCTGTAGATACCATGCAGGCCCCCTGTGGCGTCATTGGAGTACAAACCTTACCATAAAGGGGGCATTCGTATGGCTTCTTTAAACCCATGAGTACCTTATCACAGCTGCACGCAGGGTTGATCTTCTTATCACTTACAAGATCATAACTTCCTGCATCAAAACTCATATACTCTTTTTTTAGAACCATTCCTGAATTCTCAACAATCCCCATTCCGCGCCAGATAGCGTCTTTTTTCTCAAAAAAAGTATTAATAAGTTCCTGTGCCTTGAGATTCCCTTCTTCCTTAACAACTGACGGATAGAAATTCATGACTTTGCCCTGACCATATGCATTAACAATACCATACAAAGCTATTAGAATCTGTTCGCCGGAAAAACCTGCAACGCCAAAAGGAATCTGGTATTTAGATGCTATATTTTCAAAACAGTGTATTCCTGTTACGACAGATACATGCCCAGGTGCCAGAAAACCGTTAATAGGCGCTCCTTTATCACAAAGCCAGGTGATTACTTCCGGCATAGTCTTAAGAGCCGTAAGCAGTTTAACATTATCTATATGCTCTTCAATAAGAGTCTGCATTAGAAGTGCATAAACCGGCATAGTCGTTTCAAATCCAACAGCTGCAAATATAAAAGTGGTCTCCGGTTCACTTTGGGCCATCGCGACAATATCCATGGGACTATATACCATGGCAACTCTCCCGCCCTGTCCCTTGATAACAGACAGACTCTTACTAGATCCCGGAACTCTGATAAGATCACCAAATGTTACAACACAGGTACCCGGCTCCATAGCCAGTTCCAATAAACGGTCCACATACGAAGATGGTGTAACACATACAGGGCATCCTGGCCCTGATATCAGATGTATATTAGGAGAAAGAAGTCCCGGTATCCCATTTTTGGCAATTGCACCGGTATGGCTTCCGCATACTTCCATGATATTCATTTCAGGCCCGTCATAGGATCCCAGATAGTCAATAATCTTGTTTAAATCCATGATCAGATAGCTTCCAATTCCTTAAATAATCTCTCTATTTCTTCCGCTTCAGATTCAGATACCTTCTGCATTATGCATCCCGCATGAACCAGGACCCTGTCTCCTTTTTGTACATCAACAAGTCCTGTACGGGCATTAACTGTATTTCCATTAAAATCCACAGTCGCATCTTTATCTCTTACCTCAATTACTGTTCCCGGTAATGCTACGCACATATATGATCACTCCTTTAATCCTTTATTTCCAGCTTGCATCCTGATAGATACAGCTGTCCCAAAGCCAGTCCTCCATCGCCTGGCGGTACCAGCGAATTCTGATACAATGTATACTCTTTATCATTGCATATCATCTGTAAATCCTTATTAAGTATCCTATTTAAAAATGTGCCTCCGCCAATAGCTATATTTTTATTCTCATAGCCGTAAAATCTTCCTATATTCTCTGCTACTTCTACAGCGGCCTTTGATAACGACTTATGAAACCCAAGAGAAAGATCCATAATATCTTCTCCCTCAAGAAGTTTATTACATATATCAGCTATCAGTCTGACACCATCCATGTAGAATATACCATTTTTTATAATATCAATAGAAAGAGGCGTCGCCATCTTAGCACCAGCAGCACATATTTCAAGTTTGGATGCACACTCGCCTTCGTAGCTATTATAACAGCATACACCAAGAAGAGCACATACCGCATCAAACAAACGCCCCATCGAAGTTGACTCTATAGTATTAATATTATGGTCTAGAGCTGCGTCCAACAATTTAATATCAGGTGCACGGTGGTCCTTAAATACACTTTCTAGACGTTTGGCTAAGTCATCTATAATACCAGAATCAATATATCCTCTTAACTTTGCTTCATGAAGATAACAATACAAAGATTTGAGAGCATCTCTTGAACCATCATCGCCGCCTATCATCTTTACTGGAAGCAAGCTTCCTGAATGTCTTATTTTTACATTCCGCCTATGATCGCTGCCAGAATCCTTAGTGATATCACACCACCAAAATTCGCTTCCCCATATGCTATTGTCTTCTCCATATCCGGTGCCGTCAAATGCTATTCCCACAAATCTTCCGGTCATATCATGCTCAGCTGCAACAGCCATAACATGTGACAAGTGATGCTGGTAATGTCTTATTCTATCTTTGTCACCAGATAACTTAACAGCTTTTTTTGAAGATATATATGCAGGATGCTTGTCACAAACATACATTGTGGGCTTTATATCCAGCAAAGCTTCCATATGACCAATTGCATGATCATAGGAAGCAGCTGCTTCATAATCATCCAGATCTCCAAAATGTGCTGACAGATATGCTTTATCACCCTTCCCCAGCGCAAATACAGACTTAAGATCTCCTCCAGCAGCAAAAGTCTCTTGTCTCAGTTCAAAAGGAAGATCCACCGGCCATGGCACAAGCCCTCTTGCACGCCTGATGATCTGGACTACGCCTGAATTGACCTGATATATAGAGTCATCAAGAGGTGTTAATATCTTCCTTTCATGAGTCAGCATAAAATCAGGTCCACCAGTTCCAAGATATGACTTCATGATATCAGGATCAGTGACTATTGGCTCACCGCCCCTGTTACCGCTTGTCATTACAAGAGGCCCTGTCTCTTGTAGTAAAAGAATCTGAAGAGGACTACAAGGAAGCATTGCTCCTACTCTGTCGCTTCCTGCCAGAACTTCGTCAGCAAATTCAGAAATCCCATCACACACCTTTCTTTTATTAAGAAGCACGATCGGCCTTGGATTAGATTTTAAAAGTTCTTCTTCTTTTGGCGATACTTTGCAGTATTTTTTGATAGAATCAATATCAGGGAACATTACTGCAAATGGCTTAGCTTCACGGTTCTTCCATATCCTAAGCTTCTTAACCGGTTCCTTTAAAAAAGGTGAAAAAGTAAAATGAAATCCGCCGATATCAAGAACTGCACCAATCTTACCTTCTTTGATTCTTTCTATTGCTTTATATATGGCTTTATCATTAGAATATATTTCTTTATAATCAGAATATGTTTCATTATAATTAAAAGACCTCTCTGATATACCTTTATGCTTATCATGAAACATACTATTCGAATATAAATCATTACCAATAGTATGATCATAAGATTCTATGTTGCTTTCTAAATCATATTCAACATACTTAAGCTGAGGACCGCACCTATGACAAGATATAGTCTGTGCATGCCTTCTAATATTTCCCTTTTGTGTATACTCATAAGAACAATCCGGGCACATCCTAAATATATCCATTGTTGTAGTATCTCTGTCATAAGGAACAGTATGCATTATTGAAAATCTAGGGCCGCATGAAGTGCAGCTTATAAATGGATACCTGTATCGCCTGTTGTCCGGATCCAGAAGCTCTTTAGTACATGTATCACATATAGCAAGATCCGGCGGAAGAAGTCTTTCTGTGTCTATATGACTCCCGCTATCAGCGATCCTGAATGAACAATCACCGCTTATATAACCTTTGCACTCTATTTCAAACTCCGCTGCAGACATATCTTCAGTTACTATGCTGCTAATAACTGCACCTGCCGGAGCATTTATCTCTATACTTTTAGTAAACATATCTAAGCTATCATTATCAGCACTTGCTACAATGATAACTATACCACCACAGTTTTTTACTATACCGCTTATATTAAGTTCTTCTGCGCATTCTGCAATAAATGGTCTAAATCCTATTCCTTGTACAAGGCCCTTTACTGTGATACGTACACATTTTTTTTCAACCATATCAATTAAAATCATGGGGAATGGCAAGGCCATTCCCCAGTAGTATAATCACATTGTTAACCTCATGTCACGAGCAAAGAAAGTGACTGATTGTTCACTTTGCAGTATTAGCTGTATTATTAGCTTGTGTAGCTACAACCGGCTTTTCAGGTTCCGGTGGTCTGTCATAATGTGCTACATTTTTCTCAGGTCCGGGTGTCTGATAACCAGCTTCCATATGGAGACATTTCTTAGGGCACTTCTGAGTACAATATCCGCACTGGATGCAGTCAAATCTGTTGATCTCCCATGTACGTGCTACTCTGTCAACCTTTATTGCACCTGAAGGACAGTTGATCGCACACAGTGTACATGATATACACTTCTCGATTTCAATTTCTATATGTCCGCGGCTTCCTTCCGGATATACCGCAGGCTCAAATGGATACTTGGTAGTAACCGGCTTTTTGAAGAGGTTACTAAGCATCGATTTTTTAAAAGTCATAATACTCATTATGTAAATCCTCCTTCAATCAGCGTTCTGTACAAGAGATACATGGATCAATACTTACTACAAGAGGGCCAACATCAGAATAATCTGCGCCCTTAAGCATCTCACAAAGAGGTGCGATATTAGCAAAGGTGGGGGTGCGGATTCTCATTCGATCAAGAATCTTAGTACCATTACCTTTGACATAATATATTGCCTCTCCTCTTGGCTGCTCTATTCTCATGAAATATTCGCCCTTAGGGAATCCTACAACCTTTGTTTCAAGCTCTCCCTCAGGAATCTTGGCAAAAGCCTGACGAATTAGATCAATACTCTGAAACAGCTCATTTATACGAACTTCAAGTCTTGCATAGCAGTCGCAATCATTGGACACGATAGGCTCAAAATCAAGATCACCATATGCACTATATCCTGTAAGACGGATATCATTCTTGATACCGCATGCTCTTGCAAACGGTCCTACTGCACCAAGGTCATGTGCTCTCTGCGTTGTAAGAACACCTACGCCCTTTGATCTGGACTGCACCGAATAGTCGTTTAAGAATACTTTTGCTATATTTTTAATTTCTTTTTCAACAACATTCATCTGATCAAGGATGAATTTCTGCTGATCAGCATTTATGTCACGAAGAACGCCGCCGACCTTATTAACTGAGAAAATAAGTCTTCCGCCACATGTCATCTCATGAATATCAAGGATCTTCTCACGGATTCTCCATGCTTCATAGAAAAGTGACTCAAATCCAAATGCATCTGCAGCAAGTCCAAGCCATAATAGATGTGAATGAAGTCTCCCAAGCTCTGCCCATATTGTACGAAGGTACTTAGCCCTTGGCGGAACTTCTACATTCATGATATGTTCTACTGCTTCAACATAACCAAGACCATGTCCAAATGAGCAGATACCGCAGGTACGCTCTGCAATATACATCATTTCATTAAAATCTTTTTTCTCAGCAAGTCCTTCAAGACCTCTGTGAATAAATCCTATATTTGGTATAGCCTCTTCAACTACTTCATCTTCGATAACAAGATCAAGGTGAAGTGGCTCCGGAAGTACCGGATGCTGGGGGCCAAATGGAACTACACTTTTCTTACCCATTATTTCTGACCTCCTTCATTATTATTGGCAGGAGCATTTGCAGCTGCAGCCTTGGCAGCAAGGGCCTTGGCTTTTGCCTCTGCTATTGCTCTTGCTTTAGCTTCCTCGGCAGCTTTTGCCTCCTCTTCTGCCTTTCTGGCAGCTTCTATGGCAGCTTTTTTCTCTTCTTCTATACGCTTTTTCTCTTCTTCCTCAGCCTTTTCCTTCTTTTCAAGAGCGCCCGGAGGAAGCATGGGAGCTTCTTTCTCAATACGATAGAACTTACCATGATAATTAACATCGATCATCTCGATATTAACGTCAAAAAGCTCTGCCATCTCATTTTCATAGAAAACAGCATATGGATAGATCTTACAGATACTTGGTACCTGTTCAAAAACTTCTATAACTACGCGAAGTATTGAGTACTGATATGTATCATCATCTGCAAAAGTATAGCTAAGCTCATACTTTTCATTAACATAAGCAACACAGATCTGTGACAGACGAAGACCTGCCTCTTTTTTCTTCATAACCTCGAACAGGAGCTTATCTACAGGGATAGTCTCATGAATCTGTTCTGGATTCATAACATTGATCATATGTTTGCTCCCTTCTGATTTTTAACAAGTTCATCATGTTCATCGGAACGCTTCTGGAACAGGGCTACAGCCTGTATGATTCCGTCTATAATAGACTGTGGTCTTGCAGCGCATCCCGGAACATAAATATCTACAGGAATAACAGTATCTGCGCCGCCCAGAATATTGTATGTATCTTTGAATACACCACCTGTACATGCACATACACCAACTGCTACGACTACCTTAGGTCGTGGCATCTGATCGTAGAGCTGCTTAACAACAGGTGCATTCTGCGCATTAATACCTCCTGTGATAAGGAAAATATCTGCCTGCATAGGATCACCTGTATTCACAACACCAAGTCTCTCCGCATCATATACAGGTGTCAGCGAAGCCAGAACTTCTATATCACATCCATTACAGCTCGATCCATCATAGTGGAGGAGCCAAGGGGATCTTTTTATATTCATCTCATGTGTCCTTTCTTACATCAGCCGATCAGCATCAGAACCATCAGATTAACGCCACCGGCCAGAAGAGTTACAAACCAGCTAAGTTTCAACATATCCTGCCACTTCATACGTGCAGACGAATTGTCTATAAGGATCTCAAGAAAATAAGTTGCAAGTATTACTACTACAGCTACCAGATAGCTGATAGGATTCTTGTTGATTATAAACAGAGCTTCTACAGACAGCATAAGAATAGTCTCATACCACTCTGTGATCTGGAAGTAGGCAAGATTCTTAGCACCCATTTCTGTAGTAAGACCCTTAACCAGTTCCTGATGCGGGTGGTGAGATTGTGCGCTGTCAAAAGGGGACTTACGCATCTTAATTGTAAGAATAAATACAAAAGCCACAAAAAATCCCGGCATTTTAATAATTGCACTAGTATCCTGATTTATAATCTCATCAATCTCGAAAGATCCGGTTGTAAGATAAAAACCTACAGCTGCAAGGAGAACAGCAGGCTCATATGCCATATCCTGTACAAGCTCGCGAAGACCTCCCATAGTACTCATAGGAGATCCTGTAACTGTAGCTGCAAAGTATATAAATATTGCAGCAGACGACAGTACGAAGAAGATCATAAGAAGATCAACACCAGCATAGAACATACAGCCAGTCATTATAGTAAGAAGAAGATATGACATTATCAAAAATGACTGTGATCTGTCTACAACGATTATCTGCTTTTTGAAAAGCTTGATCACATCAAATAAAGGCTGTCTTATTGGAGGTCCCACACGTCTTTGCATTCTAGCAGAGATCTTGCGGTCAAATCCTTCAAGGATCGCACCGATAAACGGAGCCACTATTATATAACAAAGAACAGGTATTATTTTTGTCATAAGATTGCACCTCCGAGTGTACGGGAAATTATCATACTAAGCATAATGATAAGCACTGCCGCTGTAATAGCCATACTCGGTATCATAAGCTTACGCTGTCCGCATACATTCTTAAAATAAAGATTAGAAAGAACAAGTTCTCTGTCTGCTCCCATAGAACCAACAAATGCATCATTTTTGCCTGTATTGATACCATTCATATAAGAAAGCTTTTGATTTGCACGAAGCTTCTTATCATGAATATATGCCAGAATAGGAACTGCAAAGAAAAAGCATATTAATATAATAAGTATATAAAGAACATTGTTGCCTATAACCTGTTTGGATTCACCGAACATCTCAACAAGAAGAGGATCCACATATGTTGATGAAAGAAGCGGGAATAACACGCAAAGGGCTATCATAAGAATTGCATGTATTGTAAGTGAGATCATCTCATTTTTCTTGGTGATATCTCTTACTACAGGCTTGTTTGTATGTGCTATAAGCTTACCAAGCCACTTGGTCCAGTAAAAAGATGTTGTAGCAGAACCAAAGCAGATAAAGAATACCAGCATGATATTTCTTTCATCTACAGATGCCTTAAGAGCAGCCCATTTGGAGATTAGCATACCAAACGGTGCAAGGAACATACCACATATTCCTATGAACATGAAAACTGCAAGTACAGGAAGTCTGTATAAAAGACCATGCATATTCTCTACATCACGGCTATGAAGAGAGTTCTCTGTAGCACCTATATCCTGGAACAGAAGTGACTTTGATATAGCATGGAATATCATAAGAAAGCATCCTGCCCATATAGTCTCAGGTCTTCCTACACCAGCGCAGGCAACCATAAGACCAAGGTTAGAAATTGTAGACATGGCAAGAACCTTCTTACCGTCACTTTGCGCAATTGCCATTATTGATGCTGAAAGGAATGTAAAACCACCAATAAATGAGATCATAGTTCCTGTCAGTGTTCCTGACATCGCAGGAGCAAGACGGAAAAGAACATAAATTCCGGCTTTAACCATTGTTGCTGAGTGAAGAAGTGCAGATGAAGGTGTAGGTGCAACCATGGCTCCCAAAAGCCATTTTGAAAATGGAAGCTGAGCAGCTTTAGTAAGAGCTGCAAACGCAATAAGAGCAACACCTATTATCGCTGCCTTGGAATATGAATCTCCGTGTACCTGCGCAAGCTCTACCATAGCCTTAAGAGATACAGTATGCTCCTCAATAGCAAAATATATAATTCCAACAGTAAGTGCACATCCACCTAACAGGTTGATCCACAATGCTCTAAAAGAATTAAATATCGCTTCCTCTTCCTGCGTATATCCAATAAGAAGGAAGGAACATATACTTGTTGTCTCCCAGAACATTTCGATCCACATAAGGCTTTGTGATAAAACAAATCCAAACATAGCTCCCAAGAAGATAAACAGTATCATAAAGAAATAGTATCTTCTGTCCGGGATATTCGTGTGATAATGCTGATAACCATGCATATATCCAACAGCATAGATTATGATTAGTGAACCTATGATTCCGATGATTATACACATAAGGATTGATAGATGATCTACGCGAATATGCGCGATTCCATCTACATCAAACTTCGGCCCGAAGAACTCAAGCCATATGATTGCAAATGTCGGAATTATTGACATAAGACTGATCCATGGACGCTTGTACTTAAAACTAAGAAAAGTAGCTACGCACATGAGAACCAGATCAGCAGTAAATATCAGCTTGTCAACATCCCTGGTATGTACATAAAATTCCTGCGGTTCAAATCCAGAAAGCCCCCATTGAACAACAAGAAGTCCTACCGTGATCATTATGATAACGGCACTTACATAGGCAATTGCATTTCTTATCTTATTAATTCTGATACAATACATGAAAACAGAGATAATAAGCGGAAAGCAAATAAGAAATGGTATTTCCCACATATTTGTAAATTCCTCCTGATATTATGATTGCATAAAAAAAGCGCAAGAATATAAGTACATATCGGCTGAGCCAATGCCTAAATCGTCTCATAAGCTACGCCTTTAAATAAGCCACATTATAATATACATCGAAACTCGTTCCAATTCTAGTTAAAAGTTTCACAAAATATATGGCAAATCTCTATGATATGTGCTAAAGTTAGTTCGATTATTTAGCTATTTTTACTTAGTCGAATTTACTAATGTTTTAGGTCGCAAGACATCCGGGGGATGTCTGCTTTGCGCCGACCGAAGTGGAACGTAGATGTGAGAGTTTCGAAGAAACAGACAATCCATTAGTCATAAGGGTCAAAAAGAACTTTTGACACCTACCTCATTAATATATGGAGCTTTCATACTCCGGAAAGAATACTATCATGCATGAAATGAGTTATATAATGCGCCTTGCCAAAATGGCGATAGATACTGCTACTAGCAATAATGCTAAATCTGTAGAATCAGTCTCTATACAAGTCGGCGAAATGACAGGCCTTATTCCTGAATATCTAAAACGTTATTATCCTAAAGCTGTCCAGGGAACTATACTTGAAGGTTCTATGCTCCAAATAGAGTATCTTCCGGTACTCGTTAGATGCAGAAACTGCAGTTGTGAATATCATCCAGACAGAAGCAATGAATATCTGTGCCCTTCCTGCCGTGGTAGCGGATGTGATCTTCTAAAAGGCAGAGAATTTCTTATCAAAAATATTGTTATAAATGACTAAATTAACATGCAGCAATTAATGAGCCTTAAAATATTATATCTAAAGCATTTTCTGCCAACAAACCCATTACAAAATTAATGTCAATTATTAAAAAAGCATAAATTCACCATATTAACTCCAGCCCTTCAAAGTGCTAAAGTCTATATTATATTTAATCAAAGAAATAGCACAAATATTATATATTTTGGGATAACAGATTCTTAAAAGCATAATATTTCTTATTTATAAATCGTTAGGGTGCAAGGGAGCATATATGGGAACAAATGCATATCTCGACGAGGTCTTAAGAAGATATTCAAGTTCTTTTGATCTTTACAGAGATTATTCCATTTACGGCGAAAAGTATCCGGCATACGGATACTTTTTTTCATTAGGAGAAAAATACGTTCTGAAAAAAGAGGCTAATCTCTGGTCCATTCGGGCTTATGAGCATGTCCTTTTCTGTCAGACAGATACTCTTACCACAGAATACATAGATCATCTTCATAAAGTAATGGAGGATCATATGGAGCCTGAACTTGTAAGAAAAGGCCGGAAATATCCTGAAAAAGATCATATGATCTCATACCTGACAATAGTTGTGATATCTAAAAACACTCCAGACAAAGAGACTATCAAAAATATAAGAAAGTTTCGTTTTGATAAAGGTTATCTTTTTAATTTCAGGGGCCATAGCGAAGGCGGTTTTTTATGTGCATGTCTTGATTCCAAAGAAGTATATACCAATTACAGTGGACGAAGACTAAGGAAAATGTTTGAAGACGTTTTTAAATTCCTTGAAAAAAAGGCTTCCTAAGGCCTACATATCTTTTTTGCATAAAGATGGTCTTATAGCCGGATGGGCCAAAACAGATCATAAACAAAAACAGCTTATTAAACCACTCTTACTGCAGACTGGTTTATATACAGTATCAGGTTAGTCTATGATTTCTTCCTGATACCAATTCAATCAAAATCATAAGGAGGAGATAGTATTATGAATGCAGCAGTATTATTAATTGTCAGCATAGCTATTCTTGCATGTGGATATGTATTCTACGGCGGATGGCTTGCTAAGCAGTGGGGCGTTGATCCTAAGAGGAAGACTCCTGCTCACGAATTTGAGGATGGTATGGATTATGTTCCTGCCAAAACCCCGGTTCTTATGGGACATCACTTTTCTTCTATAGCAGGAGCAGGTCCTATCAACGGACCTATTCAGGCCGCAGTATTTGGCTGGGTTCCTGTTCTTTTATGGGTACTCATCGGAGGTATTTTCTTTGGCGGAGTTCATGATTTCGGAGCTTTGTTTGCATCCCTTCGAAACAAGGGTCAGTCTATCGGCGAGATCATCGACAACTCTATGGGCAAGAAGTCCAAGAGGCTTTTCCTTACATTTGGATATCTTACACTTCTTTTAGTAGTAGCAGCATTTGCTTCTATCGTAGCAAGTACTTTTGGTACAACAACAGCAGCCGGAGCAGCTGTAGAAGGTGCAACTCTTGCAGCTAATGAATCTACTGCAATGATTTCATTCCTTTTCATCGCTCTTGCAATTGTATTTGGATTCTTCGTTTACAGAAAAAATGCACCAATCGGTATCGCATCAGTTTTTGGTGTACTTGGAATAGTAGCTATAGTTGCTATAGGTCTTAAGTTCCATCCTATCGCACTGTCCTACAACACATGGATGATCGTTATCGGAGCTTATATCCTTGTTGCTTCTGTAACACCTGTATGGATCCTTCTTCAGCCAAGAGATTACCTTAGCTCATTCCTTCTCTACTTCATGATAGCTGCAGGTGTTGTCGCAGTAATCGGCGCAGTAATTACAGGTAATGGTAATTTCTCAGTTCCTGCATTTGGCGATGCCGCCCTTAAAGGAACAGGCGTATTTACTACAGGTACCATGTTCCCTGCACTTTTTGTTACAATCGCCTGCGGTGCTATTTCAGGATTCCATTCACTTGTTTCTTCAGGAACAACAGCCAAGCAGCTTGATAATGAAAAAGATGCAAGGCCTGTAGCTTTCGGTTCTATGCTTATTGAATGTGTTGTAGCAGTTATCTCTCTTTGCGCAATAGGTTTTGTATGGGTATCTGCATCAGATGGTACATATGCATCTCCTACACAGGTATTTGCAGGCGGTCTTTCAGCTATGATCGGATCTTTTGCAGGTGAGGGCGCACAGAATGTTATGTATCAGATGCTCATCCTTGCAGTTTCTGTATTCTGCCTTACATCACTTGATACAGCAACAAGACTTGCAAGATATATGCTTCAGGAATTCGTACTTGAAAACGGACAGAGCTACAAGGATGCCAAGGGTGTAGGTCGTATCGTTGGTAATCCTATCGTTGCAACAGCTATCACAGTAGTACTTGGCGTAGCACTTGGTCTTACAGGATATACCAAGATCTGGCCACTTTTTGGAGCAGCTAACCAGCTTCTTGCAGCACTTGGACTTATCGCAGTATGCACATGGCTTGGACAGGTTGGCAAGAACAACAAGATGTTCTTTGTACCTATGGTATTCATGCTTGTTGTAACTATCGTATCTCTTGTTCAGACTATCATCGCTAAGATAAATGCATTTTCACAGACACAGGATGTTTGGACTATAATCCAGGCTACTATCGCAGTTCTTCTTGTAGTTCTTTCACTGGTACTTGCAAAGACAGCCTTCACAACGCTTATGGCTCAGAGAAAGAATAAAGCTAAAAAAGATAATGCAGCATGATATATCCGTGTATATAATATGATCCATCCTTAAAATATAAGCCGCCCGTAGTTTATTATAGCTTCGGGCGGCTTATATATTATCTAACAAAACTTCCCACTTTGACGGTTCAGTATGAATTATCTAATCAATCCTTATACACATCATAGTCAGATCATCAAATTGCTTTTCATCACCGACAAAGGCATTTACATCTTCTATAACATGTCCGATCAGAGCTTTCGGATCTAGGTTCGGCTCTTTGTTCAATGATTCAAGAAGTCTTTTGCTTCCAAACATTTTCTTATCTTTATCAGTTGCTTCCACAACTCCGTCTGTATATACAAGGATCGTATCGCCTTTTTCAAGTTCTATCTCATAATCCTTATACTTGACGCCTTCCATTCCTCCCAGGATTATTCCATGCGGATCCTTGAATATATCGAATCTGTCACCTTTTTTAATGAAGGGGTATTCATGACCTGCGCTTGAAGCTACTATCTTTTTTTCTCTAATCGAGAGTATTCCAAACCATACTGTTACGAACATTCCTTCTTTATTATTGGCACATATCTGTTCGTTGGCCTTCATAAGGGTCTTAGAAGGGCTAAGGCCCGCTATGGCAAGGTTCTTGATTATTATCTTACATGCCATCATGAATAGGGCTGCAGGGACTCCCTTACCTGATACATCCGCGATCACAAGTCCCAAGTGATCTTCATCTATAAGGAAGAAATCATAGAAATCACCGCCAACTTCCTTAGCCGCTTTGGCTGATGCATATATCTCGAATTCATCTCTGCCTGGGAAAGGATCTGTAGCATCCGGAAGCATCGCTGCCTGTATAGCAGAAGCAGTATCCAGCTCTATCCTTATCCTTTCCTGCTCTCTTGTTACTGTATCAAGATTTTTAATATAGCTGTTTATTTCTAGCTCCATCTTCTGCATTGACGATAGCAGATCATTGGCTTCTGTAATCCTGGAACATGGTATATTCCCAAACACAAGCTTTACATTATCTTCATGCTTTAGAGATCTTTCTTCATAGCCTTCTGCGTACTTTTCTGCAAGATCAGATATATGCATTATGGGCTTTACCATATTTTTTTTGATAAAATATGCTATTAGTAAACATACAACTATAGCCAGAATAATGGCTGCAAGGGTGCTACTTATGATAAAGCTTATGAACCTGTCATTAATCTTACTTGTCGGAATATCTGCCGTAAGATATGCGTACACCCCGGCAGACTTGTCAGCATATATAAGCACCCCATCTGTTCGAAGCATACCAAAATATTTCGAACGGGAATAAAAGCCTTTAAACAGTTTGGTCTTTTTGTCAAAATTCTTGGAAGAGACCTCAAACATCTCACCGCAAGGAATAGCCGTCACATCTCTGGCATCCATGACATAAATTCCGTATTCCCTTTCAGGATACATTATAACAAAGTCAATCTCAGTAGCTTCAGTCCCTTTTCTTAAATCTTCCAGGAATTTCTGCATCTTGATGTAGTCTTCTTCTTCAGGAACCGCCTTGTAGTGCTTAAGATATGAATCAAGGTCATTGTTGTAAGCATTAAGCGGGTCATCTACGCTACTTAAGATACTGTCGCATTCATCAACAAACCTCTTTATAAGCTCGGTGTCAAGCTGGGTAGCCGCTTCTCCCGTGATAGCTCTTGCCACATCATCGTATACCTCTGTGATCTGACGATAAAAAAACAAATAGCTAACTGCAAGGATAAGCCCGCCCAGAATGATAGCGTTAAAAGCTATCATCTTCACAACAAAATTCGTAAGTCTTACACTTCTTATCTTCTTATCACCCATGTCAGTCTTCATATCACCAATAATATCCCTTAAAAGTGATAGGCCACTAGAACAAGCCTTCCTGTAAATTTTATCACGTTTATATATTATCAGTAAATTAGCAAAATAACCCCTGATGACTAAGGCAATGGGTTATTTTGAAAACAATAAAACTAAAACCTGTAGCAGGTAAGTTAAGGATCATTTGCCCGCTACAGGTTCATATGTTGGATTTAATATGTTATTCTCCGGCGCCGGATACTGTTACATTTTCAAGTCTTGTGATCTTAGGAAGCTTGTAGTTGTCATACTGAACCTGTTCTTTGGTCATCGACATATTCTTTATAAAATCAGACATATTACCTGATACTGATCCGCCTGACACAGCAGTTACCTTATCTGTGCCATCTACATCCTCATGCAGATATCCAAGACGGATCTCACCAAAGATATCACCAGTCATAGGATGTACCTGAAAATCAGAAAACTCTACAATCTCAAGATACTTACCTTTTCTTATCTCTTCTTCAGTCTTAGTGCCACCTGAAAATTCGCTGTTGGTGATCATGAATGTATCCTTCTCATCCAGATAATAACCAAATTTGGTTGATCCCCAGAATGATACAGGAACATCCTCTTTCATAAGTGTCATATCTCTTACGGGAGTTCCTTCAGCGTCATAGTCGAAATTAGTCGATGAATTCTCAAGGTATTTGACAGCCTTTACTGTAACCTTGTCTCCCTTGATATCCTTAGATATAGGTGTACCTTTTTGCCACTTACTAGTCTTCCTATAGATGTTTCCCGTGTTAAGGTTACTTATAAAGTATCTGTATATCTCTTTTGAATCACTTGTTGTAAAAAGACATGGAATCTGAGCAAGGGCAGGTGTCTTAGTTGTACATAGCCTGTCTTTTCCATATTTCATAGCTTTATCAAGAGTATCTTTTATATTCTTTTCGTCACATGTTCCAAGATTGAAAGCTCTGTAAAGCTCGATTTCATGATCTTTTTCCTTGGTTCTTGCATTAACTACTGCTTCAAGCATTGAAGAAGGATACGTCTGAGTTACATCTATTCCCTTACTTGTAATGATCCTCTTTGTGATATGAGAAGTGAATATCTCATAGCTGTTAATATCCTCTGTTTCTGTTTCATTCACAGAATCCATCGTTCTTATGAACTCCTTCGATATATCTGCAAGAGGTGCAAGTTCTTTTGAAATAGTCTCATTAGCCTTCTTGGGCACTTTAAGATCGAAATATCTGTCTTTAACATATTCTGACTGAGCTACAAGATCAGCAACTGTTTTTTTGATATACTCATCTGTCTCGCTTGGATTTATAGTAGCAGCCGCAAGACCTGTGTACTGATCATTGTCATAATTCTTGTAAACAATGATCTCAATAGTCTTTACATCTGTTACTCTATTTTGGTCAAGCTCATGCTTTATATAATAAAATTCCCAGCCATGCTTAACAGTCTCTATTATCTTCCAGTTATCTGCGCCGCTTTCGTTAAGTACTTTCTTAAGTTCTTCTATCTTCATCCCAGTATTCCTTTCGTCTTAAGATATGGGCCGCCATCTGAAACCTTTACCCACTCTTTGTAGCCTTTGCCGCATCCTCCGGCACCAAATGTCTGCCTGTCTTTGGAACACATAGTGATATTACCAAGTAGATCAGGAACATAACCTGTCATAATGATAGGGGCAACAACCTTACCGGTAAGCTTACCATCTATGATCTCACGACCTTTGGAAATGATACACTGGATTCCCCAATGCTTAGGATCTTCCATACCACTTTCCATTCCCTCAAGAAGATATCCTTTCTTCACAGAAGCTATCATCTCTTCCATGGTATATTCACCTGAATCAAATACTGTATTGGTCATACGTGTATATGCCTTGTGAGCAAAATTCTCACGCTTACCATTACCTGTAGGTTTAATGCCAAGACGAAGTGCACTAAGAGCATCACAGATACCTGTTTTTAAGATACCATGATCGATCTCTATTACATCACCTGCCATAGTTCCTTCATCATCAAAGAAATAACTTGCCACGTCATCTGCGCATAAAGCCCCTTCATGCATAGTAACCTGATCAGAGCCTACGCGCTTATCAATATATTCTTTGCCAAGAGCTCTGTTTTTTACAAACATATCCATCTCTACGCCATGACCGAATGCTTCATGCGCAATAAGACCTGTAACTTCAGGGCATGTGATGATCTCATATTCACCGGGTACTATAGCTGTAGCATCCAGAAGCTCTTCCACATTCCTTACTGTAACTTCAAGCTTGTCTTCAAGTCCAGACAGAAGCTCGCATCCACCCATTCCTGAATGAGATGCATATTCCTGCTTGTTCTTGCCATCACGTGATGCGATAGGCATAATAGCGCCTTCACTGTATACGTAAGCCTGACGCAGATCTCTGTTTTCAGACAGGAACATCTTACATACATGAGTACTTTTCCATAATGCATAACATTCGATAAGGTGCTCACCAAGTGACATACCCTTATCAGATATAGCTTTAAGTCTTGTAGCAATATCTTCTACATCAGCTTCTTCCGGAAGTATCTCTACATCTTTTTGTCCCATGAAGGTAATAGGTTCATCGTCAAGTATAGGAGTACTATAGGTCTTTGCATTAACACTCTTTAAAAGATCGAGCTGCTCGCCTATTTCCTTTTTTACAAGTTCTGCTATATAAGCAGCATCTTTCATATCATCTGTGTTAAGAGCGTATTCACTGTACTGTCCATCTTTGTATACTCTGAATACAACTCCTCTTTCCGTCATCATTGTTTCATTAGAAACATGCTTGGTATGCTGCGTTATTGTAACCTCAAGTCCTTTAGAGTCTGTGCACAGCGCACTGACATAGTCATAGTCCTTTCGAAGAAGCGCTATAACTTCCTTTACGACAGGAGCTATCGACTCAAGGTAGGTTGAAAATGGTGTTTTCATGTTCCCCGCCTTTCACTGCTGAATTAACATTATGACCTTAATTCTTGCATAAATGAGATTCTTTTTCAATATTAATATTTCAGGCACAAAAAAGTCCTCCGGAACTTATGATCATCTCATATGTTCTGAAGGACTTATTATTATCTGTTATCTATATAGGCAACTATATCTTTTATATACAGCTACTTATATCGCAATAAAATAGTATTCAGGATAAGACTCAATGATTGATGCCCTTGATCAGATCTCTGATATCTCCTATACTCTTTTCCTTAACATACATGGGTGTATATGCTCTGAGCCACTTTCCATAAGCGTCAACAGTCATCTTCCTTGGAAGCGATACGCCAAGCTTCTTATGGATCATGATAGCGTCTTTTAACTGATTTGCGGTTGCCTGCATACGTGCCTCCTTTTCCGGAATTTAAATCCCTAGATACATAGCTGTTAACAAAATTCCCCCACACGCATTTTGTTATTGCCTATTCCCTAAACTAAAATCTTATTTATAAAAGACTTAAGGGGAGCGTGTGCAAAGATGTTATCGGCAACCATATCAGAAAACTTTATATCTATTTTTTATTTTTTGTAAAAAAATTCTCAGTATGCTTTTCTAATACCATCCAAAGGTCATTATCTTTATGCACATAGATTGTTCCACACCGTGTAGATCCAAGTTTTTTACCCCACTTACGTGACTATGTTATCTTAATGAGTATCTGTCTTGTCCTGTCTTTTTTAATCCATATTCTGTTTATTATTCCATTTATTTGTTATAAAATATAGTTAACTGATTATCTTAATTAAACATATTTTTTAGATTATGACATAAGGGGCAAAAGAACTTTTTACGCATCCCTTATATCATGAGGTAGGTGTCAAAAGTTCCTTTTGACACCTTATGACTAACGGATTGTTCCGTTTCTACGAAACTCTCACAATCCTAAAACATGAGCAAATCCGCACTACGTGCTACTTTGCTCATGTTTTGCGGGTCATAAATTCATATTCGATTTCGAGCAAGCTCGAATCGAAATGACTTTTGACCCTTACGTCATATCATTAGTATGTTATTATTTCAATAAAAATACCATTCAGGGAGGTTACCATGCAAAAAGAAGAATTCAGAAAACATTTAGATCAGCTTATAGCTCAATCAGTAATGAACCAGTCTTCAGATCCTATGCATCGTAGTGACTGGATCAAGATCAGAGAATCACTTCAAGATGCGCTCAATGCGCTTAACGAACTTGATTCCTAATTCGTTAAACCTTCCCACTTGAACAAGTCGACATTCCCAAAGTCTTTACAGGGGCAGGCAATATAATAATCATCGCATAAAAGCTTTATTAAAAAACACCACCGGCTAACCGGTGGTGTTTTTCTATCAAAAATTATTTCTTGTTAACGGCATCCTTAAGAGCCTTACCAGCCTTGAACTTAGGAGCTACAGAAGCAGGAATCTTGATTGTAGCGCCAGTCTGAGGATTCTTACCGTTTCTAGCTGCTCTCTTAACTGTCTCAAATGTTCCGAAGCCAACAAGCTGAACCTTGTCCTTCTTCTTCAGAGCCTTTGTTACTGTGTCAACGAAAGCCTTTACTGCTGCGTCGGAGTCCTTCTTAGAAAGACCAGTTTCCTTTGCAATTGCATCAACTAATTCACTCTTGTTCATTTTGTTTTCCTCCACTTTTGGATTTTATTGTATGAACTGTACTTAGTTGGACTTGCCAACAAAGTTATTTTACCGCTATTCTACGTAATTTACAACATAAAAATGCGTTATTTTCTATCTTTTTTGAATTTTTTTCTCTCAAATCCTCATATTCAGTGATTTTTATAGTTCATGTGGTCTATTTTACTGATTATTATGTACCTTTTTCTTCTATACCTTATCATTTCAATACTTTTTTATATTTTAGTAAAACAAGCTTTGTACTTTACATACTAAAGCTTTACAAGCATTTCATTCATTAACTTGTGGACAATCAGGGTGTAGCATGCTGACTTATAGGGTGTTATATTTTTGCAAGTGCATATTTTTAAATCAATCATCTTCCAGTTCGTCCTGGAGTATAAAGCATTTTATGGATTCTATAAGGGATTTTAAATGATACTTTAAGATAAATACCGCATCATTATAATCATGATACTCGTATTTGATGACATCAAGAAGCGGATAGACGTATTCTTCTGTTTCTTCTATATATTCAATGACCTTCTGTCTTGAAAAAGAACTGGACATCGTAGACACATTATTAACCCTGTCTAAGGCTTTAACTATAGCTGCAGTGCTATCTTTTGCTATTCCGGCAAAATACTCTTCCTTAGACTGACCTTTACGCTTTGTGAGCGTATCAACACAATCTCTTATTTCCTGAGGAAATGGAAGCTCCGACGGATCTACATTACAATCTTCACATATATCATGAAGCATTGTTACGGCCAGCACTTTATCATCTTTTATTCCAAGAGCATGAGCCTGACAAGCCATCATCAGAGGATGGATGATATAAGGAATCTGCGCCTTTTTATTGAACTTATTCGCCTTTCTCATTTCCCCGCGGTGCTTCTTTATAGAATATTCAAGAGCCATATCCAGATTTTCAAGATGCTCTGTTTTGGCCGCCTTTTTAAGACGCTTATACATATTGTTTTCAGAAAAAATCTTATCTTTAACTTCCATATAAACACATATCTCCTCATTAAGAATCAACTGTGCTCTATTAGTATATCATACATGTTCTTTCTTTCGTCATCTTTCTATATATTATTAATGGTTTTTTCCGATATATCTAATGGAGTTTTTTAACGCTTTTTAGTTTTATTCATTCTTGGATCTAAATTACAGTATTCGTCCTTATGAGGCAATATAATGAACCGTAAACAGACCGATTTTTTTTCTAGCCGCAAACTTTATATCCTTTTTATCTTTACAACACTCCTTATTACTATTGTTGGACTGTTTATAGATAATTTTAGTTTACGTTTTTTCACTAAAGATGCACTGATTTTTACTAAAGGCTGGACAGTTACTGTCGACCACAATGCCCCTGTACTTGCCGACCTTAACGATTACAGCTTCGAGTGTTCCGCCTATAAGACTAATATAAGCTTAAAAAATACAATACCAGCCGGTATTCCAAAATTCTCCACCATCAGTATGCCACTTGATCTTAGCACTATTGATGTTTATATTTCTAATAAGCTTGTATATTCTTACGGATCAGAACTATACAACAAAGGTTTGATGGTTGGCAGCGGTCTTCATTTTATAACTCTGCCTACAAACTGCTCAGGTGAGAATATCCTCATTGTAATACGACCATCCGAAGACGGAGCATTTACAAGGCTCAATAATATCCAGATCATTGATACCAATGACGTATACTCCCTTTTTATCAAACAACAGATTGCCAGGTTTTTCGTCTCTGTTTTTTTATTTACATTCGGTCTTCTTCTTATTTTAGTAGGAATTAGCATTTCTATTTATGCAAGAAGATTGAATGTTCTTATTTCTGTTGGTCTGTTATCTGTCTCCATCGGCTTGTGGGCGCTAACTTCTTCAAAGACCAATCAGGTTCTCCAACCGGATTTTGCTGTCAATAGTATTATCGAATATATGACCTTATACTTTGCGCCTTTTGCTTTCCTTTTGTATATTACTTCCTTTTATGCTTCTATGAATAAGCCTCTGAGACTATATTATTTATATTGTGTGATAAGTACGGGAATTTTTAATATCGTTGCTGCGATCCTTCATTTTACCAATATAGTGCACTTGTCAAGAAGTCTTTATATCTTTTACCTTGTATATATGCCCATAATACCCTTCATCATAATCTTAGCGCTTAAACCAAACAATAGTTCCAATGATAATAACAGAAAGATATTTTCTATAGGCAGCTCTATCATAATCATTACCTCCATACTTGATATGATAAGACATATCATTATGAAATATATATTTGTAGAATTATCTTATGATGTTGGTTCTCTTATTCCTTATGGAACATTCTTTTTCCTGATAACACTAATAATTGGTTACGATCTGCAGATATATAAGACCATGTCTATTGAATTTGAAAAAAGAACTTTTGAAAAGCTCGCCTATACTGATGCTCTGACACGGCTTGGTAACAGAGCCAAGGCTGACAATGATATCCTCGATTATGAAAAAAGCAATAAGGATTACATTATAATATCTTTTGATATGAATGGATTAAAAAAGGTTAATGACACTTTAGGCCATGATCTCGGAGATAAGCTCCTTGTAACATTTGGTGAGATATTAACTGAAGTATTTGGTGAAATAGGAAATATTTACCGCTTTGGCGGAGATGAATACATGGTTCTTTTAGATGATACGTATTTTGAGCATATTCCATTATGCATTACAAGGCTTATATCCCTTGAAGAATCCAGATCCAAGGATTTCCCGTTCGAAATAGATACATCATATGGAATCGCAAGAAGTAAAGAATTAAAAGACAGTAGCCAGTCTTCCGTATATAAACTGGCTGATAATAGGATGTATGAAATGAAGATAGCCACTAAAAGGCAAAGAGACTGATGATTACTATCGACTTTTCGGGTCAATAACTCAGGTTCCTATTTATTTCTACCCTTTTTGTCCATTAAAAAAGTTATGTTATCATATTTTTGACCCATTTGGTCTATACCCTAAATGTCCATCAAATATACTTATGGACATTTAGGGTTCTTCTTTTTAGTTATTCTCAAACCCGCATAAATGCTGCATTCTATATTTACTTATGGACAAAAAGGGTGTCTTTATTATGGACTTTTTGGGTGTTGCATTTATAAAAATATATAAATAGATCCTTATTTTCTAAAGATTTATCCTACTTTTAATCTACTTCTGGACATTTAGGGTGTGCATATAAACCTTTTTTATCCAGTATAAATCACTATTTCATCAAACTTATGGACAAAAAGGGTGTTTTATTTAATGGACTTTTTGGGTGTACCCTTTTTGTCCATATCTTTCACATAACTTTTAAGATAATTTACTTTATAGTGCCTTATCAATATGGTCTTCTATCCGAAAATAGCCACTTTTAGAGGCTTTAAAGATGTTTTGAACATATAAATAATAGTTATCTATAAAATACTGATCCTGCAAAATTGCAGCTATACTACCTCTTAGTGCTGTAATTATAAACTTTACATTTTTGTCCATAATAAAGTATTGTTGAGCCATTATAATATGTTTATATAGATAACTTCTGACATTAAGGGTGATATCATACCCCCGAAATGTCAGAAGTTCTATAAAGAATTTATTTAATGGACAATTAGGGTGTCCAATAATAAAAGCTAGAACCTTGATTATTACTAGGTTTAAAGAACTTCTGGACTAAATGGGTCTTTGATTTTTTAACTTCTGGACTATTTGGGTCATCATCAAGGTTGTTGTTTATTTATTTTTTGTTTATAACAACAAGTTATTTTATTAATTAATAACAGCTCTAAACAGCGTAGTTACTGGATTTCTTATGCTTTATAGTGGACAAAACAGGTGCTATATCTGACTATTAGGGTTTTAGATATGGACGAATAGAGTTTAATTCATGGACAAAAAGGGTATGAGATTTACAGCCTTTTTATGGCTGATTTGGGTTTTACTTGTAGCAATAATGGATTTAAGTTGTGGACATTTGGGGTTAAACTAATTTTTTTCTGACATTTGGGGTGTTATTCTGACAAAATGGGTGTTATAATCATTGTTGGTAAGTCTGACATATAGGGTTTTATTCTGACAAAATGGGTGTCGGAAAGATTAAGAGGGGGGTATTATGCCGAACAGTATCGTAAAAAAAGGTGATAACTATAAGAAAAGTAATTTCCTTATAACTTCTAAATACAAATCTTCTATTCTTGAAAATAAGATCCTGTCTATCGCTCTTGCTAATGCTGATGATATTCATGAAGAAAGTGAAGGTCTTGTTTACGAGATCGCTGTTTCTGATCTTAAGCGTAAGATGAATATCAGTAAAAGCTATGGTAGCTTTTATGATAAGCTTGATGATGCTGCTAAATCTATGACAGGTCGTACTATTGGTACCAGCAATAAAAAGAATCGTACATTTGATTATATATCTGTCGTTACCAGAGCTACCAGTAAAGATGGTATTTTCAGGATTATTTTTAACCCTGCACTTAAAGATAATATTATTGACATTAAAGATAAATTTACTGTTCTAAAGCTTTCAACAATGCTTTCTTTTAAGTCCTCATACTCTCTTCGTCTTTATGAACTTTTGAAAGATGAGCTCCAGGAGATTAAGTGGCAACAGGATAGAGATGCTATTACTCTTGGCAAAAAAAATACATACAGGCAGGAGAATCTTTTCAAATACGAGACATCAATCGGACTTGCAGAGCTAAAACTTGAAATGGGCGTAGTCAATGCTGAACTTGATAAAGTAAAAAGAGTTCTTCAGGGAAAAAATCCTGATTATGAGAAAGCAGTTGCCAGTTCACCGGAACAGATTTTCAAATCCTGGAGTGATTTTAGAAGACGTGTTCTTGAAAAGGCTACTGAAGAAATAAATGAAAAGACCGATCTACACGTAGATTTTGAAGCTGACAAAGCAGGCCGTGGCGGCAAAGTTGTAGGTGTAACTTTTATAATTACAGATTCTAAGAGCTATAAGAACTCAAGTGCTGGCATTAAAACCGAATCTTCCGATGTTTTTATGGACGATTTGGGTGATCCATACATTGTTGAAGCAGAAGAACTTGATATCGATGATCTTATAGATAAAGTTAGGATGATCATCTCTGAAAATCTTAAGACTAAGGAGATTAAATCTATCCTTCAGGCTGCAGATAATGATATCAGCAAGATCAAAGATGCATACGAACTTGCTTGCAAACAGTCCGAGATTGAAAACCTTGTAGGATGGATGATATCTGCAATAAAAAATGGATATACAGCTACTCCTAAAAGGAAAAATAATACGTATTCTGACTTTGAACAAAACACTTATGATTATGAATTGTTAGAAGATGAATTGCGTGCAAATTAACGAAATTAAGTAAATATACTATTTAAAAATACACACCCTCTATTTGCCTCTCAGGCAGGCTTTGCAATAGCTTAATAACTATTTTATCGATAAACATGTTCAAACGGTTATACAGGCATATAGAGCCGATTTAGAGTATTGATATATAAAATGCTAAAATATAGCATAAATACGAATACTGCTTCAATCATCTTTTTTGCATATTATTAGCTGAAACTTTTCACATACAAAACTTACGTAAGCAATTTAGAATTTTAGATCTAAAATGCTTACGTATAGTTTAGTAAGTGCGAAATTTGAATAATAAAAAAGATCACGGAACATATTGTCCAGTGATCTTTTTTATTGTATATTCTTATGTTTTATTTTAACATTTTAATAATTCTTGTCAGATGTTCTTTTAATGCAAGTCTTTCATTTTCATCTGTTATCTTTGAGATGTTTTTCTCAAACTTGGTGAAGGAAGCTTCGTATTTGTCGTAATAAGATTTTGCTATCTTGTTTTTGGGAGAGGCAGTCTTTTTAGCAGGCTTTACTTCAATACTATCCTCTTCTACTTCCTGCTCATTATTCTGATCACCAAAAAGATTAACAAAGGCAATTTCACCTAAAAGCTCATTGCGCATATTTTCAAGGTTTTCATCAGTACTGTCATTCTTTATATTTTTGATATATTCTGTAAGCTCGTTTCTGGAAAATTCTCTTCCGTTTGCTACAGCTTCTTTGATCATATCTATAGTCTTGTCCTGAACTGATTCTGACAAAGTACTCATAGTGGATGCAATTGAAAGAGGAATAAGACCTTCTGATTCAGCATTTATTACAGCATCAGTACAGTCGTTTAGACGCATATACCTTTTAACTGTAGTAACAGATGTTCCAAATTCACTAGCGATCTCATTAAGAACATTACCGGTAAATCCCTCTTTTTTAAGTATACTTTTTAAAAGATTAATCTGCCTTGTGATATATATACTTTTTCCACTTGCAGCAGCATATATACTTCCACGTGAATGTATATTAAAAGCAAGTAGAAGTCGCTGCCTATCTGTTTCCTTCTCAGGATAAGGACTTACTGCGCAAGGTACAAGCTTGTTATAGCCAATCTTCTTAAGGGCGCGAACTCTTCTGTGACCTGAATATATTTCATATGTTCCGTCACGTTTGTCCCATACATTTATAACTCCGCGAAAACCATCCTTTTTTATACCATTGGCCAGGTTCTGAATGGATTCTTCATCTACTCCACCGAATAACTCTTCGTTTTCTTTGTTTTCAACAAGCTTATCAAGTGCTATATCCAGACTCTGAGAATCTTTCTGCTGATATTTAGCTGCTATTACATTGCTATTAACGTGCATTGACTGTCTAGGCATTAGTTCTCCTCTTTCTGTTCGATTCTGTATAGTATTTCTTTAGTTAATGCTACATAGTTTTTGGCAATCTGGCATCCGGGCTCATACCAGCAAAGTGGGATTCCGTTATCCAGTGACCAGTTTGCTTGAGATGCTTCCTTGGTATATGTATCGAAAAGATTACTTCCAAGAAGGCCTTCAAGCTCAGCTGTAAGTTCTTTTGCATAAGAGTCATTACCATTAACTCGAACGCTGTAGAAGCCAAGATGCTCAAGGTGATTATTTACGCTCTTTCTCTCTGAGAAAAATGTGCTAAATGATGGAATACCATCCTTGCTATTAGGATCAACGTGTACAGGAGTTACAACATAATCACTTGATTCAAGAGACATCTGATTAAGAGGTCCAATTGATGAATCCATGTCTATAAGAACATAATCATAATCTCCAACTTCATTAAGAACTTTGCTAAGTACATCTTTACTTATGGATCCTGTACTAATAGTCTGCTCTACGTTAGATAATGTAGTCTCTGACATATCCTTATTTCTTGTACAGATAATGTCTATATTGTGATATGAAGGCTCTTCACCGTTTTTCGTTGGGAACATACATTTTTGAATGGCATCTTCGACTACAGCTTTTCTCATTCTCTGTGGTGCCAGGAAACAATCTTCTATAGTACTGATTCCATCTATCCAGGCATAACTTCCGCCATTTTCGAGAGTTTTATATGACATATATCTCATTGTCAGGTTAGCCTGGGGGTCAGTATCAATAACTAATACTTTTGCGCCATAATTTTTCGCGAGAACCGCTGAAATATTGAACACACTGGTAGTTCTTGTAGCCCCACCCTTATTAGAATAAAAAGATATTGTTCGCATTTTCTTCTCCCATATATTAAATTTATTCTTTCAAATTATAGCATAAAAAAATGCGATAAAACTATAAATATAAAAATTAGTTAGACTTTTTGTGAAAATAATCATTTTTTGCTGCGCTTTTGTTTTGCTTTGATATTTTGATAGGAATATAAGCATAAAAAACTCAAAATTCTCACTTACCCCTGTAATTCTTTTTGTGATGTTGAATGTGATATATACGATTTGAGTGATATATATAGTGATAATATTTTAAGGGCCACGGTGGCCCTTATGTCTGTTTTATTAAATATCTCAAACTTTCCACTTCAACAGGTGGAATCCCAAAAGTCTTTGCAGAGGGCATGTAGTATATAAATCATAGACACATTGTTGATAGCTATATAATTTATGGTATGATATCTGGAGCTTTTTGTTCCGAGGACTGAATTTTGTTGTGCAAAGACATGAAGATCTCTTGTAGAATGAAAAATCCTATCTATAACGCTCATGAATATGATAAGACGATTAAAAGTATGAAAAAAGTTTATATGATACCTGCTTCTGTAAAAGCTTTGAAGATACAAATCTGTTCATGTACGAAGTTTGAGAAAATATGATAGAAAAATCATTTTCGAGAAATTAAAATGAATTTGAATTATATCGTTGTAAAAGCATAATACTAACTAATACGATTAGTTGCAATAAAATATAAGATCCAAAGTACGATGAAAAAAATATAAGTTAATAATAAAAAGAATAGGTAGAAGGGCCACGGTGAACCTTCGAATTTTATAAAATATAATAGAAGCATCAGTTTTAGTTGATTTTAAAGTAGCTTTTATTTTTAATATGATAAAGATACATTACAATCTGTAATAATCAAGTATAAGATATAAAATAAGAAGCCCAGTAAATATAATACACTCGATGATTTAATTGGATAGGCAGGAGGGCCACGGTGGCCCTTCATATTTCATTAAACATGAAAGATAAATTAGTTTTAAGGAATTCACAGTAACTTTGAAATTTAATATCATAAGTGCATAATACTAATACAATCAGTAATAATCAAAAATAAGATATAAAATATACTATGAGGTAGGTGTCAAAAGTTCCTTTTGACACCATATGACTAACGGATTGTTCCGTTTCTTCGAAACTCTCACAATCCTAAATCATTCGCAAATCCGCACTATGTGCTACTTTGCTCATGTTTTGCGGGTCATAAATTCATATTCGATTTCGAGCAAGCTCGAATCGAAATGACTTTTGACCCTTACGTCATACTATGCAAAATGAAATGATTTTATACTGAATATTCCTAAGTGATAGATGTCAGCCCGTACAAGTCGGAAACTTTAATTATATTGTAAAGTAGCTAGAACTTCGCACTTGCCAAACATACGCCACCCTTTGAGGCAGAGCCGATACGGACCGTTTATAATACATTTTCGTATCTTTTGAAGGTGTTATAAAATTCAGGAGCATGATAGCTGAATCTTTATATTCTTCTTAGGGTCCACCTGTCTGAGCGAAGCGAGTTTGGACCCTAGAATATAAAGATCCAGATATCATGCCCTGAATTATAACACCTTCAAGATACGAAAATGTATTATAAATGGTCTGTATCGGCTCTGCCTCAAAGGGTGGCGTATGTTTGGTAAGTACCAAGTTTCAGTGAAGTAAATAATGATAAAGAATTGATATAAGGGCCACGGTGGCCCCCTGCATTTAGCAAGTTCGAAGCTTGAACTGATAATTGTATCAAGACACTTTTGGCAAATTATGCTATTATTATAAAAAGTTCTATATTTTCCACTTTGACATAATTGAATATCTATAATCTTAAATGCCTTTATATGGCGAGTGATGCTATAAACAATTGAGGACATACTTATCAAAAAAGGGGGAGGTCTTTATATGACTTCATATACAGATAAGGGATATGATTTGTATCAAAGTCTGTCATCACGCCAGGACAGAAATAAAAGAGATGGTAATGTATTAAACGGGAATACAACAACTACTACTGAAGCTGATCGCGGGTCAACTAATGATAGAAGCGATGGTAATTATATAGGCCCTGCAGCAATATATGAAGGCTCAATTTACATTCCACGAAAAGTAACATACTCACAACCGGATATAGTTCAAGAAGATCCTGCAAGCGATTATAAACAAAAAGAACTTCTTCTGAAAATAGAAGAACAGTATGAACAAATCTCTAAAGATTCATTTAATGGGCAATTAGAAGCTTATAGGAGAAATAATGCAGCAAGTGTCTGGAAGCTTCTTTCAAGTGGGGATCTGGCTGTAGGCAATGAATCCAAGAATAAGGCACGAGCTGATGTTTCGGAAGATGGTTATTGGGGCTCCAAACACACTTCAGAAAGACTTTTTGATTTCGCAAAAACAATGTCGCAGAAAGACCCTGAAAGAATAAAAAAATTGAGAGCAAGAATGGATAGTGCAATCGATGCAGTTACCAAAGAGTGGGGAAGTGAACTTCCGGGCTTATGCCAGGAGACAATTCAAAACACCAGAAGACTTTTTGCAGATTTTCTTGCAAAAGAAGGAGAGATGATAAGTTAAGTCATCTCCCCGGCAATATTACATAAAAAACACAAAGCCATAAGTTTAATCATTAGTATAATCGTAATGGGTGAGTAATAAGTCAACAACATGATTATAGCTTAGCATTCCTTCTTTTACTCCGTTAACTTTAAGTGTTGTATCAACAAAAGTATCTGCAGCTTTTTTTACAGTTTCGGTAGGCAATATAGAATGTGAATTAACATATTCCCATGCTTCTTCAGTAAGAAACTGATCATCATACCATACAAGATCACTGACTTTGACATGCGAGTTATAAGTGTCTATATCAACAGATCTATAGAAAGTGTTATTAACATAATTGAGCATACTAAGATAACCGCTGTATTGAAAGAAAACGTCATCAGAATTGATGCATGCCAGAAAGCCTATAAGATTGGCTTCATCTTCAAAAATATATCCACGAGTATGAGCAAGTTCGTGACACATTGTAAATGGCTTATTGCCTATAGACATAAGCCCATTGATATTGGCTTCCATTGAAAAAGGAAAATAGTAACCTTGCATGTATTGCTGACTCATAAATACAGAACTATCCAGGGTCTTGGGAGTAACCTGAAATCCGCTCATTCTAGGATAAAGATCCGATAGATTTTGCATAGACAATCGTGCTTCATACTCCATGTCACCATCATAGATGATATTGCCAAGATCATCTCTTTCAAATATCAAAGAGTACTCGTTGAGCTTATTAACAATGTGATCTCTAAGTGCAGTCAGTTCTTCAAGTGTATAACTGCTACTGCATGGGATCTGGGTACATTGGTACAAACAAAAGCAATTAAGATTCATGATCAGATATACTATAGTTAAGATCCACGAGAATATTCTTAGATATCTTTTGATAAAAACAGGAGCTTTATATTTTTTCAACTTATTATTTTCATGAGAGCTGCTTCTTTTTATATTCTTAAGTCTAAAAAGAAGAAATGATATTAGCAGATAAATAAGGACTACTGACAATATCAGGACAAGAACAAGGCCTAAATAGATGAGCTTCTCACCAAAAGAGAATGGAAAAAGACTTGTAAAAAATCCATATGTATTGATCCATACAGGAAATATGTTATTGGTATACCAGTCAGCAAAAGAAGTTGATAATAGACATGCAATAATAAATAATGTTGAGAATATAATAATACCAAGCTGAATCAAAACAGAATTAGATAATCTTTTTTTACCCACAAACATTAACCTCCAAAACGAAATAAATACATATTGATTATAGACTTATAATAATGTAAGTTACAATAATTCAAATACGTCTTTTGCTCTTAAAGCTATCATTTTAGGGGACCAAAGTGACAAACGACCATATGATGTGCGATAATAGATAAGATGAATATCATGTGAAAGGAGATAAAAACATGAATTACAAAGAAAAATGCGCTGAATGGTTGGACAAACTGCCAAAGAATGATCCACTATTTGCAGAGCTTAATGAGCTTGCAAAAAAGAGTGAGACAGATAAGGCAGCTGATGCTGATATAGAAGATCGCTTTTATAAAGAATTGTCATTTGGAACAGCAGGACTTAGAGGAAAGATTGGTGTAGGAACTAATAGAATGAATTTCTACACAGTTGGTAGAGCAACTCAGGGTATTGCTGATTATATTAAGGGATTTGGCAAAGATGCTATGGACAGAGGTGTTGTAATCGCACATGATCCACGTCATTTTTCCAAAGAGTTTTCAAAATATACAGCAGCTATTCTTGCTGCTAATGGAATCAAGACATATGTATTTCCTGATCTTCGCCCTACACCGGAGCTTGCTTATCTGGTTAGAAGACTTGGAACTATCTCTGGAATCAACATAACAGCTTCTCACAATCCTAGAGAGTACAACGGATACAAGGCATATTGGGAAGATGGATGTCAGGTAGGCCAGGAGATAGCTGATGGAATGACAGAATGTATCCTCAAGGTTGACTATTTTGATGGTGTTCAAAAAGGTGATTTTGATGAAGCAGTTAAGAGCGGCATCATTACAGTTCTGGGACCTGAATATGATAGAGAATATCTTGATAAAATTGAAGCTCTGTCAATTCATAGTGGTGATGAGTTGGATCTGTCCATACCTCTTGTATATACTCCTTTAAACGGAGCAGGAAGTATACCATTTACACAGATGCTTAAAGACAGAGGATTTACAAATTGGCAGATAGTACAGGAGCAGAAGGATCCTGATCCTAACTTTACAACAGTTGGATACCCTAATCCTGAAGCACCTGCAGCATTCAAAATGTCAGAAGAACTTGGTAAAAAAATCGGTGCAGAGCTTCTTATGGCTACTGATCCTGACTCCGACAGATTTGCTATCGAGATATTAACTGACAGTGGCGAGTATATTCCACTTAACGGTAACCAGACAGGATATCTTCTTGTAAATTATATTCTTGAAGGACATAAGGATGCAGGAACACTTCCTAATAACGGCGCTATGGTTAAGTCTATAGTTACATCAACAATGACTACCAAGATGGCAGAGTCATATGGCGTTGAGATGTTTGAATCACTCACAGGATTCAAGAATATCTGCGGAAGGATACCTTTCCTTGAAGAGAATAAGTACCAGTATCTGTTTGGATATGAGGAATCTGTTGGTTATGCTGCATGTATTGATATCAGGGATAAGGATGGTATCAGTGCCGGAATGCTTGTTGCAGAAGCTGCAGCTTATTACAGAAAGCAGGGAAAGACCTTGTGGCAGGTACTTACTTCTTTGTATGAGAAGTATGGTTTCTATGATGAGTATGAACCCAATATGGTTCTTGAAGGAATTGAAGGAGCTGAGAGAATTGGACGTATGATGGACTACATCCGTAGCAATCCGCCAAAAGAAATTGCCGGCAGAGAAGTGGTCAAAATCATAGATTATAAGGATGGTTCAGAAGATATAAGACATCCTGAGAATAAGATTCCCGGAACCAATGCTCTTAGATACTTCCTTAAAGAAAATGATCCGGAACTTAAGGATTCAGACACCTGGTTCTCTATAAGACCTTCAGGAACAGAACCGAAGATCAAATTCTACTTCTATACAAAGCAGACAAGCAGAGAAAAAGCGCTTGAGGCTAATAAAGAGATAAGCAAGGCAGTAATGGATATCATTAATGCAGTAGAATAATAACAAAGTAGTTATTTTGATCAAAAGATATATATCATAATGATGTAAATATTCAAATATGTATAAAAAGCTCTATGCCAGATTGATGGCATAGAGCTTTTATTTTTCGTGAAACATTTTGAATCTCAATGCTAAAATAATAATATTTTAAAATGGATGAAATATTGCTATAATAAAGAAAAGTAATATAAATATCCCCTGTACAATAGGGCAAAAATAAATCAACATGTTCGAGGTGGCAATTCGTGAAACATAGAAAAAAGATATTATCAAACAGATCTTTTGCTGCTATATGGGATGCGGCACCAAAAGCAGGATCCTACAGAGAATTATGTAACATGGCATATGATAGCAAATACTTTAATCCTTCATATCTTGAGAAAAAAAGCGGTTTAAGTATGAAAGAAGTATATGTGGTACTTGAAAACATATATAATGCATACAATATGCGATTTGATGAAATAATGAAAGAAGCAGGAACGACCAACAGCAAGTTAAGGGACTCCTTCTGCATACCAGAAAAGTCTATTGAAGCATGGAAAAGCGGAAGAAACAGATGCCCTGATTACATACGGCTAATGCTGCTTAGATATTATCATCTGTTAAAGCTTGGAAAATATATCTACACAGAAGAATATGATGATTATCTAAAGACTATACCAAAAGTATATGAAGAATCAGGAAAAGAAAAAGCAAATGATGCTTTTAATAAAAAAGAAGCAATTACTATAAATAAAACAGCTGACGAAAGTTTTGATAGTGACATATATGATAATGTTAGAAATTATGAAGATTATAGCGATGTTGATTTTTATGAAATGATATCAAGCATTGGATCGGCAAAGCATATAGCAGATGATGGAGTAAAAATTAATAACAAAAGAAACTCAGTAGTTAATAAAACGGATTATCTGGATAATATTTTAAAAAACAGGAAGAAAAAATAATATCCGGTTAGATAAGATAAAGCCCGAAGTAAAGATCAAAGTAAAGATCGAAGCAAAGATCATAGCAAAGATCAAAGTAAAGATCAAAGCAAAGATCTAGGCCAGGAACAAAGCAAAGAAAAAGCCAAATACAAAGCATAGACAAAAGCAGCTTGACATATACCCCTATGGGGTATATTATTTTGGCATAGCATATACCCCATAGGGGTATGCTTTGATACAAAGAAATCTCCCACAAAGGGAAGCCGAGTAAGATTATTAAGAAGGTGAAGATATGGAAGGTAAGAAATGCCCTCATTGTGAAGGTTTATCTGACGAACAGGAGAAGATCATCGAAACAGAAGCCGCTTCTGTTAAGAGCTGCTGTATGTCAGGTAAGTCCAAAGAAAGAGCGCAGAAAGAATACAAAGACCTGTTAAACAGGCTCAGCCGAATAGAAGGACAGATACGAGGAATCAGAGGCATGATAGAAAATGATGCATATTGCGTGGATGTTCTAACGCAGGTGCAGGCTGCAAGAAGCTCTCTGAATTCTTTTTCCAAAGTTCTTTTGGCCAATCATGTCAAGACTTGTGTTAAGGACGATGTCATGAAAGGCTCAGATGAGAAGCTTGTGGAGCTTATAGATCTGCTACAAAAGATGATCTGATCAGACATGAACAAAGAAAAAAGACATAAGTTAAGAAAGAAAAAAACATAAGTTAAGAAAGAAAAAGACATAAGTTAAGAAAGAAAAAGACATAAGTTAAGAAAGAAAAAGACATAAGCTAAGAAAGTAAAAGACATAGACTAAAAAAAGACATAGTCTAAGAAAAACTGACAAAGACAGATAAAAAGATTAAAGAAAAGAAGAGAGAAGATGGATAAATACATTGTCACAGGTATGACATGTGCTGCATGCCAGGCTCATGTAGAGAAAGCTGTAAATAGTGTTGAAGGCGTAGAGTCTTGTAACGTATCGTTGCTTACTAATTCTATGAGTATAACAGGAACTGCAGACAGCCATGCGATAATAAAAGCTGTAGAAGATGCCGGATATGGTGCAAAACCTATGAATGAGGCATCAGACGCAAATTCTAAAACTAATAGCATAAGCCAAAAGGAGGAAGCTCTTATTGATAGAGAGACTCCTTTACTCAAAAAAAGACTTATCGTATCAGTGATACTTCTTTTGATACTGATGTATTTCAGCATGGGTGTATCAATGTGGGAGTGGCCTGCGCCAAAGTTTATAGCTGATAACATGGTAACAATAGGCATAATAGAGATGTTATTGTCTGGCGCAATAATGGTAGTCAATCAGAAATTTTTTATAAGCGGTTTTAAATCGCTGATTCATAGGGCGCCAAATATGGACACGCTTGTTGCGATGGGCTCTGGGATATCTTTTGCATATAGCTTTGTAACACTTATCAGAATGAGCAACGTCATGATGGAGATGGCTGACGATATGGATGCTATGATGGACTCTTTGGATATCATGATGAACGAGCTGTATTTTGAGTCAGCAGCGATGATATTATCACTGATAACAGTCGGTAAGCTTCTTGAAGCCATATCCAAAGGCCGAACGACAGATGCACTTAAAAGTCTGATAAGACTTGCGCCAAAGAAAGCTAACGTAATTAGAGACGGAAAAGAGATAACGATCGATATCGATGAAGTTACAATCGGGGATACCTTTGTGGTGCGGCCCGGAGAATCGATTCCGGTAGATGGTGTTATTGTATCAGGAACCGGATCAGTCAATGAAGCGGCACTTACAGGCGAATCAATACCGGTTGATAAGTTTGAAGGAGATACAGTATCAGCTGCTACTATAAATCAGTCAGGTTTTATCACATGTAGAGCTACCCGTGTTGGACAAGATACTACACTTGGCCAGATCATTCAGATGGTTTCGGATGCAGCTTCGCAGAAAGCTCCGATAGCAAGAATTGCAGATAAAGTCTCAGGTATATTCGTACCAGCTGTTTTGATTGTGTCAGCTATCGTATTTATGATATGGCTTCTTCTTGGAGCCTCGATTGCAACTGCTGTTACAAGAGCGATAGCAGTTCTTGTAGTTAGCTGTCCTTGTGCTCTTGGTCTTGCAACGCCTGTAGCTATCATGGTTGGTAATGGTGTTGGAGCAAAGAACGGAATATTATTCAAGACATCCGCAGCATTAGAAAGTACAGGACGAGTTCAGATTGTAGCGCTTGATAAGACAGGAACTATAACAGAAGGAAAGCCCAAAGTCACAGATATGATAATGGCAGATGATGTTACAGAAGATGAACTTCTTAGGGCAGCATGCTCTATAGAAAGTCTGAGTGATCATCCTCTTGCCAGAGCTATATGTGAATATGGAGAGGATAAGATCCAAAAATCTGAAGTAACAGATTTTGTCGAGATCCCCGGCAAAGGCTTAAAAGCAATTTTAGATAACGACTTGATATACAGTGGCAATCTTAAATTTGTTAAAGAGAAGGCTTATATACCGGAAAGCTTACATAAAAAAGCAGAAATGCTTTCCGAAAAAGGTAAGACACCCATATTTTTTGCCCATAAAGAAAAGGCTCTTGGAATCATCGGTGTAAGTGATGTGATAAAAGAGGATTCTTATAAGGCGGTAGAAGAACTCAAAAATATGGGAATCCATGTTGTCATGGTAACAGGAGACAATGACAAGGTAGCTAGAGTAATCGGAAAGCAGGCAGGAGTAAGCGAAGTCATCTCCGAAGTACTTCCTGATGGTAAAGAAGCTGTGATCAAAGATCTTATGACCAAAGGAAAAGTTGCAATGGTTGGAGATGGAATAAATGATGCTCCGGCATTAACAAGAGCAGATATAGGAATAGCGATAGGAGCAGGCACAGATGTAGCAATTGATGCAGCCGACGTTGTTCTTATGAAGTCAGGACTTAGAGACGTTGCAGCTTCTATCAGACTTTCAAGACGTACACTTACAGATATACACGAGAATCTGTTCTGGGCATTTATCTATAATATACTGCTGATCCCTCTTGCAGCCGGAGCATATTCAAGATGGGGGCTTAGCATGAGCCCTATGTTTGGAGCAGCTGCTATGAGCATATCAAGTTTTACGGTATGCATGAATGCTCTTAGACTTAATCTTCTTAAAATACATGATCCATCCGGGGATAAAGCACTTAGAAATAAAGTGCAACCGGATGATAATGGTAATATTTTAAAAACAAAAAAGGAGAAAGAAATTATGACAAAAACTATGAATATCGAAGGAATGATGTGTGAACACTGCGAAGCAACAGTAAAAAAGACACTTGAGGCTATCGAAGGCGTTGAGATTGCTAATGTTTCTTACAAAAAAGGAACAGCAGTTGTAGAACTTACAAGCGACGTACCTGATGAAGTACTTAAAAAGGCAGTAGAAGATAAGGATTACAAAGTCATTTCAATAGGCTGATAAAGGTAAAAAAATAGCAAGTTATTTTAAAATATCTCTCTGAATTTTCAAATGGTATATGCCGATATACAAAATGCATGCTGATTTAATATGTTTTTGTTCTGTGTTATAAAACGGAGGTTGACATGAACAAAGAGTTATATGATGCGGTATTTGGTTATGGCGATTCTAAGATAGATCCATTTGCAACTACAGAGGCTGATTTTGATGCTATCATCAAAGATATGAGACTGGGAGGATATGAGATTACAGCTCTTAACGTTGTAGAATTCATATTGCTCAATGAATGTGATACTCTTAACAACATAAAATCGGCCATAATAGATGAATGCAAGGATCTTCAAAACAGAGAGGATTATTGCAGGCAAAACTATGGTATTTCTTTTAAAGAACTTTTTGCTCTTGAACCCAAAACAGATATTGAATGGGATATTAAGAGCGGAAGTGTGATCATCTTTCTTTCAGGAGAGGTTCAGTTCAAAGAAGATGCTTATATGAAAGTATTTGGCACTGCCTTGCAGGATTTCTGTAAAAAGACGGGCTTTACTTATGTTAAGCTGGGTGAGACAATGTAAATTTTTCAAAACGGAGGGAGAAGGGTTATGGAGAATGAAAAAGAAACTACTTTGTCTGAAACTGAGATCTTGAGTGTTATATGTGATCTTCAAAAAAAGCAGGTTAAGTTAGCCAAGATAACTGCAGCACTTATTATGGTGTTTGTGGTCACAGTTATAATCGTTGTTCTCATCCTGGTTCCCAAAGCATTCAATCTTATGGAGCAGGTAAATACAACAGTCGATAAGGCGAATGGTGCAATTGATAGTGTGACAGATACTATTCAAAGAGCAGAGACAACGCTTGATGGAATAGACCAGATGACAGAAAGTGCCTCGGAAGCTGCAAGCAATATGAATCAGCTTGTGGAAGAGAATTCCAAGACATTAAACGAATCTATAACAGCTCTGTCTGAGATTGATTATGAAGGTCTTAATGAAGCAATAGGAGACCTGAAGGATTCTGCCAATTCTATGTCACAGGTTATGAGCATATTTGGAAAATAAGTTTTTGGAGGCTATCCGCAGATCGGATAGCCTTTATTTTTGGTATATACAAAGGTTCATGTTTGAAAGTGTTCCACTTTCAAATCCAAATTGGTGCCGCGAGCTCCATCAATTTTAATCTCATGTCAATTGCCCAGCTCGTGACATGAGGTTAAAAATAAAATAACGATATTTTGTAGAAAGAAAGCGTAAAATACTGTTTCACAATTATCGATTTATAGTATAATAGTTTTATACTAAAAAAGGGTGCTGGTGCAGTTTCAGTTTTGGGAGGTATACGTCTTACGGGGATCTATTGTATTTTTTCCCAATCCAATCAGGATATTTGACAGCTGCAGCCAGGCAGGATGGAGGAAGAAATGGCAAACAACAAAAAGCGTAATGTTATTGTTGGTCAGTCAGGAGGACCCACCGCTGCAATTAATTCATCTCTTGCGGGTGTCTACAGGACGGCCAAGGACAGGGGCTACAACAAAGTCTATGGTATGCTTCATGGCGTACAGGGGCTCCTTGAGGGCAGATACGTAGATCTGTCAGAGCACATTCAGTCAGGACTTGATGCGGAACTCTTAAAGAGAACACCTTCTGCATACCTTGGTTCCTGCAGATACAAACTCCCCGGAATCAATGAGAATAAAGAAGTCTATGAGAAGATTTTTGATATCCTCGAAAAGCTTGAGATCGACTGCTTCATATATATTGGCGGTAACGACTCAATGGATACTATCAAAAAGCTTTCTGATTATGCGATCGTATTTGGATCTGACATTCGCTTCGTTGGATGCCCTAAGACCATTGATAACGATCTGGCTCTTACAGACCATACACCAGGATACGGTTCTGCAGCCAAATATATCGGAACTTCTGTCAAAGAGATCATCCGTGATGGATGGAGCCTTGAAACTGCACATGGTCAGGTTATGGTCGTAGAGATCATGGGCCGTAATGCGGGCTGGCTTACAGGTGCAGCTGCACTTTCTAAGAGTGAAGATTGTGATGGACCTGATGCTATCTATCTTCCTGAACTTCCATTTGATATTCAGGCATTTATTGATAAGTGTAAAGAGCTTCTTAAGAAAAAAGCTTCTGTTGTAGTTGCTGTTTCTGAAGGTATACATACTGCTGATGGCAAGTACATCTGTGAGATGGACAATGATCCAGATTATGTAGATGCATTTGGTCATAAGCAGCTTACAGGTACTGCAAGATATCTGTGCAGCGTTCTTGCAGCAGAGATTGGTTGTAAGACACGTGCTATTGAGCTGTCAACTCTTCAGCGTGCGGCAAGCCACTGTGCATCTCGTGTTGATATCCTTGAAGCTTATGAAGTAGGCGGCGCAGCTATGAAGGCTGCTGATGAGGGCGACACAGGCAAGATGGTTGTCATCAAGAGACTTTCTGATGATCCTTATCAGGCAGGAACTGAGGTCAAGGACGTTCACAAGATTGCTAATGATGAAAGGCTTGTTCCACGAAACTGGATAACAAAAGACGGAACATATGTAACCAATGAATTTATCACATATGTAAGGCCGCTTATTCAAGGTGATGTTAGCCCTATTATGGTTGACGGTATTCCTCGTCATCTATATAGAAAGGGATTCCAGGATTTGCTCTGATTGCCTCATTATAGAACTATTCCGGTTATGCCCTGCTTACATTAAGCAGGGCATTGTGCCGGTTGATAAAAAGGGGGCTGTTCTTATGGCAAGGCAAAATAGTCCTAGGAAAAGTATATTAATAATATATCCGCAGGGAGGTGAGGATGGTAAAGGATATTTCGTAAAAGCCATAGATGCAGCAGAAACGGAGGAAACATGATAAGCTTTTTGCTATGTCTGGTAATAATGATCGCAGGATATTTCACTTATGGTAAATTTGTTGACAATATCTTCGGCCCGGATGACCGCGAGACGCCGGCAGTTGCGATTAATGACGGCGTTGACTATGTTGTAATGCCTCAGTGGAAGCTTTTTTTAGTTCAGCTTCTTAACATTGCCGGACTAGGTCCCATTTTTGGCGCGTTACAGGGCGCATTGTGGGGACCAATTGTTTTTCTGTGGATCACATTTGGTACGATTTTTGCAGGAGCAGTTCATGATTATTTTTCAGGAATGCTTTCAGAACGCAACAATGGAGATTCTATCGCAGAAGTAACCGGAACATATCTTGGACCGGTTATGAAGACAATTTTAAGAGTGTTCTCTGTAGTACTTCTTGTAATGGTTGGAACTGTTTTTGCAGTAGGTCCTGCCGGACTTCTTGTAAAGCTGCTTACTGAAAAAGGTGTATCAGGAGTATTTGCTCAGACTACAGTCTGGCTTGGAATAATTCTTGTATATTACTTTATCGCAACTTTTATTTCAATTGATAAAATCATAGGACGAATCTATCCAATATTCGGAATATGTCTGATTGCAATGGCAGTTGGCGTTATAATCGGTATCCCTGTACATGGATATCATATTCCGGAGATCTTTAGTCATTTTTCTAACATGCATCCGTCAGCAACTCCTGTTTGGAGCTTTATGTTCATAACAGTTGCCTGCGGAGCGATTTCAGGTTTTCATTCGACACAGTCTCCTCTTATGGCAAGATGTCTTAAGAGTGAGAGACAGGGACATTTCGTATTCTACGGTGCCATGGTTGCAGAAGGCTGCATCGCATTGGTATGGGCAGCTGCAGGTTGTGCAGTTTATGAAGCAACCGGTGGACTGTCAACAGGACTTGCAGAGATCCTTCAGGGTGGACAGTCAGTTGCTATCTACGATGTAAGTGTTAAGACAATGGGCAGTGTGGGTGTTATCCTTGCAATGATAGGTGTAGTTATATGCCCTATCACATCAGGAGATACAGCATTCCGTTCAGCAAGATATGCACTTGCGGACTGGATGAATTTTGATCAGGGATCATTTAAGAACAGACTGATGCTTACAGTACCTGTACTAGGTGTAGGAGCATTTCTTGGATTTGGAAATACATTAGGATTCCTTAGCTATCAGGTTATCTGGAGATATTTCAGCTGGACCAACCAGACATTGGCTATGATAGTTCTCTGGTCAGCAGCAATGTACCTTGTCAAAGAACATAAGAACTACTGGATAGCAGCAGCTCCAGCGACTTTCATGAGCGCAGTTTCTGCAACATATTTTGTTATGGCTCCTGAGTGTCTGGGACTTATCCCTGCACTTAAGAATAATACAAGTGTTGCATATCCTGCAGGTATAATCATAGCAGCACTGTTCCTTGGACTTTTTCTTCGTGCAGCTTCGAAAAGAAGTAACAATAGCACCAAAAAAAATGGACGTAGAACAGCATAAATAAAATAAGTCTATTATTGGGCTGGTCTTTTTAGGCCAGCCCAAAACTGATAGGGGAGGGGATATATATGGTTTTGGCATTTGCTCTTGATAACAGCTACAGTATTGATAAAGAAGAATTAAAAAATGACAAGAAAAGCTGTAAAAAAATAGGTCCGGCTGGCTTTGGACAAAAAGCCATCTATCTAAACAGCTTTTATATTGACAGGATGTGGTACCTTCCATGGGATGAGGTTGACAGAGTATTTAAAAGAGTAGCCATGAGTAAGGGAGGCTTTTCGGGTAAAGGAGCCTTTGCATCCTTATCATATCTTGTTGTACTTATGAAAAACGGAAAAGAAAAGCAGTGCCTTTTTAAGCATGAAGAAGATGTAGACAGGGCGCTGACTTATATAAAACAGGAGCATCCACAGATTCCTGTATATAGCAAAAATGCAGAAAAAAAGCTTAAAGAAGCTAAAGCCATGCTAGAAAAAAACTATGTCAAGAATCTTTCAAATGAAAGCAAAAAAGCGATACAAAAGCTTGAGAATGCGAAAGAGTATCTTGAACAAAAGCCTGTAATGACTCAAAGGCTGTCCTGCGCAGCCGGTAAGATGAGAGTACAACAGATGGTTCCAAAGTCTTCGAGATTTCTTGGTATTAGTATTTTTATAATATCTATACTTACAGTATTGCTTGGAACCTTTTTTGTACTTAAGGGAGCAACTTATGGTAAGTATATGCTCTTGTTTGGCTTTGCATTTTTCCTTTTTTCACTGACAGGTAATCTTGTCCCAATAGGAGCCAACAAAAGAGAAAAAATCGAAGAAGAGTGGGAAAATGCAGTAATAGAGCTTAGAAATTATATAGCAAAAAGTCCTGATTTTCCGGTTCCTGCAAGGTATGCTCATCCGGTCGTAATAGACAGAATGATAAGACTTATAAAACAGGGCAAGGCCACAAGCATCAATGAAGCTTTGGAAGGAGTCAAGAAAGATCTTAAGGCATTAAACGCCTCCGTAACCGTATCACAGGAAGAATATGATGAAGTAACACAGGTTAAGCCAATGTTCCTTGTAAGTGAATATAAATAAATGCAGGATATATAACCGGCTTAAGGATAACAATAGATATCAATAGATAGCAAAATATAGAAAACTTGAATTATTGCATCATGAGGCATAGTTTGATTATGACAAAATGGACTGATTTTTTGAAAGAAGAAGGAATATCGCAAGAGATCATCAAAGATATTGAGCTTTTTAATGAGACTCATAGATCAAAAGATGTATATAAGTCGAGGATTCCTGATCCTAAATATTTATATTATGGCAAGGATACCTGGGAAAAGGCACTATGCAGCATACTTGCAGGTGAGAATATCCTTCTTGCCGGACCTAAAGCGACTGGCAAAAACGTCCTTGCACAGAACCTTGCGGCTGTATTTGAAAGGCCGATATGGGATGTATCTTTTCATATAAATGTTGATGCATCATGGCTTATTGGAACAGACACATATGACGGAGAAAAGGTTGTCTTCAGACAAGGGCCGATACTAAAATGTGCTTTAAATGGAGGTTTCGGAGTACTTGATGAGATCAATATGGCAAGAAATGAAGCTCTTGCAGTACTTCATAGCGTACTTGATTTTAGGCGGGTCTTGGACGTTCCCGGATATGAGAGGACAAGTCTTGATGATGCAACAAGATTTATAGCTACCATGAACTACGGCTATGCCGGGACAAGAGACCTAAATGAAGCACTGTGCTCGAGATTTGCGGTCATAGATATGCCGGTAATAAGTGATGATGACTTAAAACGACTTATCATGAGAGAATTTCCTGACATCAGAAAAGATATATGTGACCAATTTACATACCTCTACAAAGAGATTGAGAAAAAAGCCGAAAGTGCGCAGATAACAGAAAGAGCACTTGATCTTAGAGGACTTCTGGATGCTATATCACTTATGAGAAAAGGGATAAAATCAGGTCCTGCCATAAGTATGTGTATAGTCAACAAGACTTTTGACTCTTATGAAAGAAAGCTTGTTCAGGATGTTGTCGATGCAAGGATATCTGCTGATCTTGACAGGAAGGTCATATTCGCATGATAAAAAAACATTACGAGGGCAATTCAAAAAGAGCTCTGAATATAGTATGGAATGCAGCCGGGCGGTACGATTTTGAACCGCCCTTTTTGGCCTTTTATTCTAATGGTAAGCCTGATCAGTATTTCAATATGATCATAGGATTAACAGTGAAGTGGTTTGACATTAGCCAAATAGTAGCTTTTTTTGATAACTATAGTTATTTGAAAAAAGCTCAGGAATTTGATTCCTACATGTGGCTGGCAATAGAAAATTGTATATTTGAAAAGGAAAAAGTAAGTAGGCCGGTATTATCTGCACTTAGAATAAAGAGAGCTAAAGAATTCTACGAGACAGTGCAGAATTACTCAAGGCAGCAAATGGAGATGCAGAGTATTCCTGTATATAATCAGGAAGAAGCCAGATGGGCATACGTACTTGGCAAAAAAGTCGTCTTACTATCAGATAGAGAAAAGAAACTTTCAAAAGCACTTCTATTAAGTAAAGATCTTGATACAGAAGGCCTTATACAAGCACTTAGAAGTATATTAAAAGAATATTTTAGATTTGATACAGACAAAGTCACCAAAGAAAGAAAAAATAATGTGAATTTGTCTATAGCAAGAAGACTTCAAAGTATACTATATAAAAAGAATAAAGAAACAGAGACCTTATTTGTAAGAAGTGGTAGCGGAAGCGGAAATAAAGAAGGCTCTGTAACACTATCTCATGAAGACCATTTTATAAACAATATAGAAACGTTACAAAGAAATAGAGATTATATAGAAAGCTGTTTTGGAAGCTGCATATATACTGACGAAGAAATGAAGGTATTAGAAAAGGATATATGCACGAATAGTGATGAAAACTGTCATGTATGGATAACGAATGGTATCAATAAAAATAAGACTATAAAAGATGCCAAGGCTTTTAAGAGTATTGAAACGTTTAATGATCAGATAAATAAAAATATAGCCTTTTATAACAGTAGGACTTATCAGATACAGGAAAGCATAAGGAACCTTTCTGCGCAGATAAATACAATATTTGAATCTTATCTTAGATGCCTTCCGCAGGAGTCCAAAAGCGGAATACTTGAAAGCAGTAAGGCCTATAGACTTTCGCTGATGAAAGATACAAGAGTCTTCTTAAATGAAGGCGATGAGAAGGATTATAAAATTACAGTTGATATATTATTGGATGCATCCCAGTCCAGAATGAACTTTCAGGAGAGCATAGCATGTGAAGCATATATGATCGCTGAGAGCTTTGTAAAGGTGCATATTCCTGTGAGCATTAAAGCTTTCAGATCAATATGCGGATATACTGTTCTTGAGAATCTAAAGAACTATAAAGATATGCATAGTCATGGAGCCTTTAATTATGTCGCAGCAGGTTGGAACCGCGACGGACTGTGTTTTAAATTGCTGGATCATTTATACATGGATGAAGAAGAGCAAGAAACAGAAAGGTTTCTCTTCGTACTTACAGACGCAAGTCCTAATGATTCTATGCCTATCAAAAATGCAGGTGCGGGATTAAGGGTTAAGGAATACGAGGGACTTGCGGCAGTAGATGATGCAAGGAAAGCGGTGCAGAGTTTAAAAAAGCATGGAATAAATATAGGCGCAGTATTTTTTGGCGCAAGCCTGCACCTTGATAATGTAAGTATTATCTATGGAGATGACTACGAAAGGATAATAAATATGCGGCAGCTCCCTGATGCTGTAGGAGATCTTCTAAGAAGGCTTCTTCAAAGAAAGAGTCTATGATATACTTCCCACTTTGACAGATTAGAATTCACAAGGTGGGAAGTCAAAGCTCATTATTAAGCTCGGAAAGTTTAGTTCTTGCCTTATCAGGGGCAGAAGTCATAAGCTCTTTTTCAGAGAGAACTTCAGCTTTGATGCCGTGATGTAATATAGCATTACATGCGTTATCATAAGAAGAAACAGGGACTTTTATATAATAAATGTCTCTGTCAATCCTGCCATTTGGCCCGAAATTTCTAGGATCAAGCTGGGAAGCACATCCTCCGGGGATTATTTCTTCCTGAAGATAATGGCCTGATGATACATGCCTAAATCCTTCAGCTTTTAATATGGATTTTATCTTCCGGTAGGTATTTTTATCTCTTTTTCTGTAAATATACTTTTTGCGTTCAAATAGGGTATTTATAAAGTGAGAAAAACTGTTAAAAGAAAAGCTCTTTGACTTGTTGCTATATTTAGTATGAACATGTCCCATAGAAATTCCCTCCCTTTATACTATTATCCTTCTTTAGGATGATAAATACAATAAAGTAATTACTTTATCAAGGTGATGCGATAAAAATAATTATGGACATGTTTAAGTAATGATGCTATATATATTTAAGAACTTTGATTTAGCAAACATCATATTATGATAATAAAATTAAAACTATCCTGTGGAAATTTGAATAAATAATAAAATAAAATATAGAAAAGAGGAAAGTTTAGTGAGAGCGGAGACAAAATGTATTCAGGCAGGCTATGAACCTAAAAATGGTGAGTCTCGTCTGATGCCAATAGTTCAGTCAACAACATTTAAGTATGACACAAGCGAAGACATGGGAAAGCTGTTTGATCTTGAAGCAAGTGGATATTTTTATACAAGACTTCAGAATCCAACGAACGACTATGTTGCAGCTAAGATCGCAGCACTTGAAGGCGGAACAGCAGCAATGCTTACATCTTCCGGACAGGCAGCAACTTTTTTCTCAGTATTTAATCTTGCCGGCAATGGAGATCATGTTATAGCATCATCAACAATCTACGGCGGAAGCTTTAATCTGTTTAATGTTACAATGCGCCGTATGGGTATCGATTTTACTTTTGTTGATCCTGATTGCTCAGATGAAGAGCTTGAAAAAGCTTTTAAGCCTAATACCAAAGCAGTATTTGGAGAAACTATAGCTAATCCGGCACTTATAGTATTCGATATCGAGCGCTTTGCTAAGGCAGCTCATGCACACGGTGTTCCGCTTATTATAGATAATACATTTGCAACACCTATAAACTGTCGTCCTTTTGAATGGGGAGCAGATATAGTTACCCATTCTACTACCAAATACATGGATGGACATGATGCTACAGTAGGCGGAGTTATCGTTGATTCAGGTAACTTTGACTGGATGGCTCACGCAGATAAGTTCCCGGGACTTTGTACACCGGATGAATCATATCATGGAATAACATATGCAGAGAAGTTTGGCAAAGAAGGTGCATTCATTACCAAGTGTACAGCGCAGCTCATGAGAGATCTTGGTTCTATCCCTTCTCCTATGAACTGCTATATGCTTAATCTTGGACTTGAGTCTCTTGCAGTACGTATGGAGAGACATGTATCCAATGCTATGAAGGTAGCACAGTTCCTTCAGGATAGCGACAAAGTTGAATGGGTCAATTATCCAGGACTTCCAGGCAACAAATATTATGAAAGAGCAAAGAAATATATGCCCAAAGGAACCTGCGGAGTTATATCTTTCGGGGTTAAGGGCGGACGCAAAGCAGCCGAAGAATTTATGAAGCATCTCAAAGTTGCCATGATCGCAACGCATGTAGCAGATGCACATACCTGTGTGCTTCATCCGGCATCTTCAACACATCGCCAGATGACAGATGAAGAACTCCTTGCAGGCGGTGTATCACCGGATCTTGTAAGATTATCAGTTGGAATCGAGAATGTTGATGATATTATAGAGGATTTGGAACAGGCACTCGGAGCTATCTAAGCTCAAAGGAGGTTTCTGTGCAAATTATACCTGATATCAAAGAAAGTGATAGTAGCCTTCGTAAGACAGGAATCAGTTTGCTGCTTCTTGCAAAGTGGATTATCCTTGGACTGATAGTAGGTATCATAGTTGGGTTTGTGGGCGCAATATTCGCCCACTTACTCACTTTTGCAAATATATATCGTCATAATAATCCATATGTACTTCTACTGTTACCACTGGCAGGTATATTAATTGTATATCTGTATCATTTTTTTAATGATCATAATGATACAGGTACAGATCTTATTATCAAGGCCATCACGGCCAATGAATCAATCCCCATTTTTAAAACGCCTCTAATCATAATAGCTACATTTCTTACCCATCTATGCGGAGGATCAGCAGGTAGAGAAGGCGCGGCACTTCAGTTTGGCGGAAGCCTCGGATATAACATCGGCAAAGTTATAAAGCTATGCGATGATGACAAAAAGATAATGACAATGTCTGGAATGGCGGCAGCATTTTCATCTTTATTTGGAACGCCCATAGCTGCAGCTGTCTTTTCTATAGAGTTGTCAAGCGTTGGTGCTATGCATTATGCAGCTCTTGTGCCAAGTGTAGCAGCTTCTTTGGTTGCACTGTACGTTGCCAGATATTTCGGAGTAGGTGCTGATGTATTTTTTGTCAAAATAGTTCCGCAGCTTACAGCGCAGCTTGCAATAAAGAGTGTATTCATTGCAATAATCGGTGCTTTTATAGGGATAATGTTCTGTCTTAGCATCAGATATACAAGAAAAGCTTTTTATAAAATAATAAAAAATTCGTATATAAGAGTTATATGCGGTGGCCTGATAATAATAGGATTATCCTATGTATTTAAAGGCGGATATTATAATGGAGCAGGAATAGAAGTTATAGAAATGGCCTTTAATGGCGAATCACCTTACATTGCTTTTCTGATAAAAATGATTTTTACTGCAATAACGTTAGGATCAGGTTTTAAAGGAGGAGAGATTGTTCCGACTCTGTATATAGGTGCTACTTTTGGAAGGCTGTATGCAAGCATAGTAGGATTTCCAAACCAGCTTGCAGTAGCTCTTGGTATGCTGGCTCTATTTTGCAGCGTAACTAACTGTCCTATAGCATCACTACTTATCGCGTTTAAACTATTTGGGTATGAAGGAGCATTTTATTATATGATAGTGACCGCCATCAGCTACGCTATTTCCGGCTATGACAGTCTGTATGGAAGTCAGAGAATCAAGTATTCCAAGTTCAAATATAAATAAATGAATAAATAATATGACGTAAGGGATAAAAGCCATAATATAAGATGTGTTTTAGGTATTTACCTGCAATAATAAAGCCCCTGCAAATTGCAGGGGCAAAAACATCACGATCACAGCATTTTGATAAACTTGTTACCATCTGTTGAGAAGCCAATCTTATTAAGATAATTAAGATGCTCATTTGACGGATTACTCATCTGAGCCTTGGTAAGGCCAAAGGATTTAAGATGAGAGAAGATGAATTTACCAACTGAGCAGTCTCTATACGCTGGGACTGTATAGTCTATCATAATATCAAAACAATTGTTATTTATAGTTCCTACAGTTATTCCAACAGGTACATCTGAATTAAATACTATAAATGCAGTATCTTCAGCTGTAAGATCTCTGTATCCCGGGAAATACTTTTTGATGTCATCAAGGTATCTTGCAACAAGATCTCCAAGAATAGCATCATTGCCGGGAGCTTTCACCATTCTATATTCCGGACTGTTATTGCTTAGCTTTCTCATATTGATGACATTGATAATGATAAGAGCAAGGTTCATAACAAGAGTAGGGTATGCATGTATTGCTATAGCATAGATTACAGCCAGTATGCTTCCTGCAGTGTTGATGATCCTAAGCTTCATTACAGAAGTCATGAGCATTGATATTACAACAAGTAGTGATCCAACATAACCGATGATATCAAAGATTGATAGATTTAGATTCATAATAACCTCCATGTAGATAAATATTAATAGACTCATATAAGTGCTATGTGTTTTCTAGATGAGCAGTTTATAATTCTATCAGATGAGCGGCATCTAAATCAATAAGGATTTACGATATTGATCATTGATCATCATATATGTATTTCGGTATATATCATAAATATATTACAAGTAAAAAGACAGCCCAGCTGCGATATTGTTCGCATGGGCTGTCTGTATGTTATGAGCTGCGTAAAAGTGATTGACATACACTTTTAGCAAGCGCTCTTTCTCTTGTATGGATCCGACAAGAGAAATTAACATTTGACTTAAACAGTTGTGTCAAGATTAGACCCTGTATTGTCCTTGTTTGCAGTTCCGTCCGGCTTGTAGGTGGACAGAACAGATTCTAAAACATTGGAAGAGTTATTTTCGTATGATGTCTTTTTTGTTTTTGAAGCTTCATCTGTAGTATCGGTATTGGTGGATGAAACTTTAGTCTCTGACTCAAGCTTTTTATAATAGGAAGTCAGTAGTTTACCATAACTTCCGTTTTTTATCTGACCATAATCGGATAAGGAGATGCTTGCTGCGATATTTGACTCATCTATATTTAGTGAACCAAAAAGAGCATTTGCTGTAGCTGACTTTGTACTAAGTGCAGACTGCTGACGATAATTCAGCATACTTGAACTGGCGATACTGCCTATATTCATATTACTCATAAATTTGCCCTCCTTTGCTGTATTACAAAGCAATCCTTGCTTTTACATAAGGTATATATTAATTAATATCTAAAGGTATAGTTATCTTACTTATCTATCGGTCATAACCCGGAATAACTTAACCCTATTTTGGCAAAATTTTGAATCTATTTTATATTATGTTAGAATAGATGCGGCCATAAATTTAATTACTAACACTATCAAGCAGGAAGGTTTATATGAAATCAATACTCAAATATCTTAAAGATTATAAAAAGGAGTCTATACTTGCTCCTGTTTTTAAAATGCTGGAGGCTTCATTTGAATTACTGGTTCCTCTTGTTATGGCTTCCATTATAGATGTTGGAATTAAAGAAGCTGACAGATCACATATTATTAAGATGAGTGCTGTCCTTGTACTCCTTGGTGTTGTCGGACTTTGCGCTGCGATCACGGCGCAGTATTTTGCTGCCAGAGCTGCAACAGGCTTCTCAGCTAAGCTACGACATGCACTGTTTGAACATATTCAGGATTTTTCATTTTCGCAGATAGATCTGTTTGGAACTGATACATTGATAAATAGAATGACAAGTGATATCAATGATGTTCAAAGCGGTGTCAATATGTTCTTAAGGCTGTTTATGAGATCACCGTTTGTAGTATTTGGTGCCATGATCATGGCATTTACTGTAGATGTTAAATCAGCCTTAATTTTTGTAGTTACAATTCCTCTTTTATCAGTAGTAGTTTTTATCATACTAATATGGACACTTCCTTTATACAAAGCGGTTCAGAACAAGCTTGACAGTGTAATGACAAGTACGAGAGAGAATCTTACAGGTGTTAGAGTTATAAGGGCCTTTAATAGGGAAAAAAGTGAAGAAGACATTTTTAGGGATAGAAATGCAGTTTTAAATCATGCTCAGCAGTATGTTGGAGCAATCTCCGGAGTTATGAACCCGCTTACTTACCTGATGATAAACATAGCAACCGTTATCTTGATTTATACAGGAGCTGTTCGTATCAATATAGGTATACTAACCCAGGGACAAGTTATAGCACTTCTTAACTATATGTCTCAGATACTTGTAGAACTTATCAAACTTGCGAATCTTATAATTCAGATAACTAAAGCAATTGCTTGCGGTAATCGAATCGCATCAGTACTAGATACAAAGCCCAATATGATAGATGGAGATCAAAAGCTGGATGTATCGTCAGAAGATATTGCGGTTGAGTTTGATAATGTTTCATTCTTATATGAAGAAGATGGTGAGAATGTTCTCGATAATATAAGCTTTAAGGTCAAGAAGGGACAGACTGTCGGAATAATCGGAGGAACAGGAAGTGGTAAAACCTCGCTTATAAGTCTTATACCAAGATTTTATGATGTTCAACAGGGACATGTAAGGATATTTGGCAAGGATGTAAGAGATTTAAGCATTCAGGATCTTAGGTCTCACATAGGTGTAGTCCTTCAAAAGGCAGAGCTATTTAAAGGTAGCATATCTGATAATCTAAAATGGGGTGATGAAGGTGCATCAACTGAAGATATAAACATTGCTCTTGATATATCACAGGCAAGAGAGTTTGTAGAAGAGAAGATAGGTAAGACCGGCTACATGGTAGAACAAAGCGGACGTAATCTTTCAGGCGGTCAGAAGCAAAGACTTACAATTGCCCGTGCACTTTTGAAAAAGCCTGACATATTGATAATGGATGATAGCGCTTCTGCGCTTGACTTTGCGACAGATGCTAAGCTTCGCATGGCTATTTCACAGAATTCTGCTAATATGACAACATTTATAGTCTCTCAAAGAGCTGCTTCGGTTCAAAATGCAGATATGATAATCGTCTTGGATGAAGGACGGATTGCAGGAATTGGAACTCATAAAGAGCTTATAGATAATAATGAAGTATATCAGGAGATATACTATTCACAATTCCCCAAAGAAGAAGTTTTAACGGAGGCATTGTAAATGAGTAAAACAAGTAAAAAGACCGGTCAAAAAGAAGTTTTGATAAAGGTATTTAATTACATAAAAAAATACAGAATATATCTGTATATTTCTTTGATATTATCTTTTGTAACAGTATTGTTTACCTTATATATACCCAAGCTTACCGGACAGGCGGTAGATTATATGTTTGGACCTTCAAAGGTGGATTTTGGCGGAGTTATGTTTATAATAACAAAGATTATGATATTTGTTATTATCACCAGCATCGGCCAGTGGATTATCAATCTGTGCAATAACAAGATGACCTATAATGTAGTAAGAGATATTAGAAATGATGCATTTCATAAGATTCAGGAGATGCCTCTTTCATATCTTGACTCACATGCATATGGAGAAATAGAAAGTAAGATCATAAATGATGCTGCTCAGTTTGCAGATGGGCTTTTGATGGGATTTACGCAGTTCTTTACAGGTATAGTAACCATTATCGGAACTTTGTTATTTATGCTGACTGTAAATGTTTATATTACAATAGTTGTAGTTGCCATAACGCCTTTATCATTTGTAGTTGCCGGTTTTATTTCAAAGAAAACCTTTACAATGTTCAAAGAACAGTCGATTATACGCGGAGAGCAGACCGGATACATCAATGAAATGATAGAAGGACAGCGAGTGATCAAAGCTTTCGATCAAAAAGAAAAAGTTATAGAAAAATTTGATGTGATAAATGAAAAGCTTAGAGATAAATCGCTTAAAGCAACCTTTTATTCTTCAATTACTAATCCATCAACCAGATTTATAAACAGTCTTGTATATACAGGAGTAGGAGTCTTTGGCGCTCTTAGCGTTGTATCCGGACGTATGAGTGTTGGTCAGCTTACAGCTTTTTTGTCATATTCAAACCAGTATACTAAACCATTTAATGAGATATCAGGCGTTATCACTGAACTTCAGAATGCAATTGCCTGTGCTGCCAGCACATTCAGTTTTATCGAAGAAAAGAGTCAGACACCTGATTCAGAAGATGCTATAGCAAGAGATCACTTTGATGGTGAAGTTAAGATAGAAGGGGTCAGCTTTTCTTATGTAGAAGGTCAGAAACTGATAGAAGATTTCAATCTTGAAGTAAAACCGGGACAAAACGTAGCTATAGTCGGCCCAACAGGGTGCGGCAAGACAACACTTATAAATCTATTGATGAGATTCTATGATATTAGTAAAGGTGCTATTCTTGTCGACGGAACTGATATAAGGGATATTAAGAGAGGATCACTTCGAAATGGATACGGAATGGTCCTTCAGGAAACATGGCTTAAGTCAGGTACAATAAGAGAAAATATAACTATGGGAAATCCTGACATATCAGATGAAGATATGAGAAAAATTGCTAAAGTATGCCATATAGATTCTTTTATCCAGAAACTTCCTAAAAAGTACGATACTATTATTTCAGAAAATGGCGAAGAATTCTCACATGGACAGAGACAGCTTCTGTGTATTGCCAGGGTTATGATGGGAAAGCCTTCTATGATGATATTAGATGAAGCCACATCATCAATTGATACCAGAACTGAAATGAAGATACAGGAAGCTTTCAACGCGATGATGGAAGGCAGGACCAGCTTTGTTGTTGCTCATAGACTTAGTACTATCAGAAATGCAGACATTATTCTTGTTATGAAGAGCGGTAACGTTGTAGAAATGGGAAATCACAAAGAGCTGATGGAAAGAAAAGGCTTCTATTATGACCTTTATATGAGTCAGTTTGTTGGAAAAGCCATCTGATGCTATTTTTTGCTACATTTTAATGCGGTAAAGTATTGAAAATTATTCGAAATATGAGATAATGGTACATGTAATGCGAACTAAGAAATTCAGAATATCTACAACCAAGTAAAAAAGGAGTTATGAGAAAATGACTTATGAAGAATTGGTAAAAGAGGTAAAGAAGAATTATGGTGCGCTAGATGCCAGCAACATTAAAGAGCATGTAGCAGTTCAGTTCAATATCGAAGGTGAAGCTGAAGGCGCTTTCTATGTAGAGATTGCAGACAGTAATGTAGATGTTGAACCTTTTGAGTATTATGACAGAGATGCAGTTGTTACTACAAGTGCAGATGTAGCTATTAGCTTGTCATCCAAGAAAGTTAGTCTTAAGGACGCTTATAATGATGAGACTGCAAAGGTTTGGGGAGATCTTGATAAGATCCTGTATGCTTTTGAACAGCTTAAGGCAAAGGAAGAAGCGCCTAAGAAAACTGTAGCTAAGAAGACTACAGCGAAGAAGCCTGCAGCAAAGAAAACAGCTGCAAAGAAAACAACTACCAAAAAGGCAGCTGCTCCTAAGGCTGAAACAGCAAAGAAAGCTACTACTTCCAAAAAGGCTGAAGAAAAAAAGACATTAGAAGCTGTAGCTAAATAATCAAATCCCTAATATATTGTTTTAATATAGTTTATGGGAATAGATCTAATGAAATTAGATCATGTGTTCAAGCGAATAAAAACCGGAATCGCTATTAGCGATTCCGGTTTTTTTAATATGAAAAAATAATCTGATCGGTTTGATACAAATGTTTTATATTGTTTTATCAGAAAATATGAGATTTATAAGGACTGAATCCAGGCATCAAGTTCTTTATCAGAAATAACCATCTGGTTAAGATTCTCAGCGTCGAATTGAATAGACTTAGGATTTATAATCTTAGCTGAACCGCAGGCCTTTTCTAAATCTGAAAGCGAATGTCCTTCATAGCCTCCAAAAGTAACAAATGGGATAACAGTCTTGCCTGCAAGACTGTTATTTTCAAGGAAAGCAGACACTGCAGGAGATATTGTATACCACCATGTAGGAGAACCTATTATTATCCTGTCATATTTAGAAAGGTCGTGTGATAGAGGCTGAAGTTCAGGTCTGTATCCATTTTCAACTTCCTCTTTGCCCTGTGTCATAATATCGTCATATGAACCTGTGTATTTCTTGATAGTGAGAATAGGCTCGATATCATATGATTTTGCTTCTGCGATTTTTTCTGCAATCTTTTTAGTATTGCCCATACTCTGTGAATAATAGAGGACAAGTGTATTTTTCTTTCTTTTGAAGAACATTTTATACCCCTTCGTTAGTTATAAAAACTAATTATATATAAGCCTGATTAATAGTAATCTGGGTCACAATTTTAAATTATATACATTATCATTATAAAATAAAGTATATAAAAATATATATACTATGATATTTAAACATTAGACATGAAAATTAATTATGGAACAAAGTTCATTTTATACTAAATTTATATGGCTGCATAGTTATTATTACGTTTTTTTATATTTTACGCTTCGTCAGTCCGTCAAGATTACATTCTGATAAATACCCGGGATCACAATATTCAATATATATGATATAGCATTATAGAAAAAAGATACAATTGTAAACGGTTTCATAACGGTATGAAAGTGAAATTAGAGAAAAATTGACAAATAATAGTCGAGTAGTTTGTAAGAAGTTACAGAAAATAATAAATTACTCTCAAAAAGCTGTAAAAAATAACTAAAATATGCTAATAATAGTCTTACAAGTTCTTTGTAAACGTTTACAATCCAAATAACAATTAAATATGGGAGGTTGATTATGAAGAAAATCAGTAAAGCAAGATTTCTTGCTGCTGTAATGGTCATACCATTAGTGACCACTATGGCAACTACTGCTTTATTGCCAGGTGCATCTTTTGCTTCACATGCAGAGGAATCATATCAGGCAGTAGCAGTTTCGTCCGTAGTGCTGGACAAGGATAGTCTTGAAATTGAAGTGGGGCAAAAGGCATCGTTGTCAGCAACAGTATATCCTGCCGAAGCTACTAATAGTGATCTTGAATGGTCATCATCTGATGAAGCGATAGCAAGTGTTGATGATGGGGAAGTAACGGGCATAGCAAAAGGGAATGCAACTATAACAGTAACAACCAAAGATGGCGGATACATAGCACAGTGTGCTGTGGAAGTTACTGAGTCTAGCCAAAATGATGAAGACATGACAGGTGATGATATAAATAATGCTTCAGATATAAGCGATGCAGAAGATACAAATAGTGAAGATACAAATACTGAAGATTCAGATGGCGTAGAGAAATCCGATGTTGAAGAAGCTGAATCTATTACAGATAGTGTTAGTTCAGATGATGAGCAGGACATTAAAAATGAAGTAGAGTATCTTGGTCAAGGTAAGCCGTCAGATTCCAATGACGGCTATCAGCACGAATATGACGTATGGGACTTTGCAGGGGATTATCTTGAAGATACAGAAGTGACAACTTATAACAATCTGCTATCTGAAGATATAATTAATGGCTTCTATGATGAATCTGTTACAGAAGGCTCTACAGGAGTTACGCTTGGAAGCTTTGATACCGGTACCGGATTATCTTTTTACAGTGCCAAAACTAACAATAGATTAAGATCTACCAATGAGAATATCTCAAGATATGATGACAAGAGTAAGACAGATGCAGAAGGAAACACATATCGAGGATATATCTATTCTAATAGCAGTAGTACAAATGCTACAGGTCTTAAAATATCATCTCTAAAAAAAGGAGATATAGTTTATGTACTTGCCGGTTCTAATAGCAATGCTGCAACATACGCCTGGGGACAGGATATAGAAGAAGACCCCCTTCAGACAGCAAGCTATACAAAAGCTGCCGGTCTTGAAGAGCTTGTATTCTATGCAAGTGCAGACGGCGATTATTATCTTTGGTGCTTGGATGAGAAACTTGTTGTGGCAAGAGTATATGTAGAACATGCAGGGGATGTTACAGTAACAGGCGATATTGATGTGCCGGCATCTTTCGACGTTGACACGGCAACACTTGTTTTTACACAGAAGACACCTTCAGGTGATGAACTTACATCTATGACAACAGATGTAGAATGCAAGGATGGCTCATATTCATATAGCATTGTACTTAATAAGATGTATGACTACTCAGTAGAGCTTAAAGGAGCAAATGGTTATGTAATAGACTCTACAAAGTTAACAGATGGAGTAATATCAATAGATAATGTATCTGATGATAAAATAACAGTCGATCTTGCTGTTACAAAAGTAGATATCGTTACATTGACCGGTCAGTTTATGAATCTGTCTGTAGAAGATGCTCTGAACCTGGAACTTATAATTACAAATCATGACAAAGACAGACCATATACACCGGTTCTTGCCAAAACAGCTGACACCAATGAGTTTACGCTTGAACTTGAAAAGGGGCAGGTATACGATCTTGAAGCACAGGGTGTTGACGATTATGAACTTGTAACGACATCTATAACTGCAGATGAAGACGGTGAGATGGATATAATATTTAAAGCTAAGGATATGCATCTTGTAGATGTTATTGTGACAGGACCGTCCCAGGAAGAGCTTGAAGATCTTAAGCTTACATTTACTATACTGAAAACTCCTATAACAGGAGAACTGGGCAATTACATATATAGCTTTACAGGTCAGGATGTAATCGACGGTAATATAGCTCTTCGAGATGGTCAGTATCACATAGAAGCTACGCTTACAGGATATGAGATGTCGCTTACTTCTGATCTAAAGGTTGCAAGCGCAGATACAACAAAAGAGATTGTAATGAATAAAGTCTCTGATAATAATGCGATAGCCTATTCGGAAAAGATAACAGTTGGTACTGATAAAGACTATAAGACTATCAACGAAGCTCTGGATGCTGTTCGAAACATGGACAGAGATGCAAGCACTCAGAGAGTGACTATAGAGATAGATCCAGGTGATTATCAGGAGATGCTTGTAATAGATGTTGATAATGTATCACTTATCAACTCCAGTGGTGATAATGCAAGTATAGAACTTGCAGATTCCGGAGTATCTATTACTGACAATGCAGTCAGGATCACATCTTATTATGGCCATGGATATACTTATTATTCCATGGACAAGGATTATAGATATAACGAAGAAGTACTTAAAGTTAACCAAGAAAATGGATATCCTACTGTAACTAATCCTGGTTCTGGAACAGCAACAATGTGGAATGCAACAGTGTACGTTAATGCTGATGGATTTGAAGCAGACGGAATCATATTTGAAAACTCATTCAACCAGTATGTATCAGAGCTTGCTGCTGCAGATACTATCGTAGCACAGGAAGGAGCTAAGGAAGGATCTGATGGAAGCAGAGATACTCTGGAACAGGGAAGTACTGTAGTACAGCAGAAAGCATATGTAGAGAGAGCTGCAGCTCTTGCACTTGGTAATAGTCTTTCTGATATAGTGCTTACAAATTGTAAGGTTGTAGGACGTCAGGATACTCTATATGGTGGCAAGAATACATACGCAGAGTTCAATAACTGTAGTATATACGGCGCTGTAGACTACATATATGGCGGTATGACAGCAATCTTTTATCAGTGCGATCTTGTGTTTAATACAACTGATGATAAAAATGATGTCGGCTATATAACAGCTGCCCAGCAGACTTCAGGCAGAGGATATCTGATGTACGAGTGCCATATTACAAGTGTAGAAGCCGGCGTTGATGTTGACGAAAGGTATTATAGCTATACTACAAGTAAACCCGGATACTTTGGAAGACCATGGCAGGCAGGAAGCAGTGAAGTAGTATTCTATAACACTACAATTGATGCATGTGACAGTGCACTTGCATCTACATATAACAGTGAATCCCTTATCCAGCCGGCAGGATGGCTTAACTCACTTGGCGGAGAAGGAATGATGTATGAGTACGGAACAATAGAAGCTTGTGGTGTTTCGTATTCTGCAGACAGGATTCCATCATGGACATCTTGGACCACTTCTGACAGCGTTCTTACAAGCCCTTATCTTGCAGATGGTACCAAGATAACACTTGATGCTTTTAGAAAAAATAAATCAGAAGAAACAGAGCATTCATGGGAATTCTCCACATATGGATCCTCAGTTTCTACAGACTATAATACTGCAAGCGTTGCTGCTGATGGAACTATCACAGTAGCATCAACCAATGGTAAAGGTAAGCTCGTACCTGCTTCAACAGACGGTCTTGCTTTCTACTATACGACAATAGATGCAGATAGTGAGAACTTTACATTAGAAGCTGATATCACAGTGGACAGTTGGAAGCTTTCCAATGGACAGGAAGGTTTTGGTATTATGGCGGCTGATGCTGTCGGTGTAAACGGCGATACATCAACATTCTGGAATAACTCTTATATGCTTGCTGTAACCAAGGTTTCATATACAGGGGACAATGGTAATGCATATACTATGAAAATAGGTGTAGGAGCTCAGGAAAAGAAAGGTGTTACATCTGATAACCTTGAGACAATAAAAGGCGGAGATGTAAGCGCATTCTCAAGTACTATGTACACACTTGAAACAAGCGCTGCTGATCAGGGGCTTGAAGCAGGCACTTATAATATGTGCGGCAATTATACCAATACATCCGGAATGACAGATGTAGCAAATCTTACAACAACGTTCCATATGTCCATCAGAAGGAATAACACAGGTTATGTATTAACATACTCTGACTCTCAAGGCAATGTAATAGGATCACAGCTCTTCTATCATCCTGATGAAGGTGATAACCTTACAATGATAGATTCAGATCATATATATGTAGGCTTCTTTGCTGCTAGAAATGCAACTATCAAGGTTACTAATGCAAATCTTACTACAGTTGCACCTTCAGATGATGATGCCAAAGAAGATCACCCTCTTACATATACAGATCTTGTAGCAGGATTTGAATCAGCAGATTTTGCTAATAAGGCTTCATATGAACTTGTATATTATGGCAATGCTGATGGAAAGCTTTCTATTACAGACGAAGATGGGAATGTAGTTCTTGAAGAAACAGATGTTACTGCAAATACTAAAGTAAAAACAAATGTTACCTTAAAGGATGGCTCTAATACTTACATTGGGGCATTTACACCTGATTCGAATTTTAGATTCGATACTTATGAAGTATTAACATCATACGATACCGTAACATTTACCATCTCGGTCAACTATGACAAAGGAAACAGATACGTTTATTATGTTAGCCCTGATGGAAGTGCAGATGCCATAGGATCAAAAGAAGATCCAATGGATATCTATACAGCAGTCAAGGTTGTAGAACCAGGAGATAAGATTCTTTTATCAGGAGGCACCTACAATCTTACAAGTACAATAGTTGTAGAAAGAGGCATAAGCGGAACAGAAGATAAGCTCATATATATGATCGCTGATCCTAAAGCTTCTCAAAGGCCTGTATTTGACTTTGGAGGCACTTGCGCAGGTATGATACTTGCAGGCGACTACTGGTACTTCCAGGGATTTGATGTAACCAGATCACAGAATGCGCAGAAAGGACTTCAGTTATCAGGTTCTCATAATACACTTGACGATATCCATGCTTATAAGAACGGTAATACAGGAATTCAGGTAAGTCGTTATAAGAGTACAGATACATATGAAGACTGGCCTTCATACAATACAATTCTTAACTGTACATCATTCCTTAATGCTGATGCAGGATATGAAGATGCTGATGGATTTGCAGCTAAGCTTACAGTTGGAGATGGCAATGTCTTCGATGGATGTATTGCTGCATATAATGCAGATGATGGCTGGGATCTTTTTGCCAAGGTAGAAACAGGTGCAATCGGAACTGTGACTATCCAAAACAGCGTAGCTTACATGAACGGATATGTACTTGATGAAGAAGGTAACCTTGTAGATGCAGGTAATGGTAACGGATTTAAGATGGGAGGATCTTCTATCACAGGAGGTCACAAACTTATAAACAGCGTTGCATTCTGCAATAAGGCAAAAGGTATCGATTCTAACAGCTGTCCTGATATACAGGTTACAAACAGTACATCTTTTAATAACGGATCATACAATGTTGCCTTTTATACCAATGATGCTGCAAATACAGCATTTATGGCAGATGGAGTTATTTCATACAGAAATGATGGCGTTCAAGATGATCAGCTCAAGCTAAAAGGCACGCAAGATGAAACATTAGTATATGGTACATCGAACTATTATATGATAAACGGAGTATCAACCAATACTGAAGGCACACTTGTTGATGATTCATGGTTTGAATCTGTTGACGCTGAAGCAGCTATCGGATCATCTATGACTTCTAATGCTACAGACCTTATCAGCGGTATAACACGTAATGAAGACGGAACTATCAATATGAACGGATTCCTGGTTCTTTCAGATACCGCCATGACTGATACAGGAGCTAATGTAGAAGGAGAAGCATCTGCCAGTGTAGAAGTAACCAGGGAAGAAGAAAATGGTGTAAAAGAAGCTGGTGAAAATAAACCAATTGAAAATGAGACTTCTGAGTCACTTGGTGGACGATTTGTAAGAAAGTGGTGGAATGTTTATTATCAGCTTTCAGACGGAACATACCTTACAGGTCTTCATATGATTGATGGTCAGCTGTATTTCTTCTTTGATAGCGGAGTAATGGCATATAGCAGCTTTATTACAGTTTCTGATAAGACCTACTACTTTGATGGCAATGGACATGCAGTCAAAGGCTTTATGACACAGTGGATCTGGAATACCTATTACTTTGATGAAAACTATGTAATGAAAGATGACGGATTCTTTGAAGTATCAGGAGTTACATATTATGCCGGAGAAGATGGACGCATTGTAAAAGATGCTTTTGTTAATATTGCAAAAGATGACGGAAGCATAGCTACATACTTCTTTGATGATCATGGTCATATGGCTACAGGCTTTGTTACAAGATGGATCTGGAATACATATTATTTTGGTAGCGATGGTATTATGGTTACCAATGAATTTGTAACAGCTAATGGTAATACATACTACTTCGGAGATGATGGCCTTATGGTCAGATACTGGCAGAATATAGACGGCAAGCAGTATTACTTTGGAGATAACGGAGTAATGGTCAAAGGATGCGTTGAGCTATGGTGGAATATATATGTATTCGATGATAGCGGAGTACTGATTGAAAGTCATAGCGTCTATGAAAGAGCTTATAACCTTGCAAAAAGAATATTTGGCGGAAAACTCTTAAAAATCTGAATCGTAGCAATTGTTATGACCAATAACATAGGATTGCGATGAAAGCCTTGAAATCAGCTGCTTACAGCAATGCAAGCAGCTGATTTTTTAAAAGGCATAAATATAGTACGATTCAGAATAGAAATCAAGGAAAAAGAATTTAGAAATAAAAAACCGCCAAATAGAATAGCGAATGTGATTATATAACGACGCAATGCCAATAAGAAGACATAAAAAAATCCGGCCACATTTTAGAGAAAAAGCGGCCGGAAACATTGTGATTTACTTGAATACAACAAACATAGCAAAACAAACGCTATACATAATAGAAAGTGTAGTGTGACGATATATCATTCATAATCTGATACATAACTTTCGACAGTTTCGATAACATCCGCAACAAAATCTATATCATCAACGACTGAATCAGTCATCTCAAGTGAATGATTAACTTCAGGTATTTCTACAAGCTCTATGTGCTTTTGAGCACATAGATTTTCAATCGTTTCATTATCTGCCCATGGATCTTTGGTTCCATGGAAGGCGAGACCGTAACCATCCTGAACATAATCAAAGGTTTCTTTGAGAGGAGTGTAGTAGATCTGACCTGCAAGGATGTTGTTCTCAAGAGCATATTTTGCAGCCATGATAGTACCTATACTCTTAGAGAAGAAGAATATACAGTCATCCTCTCCTGTGTACTTATCAAAATCAACTTTAGAAAGCTGCTCACAGGTCTGCTTCCAGGCTATATCGAAGCATTCTTTCATTTTATCTTCATCCCCTCTGACATTAGAAGGGAAATCTGTATAATCAAGCGCGATAACATCAAAGCCATGAGTCTTGGCAAGCTTCTGGCTATAGTATAGTAAAGGTTTCTGGTTTGTATATCCAATTCCCGGGAATATAACTGCAAGTTTCAAAATATTACTCCTTTCTAGCTAGTCTTTTTGTGAATTTACCACTTGGACGGTACAGAAATCTCAAAGTGGCAAGCTTAAGTAGTTTATTTGTATTCTTAGTATTTAACAAACACCGTATCCATTATATAAGAGAAATAACAATACTTCTACAACTTATTAACTCAAACCACTTGGTGAGGTTTTCTCGGACATGCCCTCGACCAAGTGGGAAGTTTGCAAATAATTAACTACAACTTTGCATTTGTCAAACATACGCTAACTCATTATATTTCCGGATCATTAAAACAAATTGAGGTAGTGAGCTTCATAAAATTGAACTATTTACCGTTCGTCTAATAAAAAGTGCATTTCGTCGGAAAAATGACACAAAGAGATTTTGAGGTGATAATATAGCACTTGTTCAAGACACATCCCTAAAAAGTCTTTAAAAATCAGAAAACAATTATACATATTATTAAGTTATGAGAAGGAGTATAAGATGAATCAGACAAGCACATATATCAAAGATGAATATTGGAATAAGTTCTATTATCAGATGAGGGCATTTGTTATAGGAATGACTGTTGGCATGATCTACTGTGTAGCCGAAAGATGGGATATTTCAGTGCTTGTGTCGAATATGAACTTTAGACATAGTAATGGATATATAGTTAGCTCTCTTATGTTTGGATTATCTTTTCTCATCATATACACGGCTGCTGTATTCGTGCTTCCATGGTTTAACAGAAGATCAGAGAATGTTAAAGTGCTGCTGGTTGTATTTTTTCCTATTACACTGTTTGTATCAAGCCTGATAGGAATTGTAGCGTTCATCCCATATACACTCCACTGCTTATATAGAGCTTATTTTTGATAGCCTTGATATTAAAGGTATGATCAGGGATACAAGAATAGCCAAAAACAAGCTGACCAAAGGTTAGATATATACCACGGGTTAGCTTGTTTTTTATTTTCTCAAAAATCTTACTTGGCGATACTTCATGGTTCAAGCGGGAAGTATGAGCTATTTAAAATAAACTATTAAGTAATGAAAGTAATAATCCTGCTGCAAAAAGCGCTGCCAAAATTATAAGTGCATAGTACCATTTAATACGTCCCATAGTAATATCTCCTATATATTTAATAAACAATGACCCTTATGCCATGTTATCATATATGGGGAGATTATTACTATGGATAATTCAAAAATAATATTTCATGTAGATGTTAATAGTGCGTTCCTGTCCTGGAGCGCTGTAAAATTGTTAAAAGACGATCCTGATGCCATAGACCTAAGGACAATCCCTTCAGCAGTGGGCGGCGATGTAGAAAGCAGGCATGGTATCATTACGGCTAAGTCTATACCTGCCAAAAAGTACGGAATAGTAACAGGTGAACCTGTAGTCAAAGCCATGCAGAAATGTCCAAATCTTGTGCTGGTACACAGTGACTTTAAGACATATCGCGAATACTCAGGTAAGTTTATAAGAATACTAAAAACATACTCGCCAATTATAGAGCAGGTCTCCATAGATGAAGCTTTCATCGATATGACAGACCAGGTAAGCCAGATGTACAATTCTGCCGGTGAGATAGACGCCGATACAGAAGAAAGTTACAGACAATCTGCACTTATCATTGCAGGAAGGATCAAAGATGAGATCCGGGATACGCTAGGATTTACAGTCAATGTAGGCATATCTTGTAATAAGCTTCTGGCCAAGATGGCTTCTGATTTTGAAAAGCCTGACAAGATCCATACTCTTTTTCCAGATGAGGTTCAAACCAAGATGTGGCCGCTTCCTATAGGTGATCTGTATGGATGCGGCAAGCAGACATCTGCAAGGCTCTCTGAACTTGGGATGAAGACCATAGGGGATGTTGCGAAGACGGATCAAGGACTGCTTAAAGACTTACTTGGTATTAAGCAAGGAGAATACATATATAGAAGCTGTAATGGATATGGAAGTAGCCATATAAATCCTTATGAAGAGGATGCCAAGAGCTATTCTAATGAGACAACGACGAGATCTGATATTAATTTTTCCAATTATGAAAAAGAAATGCCCGGTATCCTTAAGTGGCTCTCAGAGAGCGTATCAAGGCGCCTTCAAAGAGACGGCGTATTCGCATCGACAGTATCTGTCAGTATTAAAACAGATTCCTTTCAGAGGCGATCAAAACAGGTGGGACTTGGAGATTCTACCAATGACCAGGAAGTTTTATTAAAAACGTCTCTAAGACTCATGGATGAACTTGTTCTTGGTGAAAATGGAATATTCGCTCAGGGCTTTAGTATCAGACTTGTTGGCGTTGGAGCATCTGACCTTGATAAGGGAGAATACAGACAGATGAGTCTGTTTGATCTTGCAAGGCAAGGAAGTACAAATAATACGACTGATGCAGATAGAGCTGAGAAGCAGAGGAAACTTCGCCAGATGACTAAAGATATAGAAAAAAGATTTGGTGAAGGCGTGATCCATAAAGGAAGAAAGTAACTCATACGTAACAGGGCCACGGTGGCCTTTATATTATGAGGTAGGTGTTAAAAGTTCCTTTTGCCCCTTAAGTCATTTTATCTATTGTTCAGATGTTCTTCTGCCATATTCCCATTTGAATATAGCGGCAAATATAATTACAGCATATCCAATGAAACTGAAAATATCAGGGATCTCACTTAGGAACAAGAATCCAAGTATTGCTGCAAATATTACCTGAGTATAATCGAATACAGAAATTGACTTGGCAGGAGCAAGCTGATATGCGGCAGTTATATTGAACTGAGCTATAGCGGCGGATATTCCTGCCATAATAAGGCATCCAAGCTGCCATAAAGTCATAGGCTTCCACTGCGCTATCATGAATGGAAGAGCAAGAAGGCATGAGAACAGTGAGAAGTAGAAGACGATAGTAGGCCCCGGTTGTCCGAGCTTACCCATCTTATGAACATATGCATATGCAGTGCCAGCGCCAAAGCCGCCGTATAATCCTACTAAAGCAGGTAGAGATGCAAATCCAAGCCCTGGTTTTATTATGAATAAAGCTCCCGAAAAAGCGAGAATAACACACATCCAGTCAATCTTATTGGGGATCTCCTTCATAATAAAATAAGACATGATGATGGCAAAAAACGGTGAAAGTTTATTGAGCATATTGGCATCTGCTATTCCCAGATGATCTATAGCCCAGAAATTAGCTATAAGACCTGTTGTTCCAAAAAGGCATCTTAGAAACATAGAGGCTTTTGCCTTTTCAACTACTCTGAAACCTGTTCCTTTTTGGACAAGAGCATATACAGCTATAAAAAGAGCAACAAAGTTACGGAAAAAGGCTTTCTCCATAGTAGGAAGATCGCCTGAAATCCTTACAAAGAAAGTCATGAAAGCAAAGCATAGAGCCGAGATCAGGATATGAATAATTGCAAGCCTTAGTTCCTTGCCTGTTGGAGCTGAATTGTTGTGTTTGGATGTTTGAACCATTTTTTAACCTCATGTCGCGAGCATAGCGAGTAACTAATGTAATACTATAACTCGATTTTAATAAAAGAAGAACAGCAGGACGTGAATCCGCTGTTCTTCTTTGAACAAATCTTTTTACAACACAATGATTATACAATATTGCTGCAATTATTCAAGAGCCTTACTTCATCTTATGATTGTCTGATCACCTCTAACATCGCCGTACTTATCAGCAGTAACATTGCCGCCGAGAACTTCTGATACATATGCCATAACAGCTTCGTCCATAACGATACCGGTATCGAACTGATCACTGGCTGATAAGAATCTGTAATAAGTATCGCCGCCTGCTGCGCAGAAGTTATTGGTTACTACAGCATATGTATCTGTAAGTGAGAATGGCTTGCCATTGATGCTTTCGATAGTTACACGTGTGATAGCTGCAGGTGCATAGTATGTAGAGTCGGGATAAGCTTCGCCCTGCTGGTAAGGCTTTGTAGTATCGATAGTGAATTTGATGCCGGAAGTCTGAGGATAACCACCGATAGCACTAGGAGTACAGAAAGTGGATGCTTCAAGGACTTCAAGAAGCTCTTCGCCTGTTACGTATACAACAGCAATGGTATTGCCAAAAGGAAGAACAGTGTTGATGTCATTTTTAGTAATAGCACCGGCATCTATAGAAGCTCTGATACCACCGCCATTAGTGATAGCAACTACATGATCTTCATCAACTGAGAGAGCATCTTTTTCCTTAAGAACAGACCATTTAAGAGCATCGGTTATAAGATCACCAAGATTGGTCTCCTGAGTTCTGTTACCGGGATCTTTCTGACCATTAAGATCTATAGCTGTATGTCCCAGAACCTTATCATATTCAGAATTAACTCTCTGGAAAATAAGATTGGCGTTGGCGGAAGTTGTAACTTCCTGAGCCAGATTTTCAAGAGTTATAAGATAATGATCATCAATAGTCTTAGTAGCATTATCAATCTGAACTATACCAATATTATCGCACTTGGTACCTGTAGACTGAACAGGTTCACCGGCGCTGCCGGCTGTCATTACTGTGTGTGAATGACCGTCGATCATAAAATCTATACCATTTGTATTGGCATACAGATCAACACTTCGGTTGCCATCCAGTGCAGACTCTTCATCAACGCCAAGGTGAGAGAGGCAGATAACAAGATCGGCGCCCTGAGTCTTAAGTTCATCAACCTGAGCCTGAGCGCATACATAGTTGTCTGATTTGTTAAGGAAATTGAGCCCCTTGATCATAGAAGGATTAACCTTGGTTCTGGTCTCAGGAGTCTCCATTCCGAAGAAACCGATCCTAAGTCCGGAAGGACCTGTATATATAGCATTAGGAGTAAAAAGATTATTGCCTTCAGGATTCAAAATATTGGCACACAGTACTTTGAATTTGGCAAAATTAAGGTTAGATCTAAGCTGCTCATAACCATAATCAAATTCATGATTGCCAAGAGTTACAAAATCATAACCTGCAGCATTCATCATAGTAATCGCATCAAGACCCTTGGTGGTGCTGACATAAGGTGTTCCCTGACTGAAATCTCCGGCATCTACAAGAATGACATCAGCTCCGCGGCCTTTGAGATTATCACGTAGTGATGCTACATAAGCATATCTGCTGATCGCACCATGAATATCATTTGTATGAATGATAATGGTCTTGCCGGACAGATCCATCGGAATATTAAGAATAGTCCTTACATCCGCAGAAAGATCCTCTGCATGCACCTGCACATGTGTGACACCGGTTGCCACGACCAGGATCAGTGCAAGCAGCATTGCAAACAACTGTTTCAATACTTTTCTTGTTTTCATGCTTACAGTACCCTCCTTACTGTTTTTTGGTTGATATTACTACTATACCAATAGTATAAGATATAGATAAACGGAATAAAAGTAATAATTAACTCAAACTTCGCACTTGCCAAACATACGCCACCATCTGAGGCAGAGCCGATGCAGCCCGTTTATAATACATTTTCGTATCTTGAAGGTGTTATAATTCAGGGCAAGATATCTGGATCTTTATATTCTAGGGTCCAAACTCGCTTCGCTCAGACAGGTGGACCCTAAGAAGAATATAAAGATCCAGATATCTTGCTCCTGAATTTAATAACACCTTCAAAAGATACGAAAATGTATTATAAATGTGCCGCATCGGCTCTGCCTCAGATGGTGGTGTATGTTTGGCAAGTGCGAAGTTTGAAATAATTAATAGAAGAAACACAATCACATAATTACGTAATAAAAGGCGAGAGTTTCCAAATAAGATCTGTATATAGGTACTTATAAATATGCAAATATATTAAGTTTCCTTCCTTGGCATAGTCCACAAAATATTGCTTCAAAATGATCATTTATGATCATCTGAATAATCACAACAAAATCACCAGAAAATCGTTTAAAACATAAAAACTATAGCTGGCTATAGGGAAAATGAATCCAATTAACACCAGCAAATATGCGATATTTAGATAAAAAACTATCAATTATGTTAGAAGTGGCAAAATTAATAAAAAATGATAAAAAATAAATAAAAATATGATTGTTTAAATGATAGTTAATCATATATAATCTTCTTCGGTATAAATCATACTAAGTCACACGAATGTATAAATAGTAATATGTAATTTGTCGGGCAATGAAAGTGGGTAGGTTCATTGCGCGGGCTTAGTGCGGGCTTTTTGCACTGTCAGTTCATAGCCAATGAGGGGGCTGTGGATATGATGATTTATAAGTAAATAGGGATGGTGAGATATGAATAACACGGATTTTATTCAGCTTGAAGAAGATGATGAAATTGATTTCGCTGAGCTCTTCTTTGTCTTAAAGAAAAACATCATTGCAATCGCATTATGTGCGATCATCGGCGCTACGGCAGCATTTGCTTATACTATTAATTTTATGACGCCGATATATACATCATCTTCGATGATTTACATTTTCTCAAAAACAACAAGTATAACAACAGCGGCAGACCTTCAGCTTGGATCACAGCTTACAGTCGATTTTGAGATCCTTGGTACCAGCAGACCGGTTCTTGAGAAGGTTATCATGAACCTGGGGCTTGATACTACTTATGAAGATTTACTACATATAGTAGATATAGAGAATCCTAAGGATTCACGTATCATCAGGATCACTGTTGAGAATCCTGATCCTGAACTTGCAGCAGACATAGCCAATGAGATCGCAGATGTACTTGCAGACAGAGTTGCGCAGGTTATAGATACAGATAAGCCTTCATCAGTAGAAGATGCTGTACCGGCTAAGCTTCCAAGTAAGCCATCTACCAAGAAGAACACAGCGATGGGCTTCATGGCAGGTCTTCTCCTCGCAGCAGGCTTCGTACTTGTCAGATATTATTCTGATAATACTATTAAGGACGAAGATGACGTTAGGAAGTATTTAGGACTTGGAACATTTGCTTCCTTCCCACTTGAAGATTCAATTGCAAAGGATAAGGGAATTATTAATAAGAAGAGGAAGCATAAAGTTTGAAAGTGTTCCACTTTCAAACCCAAATTGATGACGCAAGCTCCATCAATTTGAACCATTAGTCACTCGTTTCACTCGCGACATGAGGTTAATCATGAGTAAGAAAAAACTCATAGCATGTATACTATTATTAATACTCCTTGGAATAATATCAGCAGCGCTGGGATACAGGATATCAGATAAGATTCACAATGAGCAGCTAGTACAAGACGTTCAGGAATCAGCTCATATAGGCGATACAGCTTCTGATACAGACAATACTTCAGATAAGACAGCAGATACATCAAATGTATCGGTAACAGACGACACGACATCAGGTTCAGGCACTTCAGCATCGTTCAGTTCTCCAATAGATTTTGAAAGCCTTCAGGCTTCTAATGAAGACATATACGCATGGATATCAATACCGGATACCAAGGTTGACTATCCAATAGCACAGCATCCAACAGATGATTCCTACTATCTCAATCACGGAGCAGACGGAATTTACTCAGAATACGGATGCCCATATACAGAACTATGCGACAGCAGTAAGTTCATCGAGTTCAACACAGTTATATATGGTCACAATATGAATGACGGTTCTATGTTCGGAGCCCTTCATGACTATGAAGATGAAGATTTCTTCAATGATCATAGGACTATTTATATTTATACCAAGGACCATACATATACTTATACAGTTTTTGCTGCGGTTATGTACAGTGATGCACATATACCATATTACTATGATGATGATGTAAGAGAGGATAGAGACCTCTTTCTGCAATCTCTTCAGAACGACATAGTGAAAGAGCGCAGTATATATAATAATGACATGGAAGTTACATCTGATAGTAAGATCATAACGCTGTCAACCTGTGACAGGAAGCTTAGAGATAACCGCTTTTTGGTAGTAGCGGTGATGACACAAGTAGATGGAAGAAATATAGATAGTAACTGATCTTATAAAGTGATGTAAAAAGCATTTTTTCAACTAATAAGCTTTTCTCGTAATAACAGGGATGATAATATACAACATGAGGTTGATATGAGTCATAAGCATAGACATAGAAAATATAAAAGATTTGGCCGCGAGGAACGAAAGACATTCCTCATATTGATGATAGCTGCAGTAGTAATAGTACTTGGAGCAGGCGCCTATGGATATAAAAGTGCGATACGCGCAGATGAAAAGACAGTACGAAGAAGTGCAGAAGCACAGAGCACTATGGACGCAGCTGCAAACGGGTCATCAATAAATGATTCGAATAAGGTAGCATCATCAACAGCGACTACGGCCATAATCGATAACTTCGATGGAACCATAACTTATAAAGGAGTGAAGTACAAACCAAATACATCGATCGAGACAGTTCTGTTCCTGGGTATAGATGATTCTGACCAGACAAGGCAGGGAGCCGGAATCGATGAAGGCGGACGTTCCGATACCATGATCCTGTTCATAATCGATAAGGACAAAGAGCTCATAACTCCCCTTGAGATCAACAGAGATACCATGGTAGGCGTTGATATATATAATAACGATGGAGAATTCCTCTACACAGGACAAGAGCAGATCACGATGCAGTATTCTTATGGACGCTCAGCCAGAGAAGCCTGCAACCTGACCAAGCAGAAAGTAGCCGACCTGCTTATGAGAACCCGTATCAATAACGTGGTATCTCTCACAATGGATGGTATCGAGCCATCTGTTGATGCAATAGGCGGTGTGACATTAAAGCTTCAATCAGATGAGACTGATCTTGATCCCATGTATACCGAAGGTGCAGTTATTACTCTAAATGGTAAAGATGCTTTCGACTTCGTCCACACAAGAGACGTGGAGACAAGAGGCAGTAACATGGACCGAATGTCCAGACAGACCCAGTTCATGCTGGCACTGTCCCAGACTGCAAGACAGAAAGGAACCGGAGTAATAAACGTCATGGAAGAAGCTGCAGGCGATTATCTCTATGAAGATATGAGCGCTGATATTGCAGACTGCTTCGCAAAATATGCTGTAGCAGACACAGTCTACATGCTGCCCGGTGACAATGTCGAAGGAGTACTTCATGATGAGTTCTATGTAGACAATGAAGAACTCACCAAATTGATAATACAACTCTTCTATGTAGAGAACTGACTCTTCATAGAATTAACAATAATTTAAGAAAAGATGAGGGATGAGTGATGAAAAAGAGGATTTTAACAACAGCAGCTATGGTATTAGCAACATTGACATTTGCACTTGGAACAACAAGCGCACTTGCAGCAAGTAGAACAGACACAGCAGAAGTTCTCGGTGCTACAAGATCAAGAGAAGACGCAGGTGAAGCTGCAGTACTCGGAGCTGATAGGAAGCAGAATTCTGTTGAAGTTGCAACAGAAGAGATTAAAGATGAGAAAGTCGTTGCAGACATTGAAGATAAGACAATTCTTGCAGAGACTATTAATACAGTTATAGAAGCTGCAAATAAGGCTAATAATACAAATGGTAATAACGAAGAAGTAAAAACAGTTACAGCTGCAGATCTTGAAGTTCTTGTATCTGTAGATGTTACAGTACCTGAAGGAACAGTGGTTAGCGCTGAGAACCCTGTATATATCACATTTACAGTACCCGGAATCACAACTGAGACTAAGATTCATGTAATGCACTACAATACAGCAATCGGTGTATGGGAAGAAGTTGCTTCAGAAGTAGGTAACGGATATGTAGTAGGTGAATTTACAAGCCTTTCACCAGTAGCAATTGTAGCAGAGAAGACATCTCTTAGCGCAGCTGCTAATACATCTAATAAAGGAACTGGAAGTAAGACATCACCAAGAACAGGTGATAACCAGATCCTGTTCGTAGTAATCTTCGCAGTGATCGCAGTAGCATGCGTATCTGGTACATTTATCTCCCTTAGAAAAGAGAAAAAGAAGTAATAACTGATCATTACCTAATTTTAGATGAAAGAGTCCTAAAGAACTATCACAGTTCGGGACTCGACCATCTAAAGAATGTATGCACTAGGTTTTTTTAATGGGAAAATAGCTAGTGTTTAATTAAAGTCGGCCTAAAATAGGCAGAAAATCGGAGTCGCCATGATAGATATTGAATTAGAAACCAAGAAGCTACCCTTTGGAATGACAGAAGAAGTTAAGAACCTTAGAACCAGTATAGCATTTGCAGGAGATGGCATTAAATCAGTTCTCTTCACAAGTACTATGACCAATGAAGGCAAGAGTACAATCACTATCGAAGCTGCAAAGTCATTTGCAGAGCTTGGTAAGAAAGTAGTGCTTGTAGATACCGACCTTCGAAAGTCAATCCTTAAGATGAAGCTCGTATCAGGCAAGATGAAATACGGTCTGACTCATTATCTGTCTGGACAGTGTGAAGTAGATGACATCATCTATCATAATACTGCAGAAGGCTTCGATAACATGTACATAGTACCTACAGGGCCTGCAACAAAGGCTCCTACAGAGCTTCTGTCAACAGATAAGCTTGGCAAGCTCCTTGATGATCTTAGGAAAGATTATGACATGGTTATAATTGATACTCCTCCAGTAGGAACAGTAATAGATGCAGCTATTATAGCGCCACATACTGATGGAGCAGTATTCATTGTAGAAGCTGGCAAAGTTAACTTTAAAACTGTACAGAAAGCTATTGAGAAGTTTGAAGCATCAGGCTGTAAGGTACTTGGAGTTGCTCTTAATAAAGTTGATAAGAGTAAAAATAGTTACGGTTATTATAAGTATGGAAAAGAATATGGGTATGGTTACGTATATGGTGAACAAAACTCATAGGTCAATTATTATAACTGAAAGATTGTTAGTAGGGTAGAGTTGCATAGCAGGGAGATACAGGAATGAGGGGAAACGGTGTGATCATGACAGAGTCAATAGTAGAAAAAGTCGTTTCTAATCCAATCAATCAAGAAATAAGTGATAAGCTTTTTGAAAACGATCGTAGATTCGACCTTGTATTTAACAATGCTTCTTCAAAACCAAAGCTTTTATATGTAGTAGAAGCAATGGGAGGGGGCGTTTTTACGTATATTGTTGAACTGGTAAATAGTCTTGTAAATGATTTCGATATTTATATTGCTTATGGTATAAGGAATCAAACTCCTGATAATTATAAAGAATACTTTGATTCTAGAGTTAAAATGATCTTTATAAAAAATTTTACTAGATCAATAAATTTGAATAAGGATATACAATCATATTTTGAAATAAGGGAAATAGCTAAACAAATTAAGCCAGATATAGTTCATCTGCATTCGTCTAAAGCTGGCGTTATAGGACGATTTTTGTTTAACTTTTCTGATATACCAGTTTTTTATACTCCACATGGATATAGTTTTTTGATGCAGGATCGTTCAAAGGTCAAATGTTTTATATATAAAACGATAGAGAGATTTTGTGCGAAGTGTAATTGTACAACTGTTAGTTGCAGTTATGGAGAGTATGAAGAGACTTTAAAATTAACTAAGCGTGCAGTAGATATAGACAATGGAATAGATATCAATGGTTTTAATGAATTAGTCTCGCAGGCAAAAAATATAAGTTCATTTGAATCGCATGATAAGCAATTAAAAGTGTTTACACTTGGTAGAGTTAATTATCAAAAGAATCCGGAACTGTTTAATGAAATAGCGACCAGATTGCCTGATGTCAAATTTGTATGGATAGGTGATGGACCTTTGATAAATCTTCTAACTGCTCCAAATATTGAAGTAACTGGTTGGAAAAACAGAGAAGAAGCACTTGCGATATCAATGTCATGTGACATCTTTATATTAACATCTTTATGGGAAGGACTTCCACTTTCATTATTAGAAGCGATGTACATGAAAAAACCTGTTGTCGTAAGCAACGTTATAGGAAATCGTGATGTTGTTAAGAATAAAGAAAATGGATATGTATGCGATAAAGTAGAAGATTATGTTTCTGCAATAAGCGACGTTGCACATCATAAAGAATATGCTAGAAATGCATATTATGATGTTATTGGACACTATAACATCGTAAATATGACACAGAAATATATATCTTTATATAAGGAAGCTTTAAAAAGCGGAGAGAAAGTCTTTATTAAGAAGGTTGAAAAATATAATCAATTAGTAAAGTGTTCATGAAATGTTCTTTATAAAGAAAAAATAAGTATTGGAAATAGTTTAAATGTTGCTGTAAAAAAGCAGCAACATTTTTATTGAAAGTAAATGTTCATAATAAGTATCGGAGATTATTGATTTTGAAAAAGGTTGCAATTGTATCGTGTTATTTTCAACATAATTATGGCAGTATGCTTCAAGCATTGGCTACACAGATGGCACTAAAAAAATTAAATATAGATAATGAAACTATAAATATTGAAGGTTTTAGAAGTGAGATAAAAAAATCTAAAATAAAATATTTTGCTAGAGCCGCTGTTACTTCAGATATATTACTTTCTAAAAAAGGAATGGTAAAGAATGTCCTTAGAAGAAAGATTATTAAGGATGATTATTCAGTTAATAGCAAAAAGCGTTCGGAAAGGTTCGATGATTTTTATAAGAGGTATTTTAACTTATCTAAAAGATATAACTCAATCAAAGAATTATCCTCTGCTTGTCAGAATGCATATACTGATGTACTTGTTGGAAGCGATCAATTGTGGCTGCCTGCGAATATAGCAGCGAATTATTATACTCTTAGCTTTGTTCCCAAAAATGTTAATAGTATTGCATATGCTACTAGCTTTGGACAGTCTACATTACCAAGTGATTCATCAAAAAAAGCATCTGTTTTTTTGAAAGATATAAAAAACATAGGTGTAAGAGAAGAATCTGGTCAGAAATTAATAAAAGATCTAACGGGAAGAGATGTCCCAGTAGTATGTGACCCTACTATTTTATTTTCTGGTAAGGAGTGGATGGATATTCAGAAAAAGGAACCAATAATAGAAGAGCCATATATTTTATGCTATTTTCTTGGAAATAATCCTCCACATAGAGAGTTTGCCAAAAGGCTTAGAGATGTAACAGGATGTAAGATAGTCGCGCTTGTCAATTTAGATGAATACGTAAAAAGTGATAATGATTATGCTGACTTTACGCCTTATGATATCGATCCGGCAGACTTTTTGAATCTAATCAGAAATTCTTCTTATGTTTGCACAGATTCATTTCATTGTACAGTATTTTCGATTTTGTATAATAAGAAGTTTTTTACATTTAGAAGGTATACTAGAAAGACTAAAACATCTACTAATAGTCGAATTGATACCCTATTAAAAATGGCAGGTTTAAATAATAGACTATTCAACGGTGATGAAGATGTAAAAAAACTCATCAATCAGAACATAGATTTTGAGAGGGCTAATAAAAGACTGCAGGTAGAAAGAGAAAAGGGATACCAATTTATTAGGGCAGCGCTGAATGTTTGATGAATAAAGCTCCAGCAAGCATTATTTGTGTTTAATAAGCGTTGAGATAAAGAGGATTTATATGATTAGTATTAAAGATAAAAAGCAATGTTGTGGATGTAGTGCCTGCATGAATGCTTGCCCTATAAATTGCATTTCAATGGTGGAGGATGAAGAAGGTTTCAGATATCCTCATGTAGACACTGCAAAATGCATAAATTGTGGTAAATGCGAACGTGTATGTCCTATTTTAAATGTTAAACCTGGAGAGAAATTTGAACAAAAAGCATTTCTTATCAGAAACATGGATGAGCAAATCCTTAAGGAATCTACATCAGGAGGTGCATTTACAGCAATAGCTAAAGAGGTTATTGATGCCGGTGGAGTTGTCTTCGGTGCAGCATTTGATGATCAATTTGAAGTACATCATACTTATGTTGAAAAATATGAAGACTTGAGAATCTTTAGAAACAGTAAGTATGTACAAAGTAATATTGAATCAACTTATAAAGAAGCGAAGGCATTTCTTGATGCTGGTAGACAGGTGTTATATAGTGGAACACCTTGTCAGATAGAAGGATTCTGGCATTTTCTTGGTAAAGAATACGATAATCTGATATTATTGGATATTGTTTGTCATGCAGTACCTTCTCCACTTGTTTGGAGAAAATATAAGGAACATGGAATAAAAGAGAATCATAGCAATATTGTTGGTGCTGCATTTAGAGATAAGACTAAATATGGATATCAATATTCTCAAATTAGTTTGAAATATAGTAGCGGAGAATCAAAGTTTGCGGGTGTTGAATCAGATCCTTATCTAAGAGCCTTTTTTTCTGATTTGAGTGATAGACCATCATGTTACGATTGCAAATTCAAAAAAAGATATCGTGTAAGTGATATCACAATATGGGATTGTTTTGATGTATATTTACTTGATAAATCTTTTGATGATAATAAAGGTGTAACAAGGGCTCTCGTTCATACAGAAAAAGGTCAAAAGATAATAGAGAACCTTTATAATTGTAGAGTCAGAGAAATCATGGCAGATGATGCAGTAAAAAAAGTTAATGAACTTGTTCATTCAATAAAAGAGAACACAAGAAGGAGTGAGTTCTTTGAAGACTTAAATAATAAACAGTATTATGAAGTAATTGATAAATGGTTTCCGGATTCAATTAAAGTGAAAACTGAACGATTTATAAGAGTAAGTTTTGAGTGGCTTGGTATATACCGGCCTGCGAAGAGATTTGTTAGGAAAGTTTTGGGCAAAGAGTAATCTTGGAATTGCCAGAGGTGATGTTATGACAAATAAATGTGTGAGTATAGTAGTACCAATCTATAAAGTCCCTGAAAAATATCTAAGAAAGTGTATAGAATCTATTCAAAGTCAAACATTGAAAGATATTCAGATTTTGCTTGTTGACGATGGATCACCTGATAATTGTGGCGATATTTGCGAAGAGTATGCATCTAATGATAGCAGAATAATACTAATACATAAAGACAATGGTGGTTTATCTTCGGCTAGAAATGCAGGCCAGAGAGCAGCGACAGGCGAATATTTAATGTTTGTTGATGGGGATGATTGGATAGAACCTGATATGTGTGAAAAACTATATTCTATTGCCCAAAACACAAATGTTGAACTTGTAATGTGTGGAATGTATAGAGATTATGCTTCTTCAAGTGATATTTACAAGATAGGCTTAGAGGACAAGAAAATTTATTTAGGCGATGAATGTAAAAAACTACAAGAAAAATTATTTGAATACAATTGTAATATTGCAGTGGTTTACTCAAAGCTCATTAAAAAATCACTTTTAGATGACAATAATATATATCATGATGAAAAATTAAAACAAGGAGCTGAGGGTCTTGAATTTAATTTGAGACTTTTTGATAAATTAAATTGTGCTACATTTACTAAAGAATCATATTATCACTATATTTATAATGAAAATTCCATATCATCTACATCTACTGATTTAAACAATGAACTAGTAGTAAGATGTTACAGTAAAATACTTGAATTAATCAATAGTAGTGATAATTCTAAGAATCTTATCCCAAAGTTTTATAACAGATTCATTTATGTAATTGTTACTACTGCTATCAGTGGATATTTTAATCCAAATAATACGGATAATCATAAAGAACGCGTAAGAAAATTTACTAACTATTTACGAAAACCGTTGGTTGAGAGAACAATTAATTCTGCTGATTTAAGTAATGTTAATAAGCAAAGAAAACTAATACTATGGCTAATCAAAAATAGATTTTTCTTGGGCTTAGAAATACTTGGATATATAAGAATATGGCAGAAAAAGCATAAGTGAATCCGGAGAAAAAGTAATGGTTAGAGAAGATATATTGGTTTTAGCTGACAACATAGGAAAATAATAGTAGAAAATAAACTGATGTTTCCTGCAGATTTAAAAATAGGTGAAGATGCTTGTTTTAATATTGATTATTGTAAATGTTCAGATAAAAAACTATTTATTGATGAATATTTGAATTACTATAGAATACTTTCAGACTCGGCTAATCGTTCGTTTAGTAAAGATATTCTAGTAACTAGATTATCTTTACTTCAAGCATATTTAGATAGATTTAAGGATCAAAAAGACACAATTGAGTTTGGGACTTGTTACTTAAGAGAAGTGTTAAGTTGCGTATATAATTGTCTTTATAAAGATATTTCGAATTTGTTTAGTGGTGAATCTATAAGGTATAAGAATAAGAAATTAAATGAGTTAATAAATTCAGAATTGATATGTCAAGCCTTTAATATTAATTTCGACAATGATTTTTTTACAGTGGTCGAAAAAATAAAGATATATTTAATTAGAAACAAACGGAAAAATTTATTGTATTTATTTGGAATTTTGGTGTTCGCAAAGATCAGTATTAGTCGGCAAATAGCTTAATATGTTTGCCATTAAAGTTATGAAAGAGGGATTGTGATGATATATGTAGATATGAGAGGTAATTTAGGAAATCAATTATTTGATTATGCATTGGCTAGGGCGATTAGCGAAAAAACTGGCGATAACATATGTTTGAATACATATTATTTGCATAAGTATAAACCTCAATATACTTTTAATTTAGAGTATTTCAATCTTCCAGACAATGTTGAGATTGTAGATGACATGAAATTCCCATTTGGAGCAAATAGCTTTTCTTTGTTTTCCAAAATAGCTAGGAAAGTAGCTCCAAATATTTATTTTTCCCTTTTTAGTAAATTTGGAATATATGTGTGGTTAAGACCGGAATACAAAAAAATAGATATAGCAAATACAAAAAACCATTATGTGGTTGGATACTGGCAGAGTCCCAAATATTTGAATGGTATTGAAGATATATTAAGAAAAGAAATTGTTCCTAATAAAAAAACATTTGAGGATAATAAAGATGTGATTGAAAGGAATAAAGATTTATTTAATATAATACAGAAAACTGAGTCTGTTTGTATATCTATTCGTAGAGGTGATTATATCTCTGATGAAAAGAATAGGAAAAATTTTTATATTTGTGATGAAAAATATTTTAAAGAAGCCATGGAAAGAATAAACGCTGATGTACCAAATGCTGTTTTTATAATGTTTTCTGATGATATTGAATGGGTAAAAAATAATATAGATGTAGGTAATACACAAACTTATTATGAGTCGGGTAAAGATCCAGTATGGGAGAAACTTAGATTAATGTCATCGTGCAAACATTTTATTCTGTCAAATAGTACCTTTAGCTGGTGGGCTGAGTATCTTTCACAAAATAGTAATAAAATAGTGTATGCACCAGACAGGTGGTTTCCTACCAAACAAGTATCTGATTTGTATGAGAGCTATTGGAAGAAGATTTTAGTATAAGGGAAGCGCTATGCTATATTTGTTGTATTGTATTGTTTTGATTTCATCGATATTATATGCCTTAAAATATAGAAATTTAAAAAAAATCCTGTTTCTTTTAAATGCACTATTTTTCTTTTCCTATGGATCTTTTCTGGATGGATAAGAGGTTCGTATGATGTTGAAATTGGAATTAGCAGATATTTAGAGAGTTCAAGATTTGAATCATTTACAGAAATTGGATATTCTTTTTTGGTTGAATTTGGTCATAAATTAGAACTATCCTATAGAATGCACTTTGTTATTTGGTCTTTATTTGAAGTGACTATTCTAGTTTGGTTTATTAATAAATGGTGTATCAAACCTCCGATAGTCTATGCTATGTTTTTGCTTTATCCTATGATTTTTTACTTCCAATATGTTAGGAATATAGCAGCGTTTTCTATTGTTTTAATTGGATTCAGTTGTCTTATTGAAGAAAAAAAAAATATGGTAAATATATATATGCGTTATGCATATTGGGGGCTTCAACAATACACTTCAACTCTATATATTTTGCGACGTATTTGTTGTTGTTTGCAATTAGAAAGAAAATAAGTAAAAAAACAGAGTGCATTTTCGTTGGAATACTATCAGTTCTACTAGGAGTTGGTACTGGAACAGGTTTTTTTTACAATGTAATCAGCATGTTTTTAGGAACAACTAAGACAAGTATTATTGAAAATTCCACAGGTGCGTCGGGGCAGTTTGGAAGAGTTGCTACTTGCTTGGCATATATTCTTTTGTTTTTTATATATTATTATTTAGTTAATTTCAAATATGGTTTAAAAACAATTGATTCTAATTCTGACTTTCTTTTTAAAGCAAATGTCTTATCTTTTATGTTTGTTCCACTTACTTTGAATTTTGGTGTCGGTTTTGCTAGGATGCCAATACTAATTGGAGTTATAAACTACATATGGATTGTGAATAAGATATCGCTGATTAAAGGGCAGAAGAAAAGAATTGTTGCGTATATTCCGATGTTACTAATATTGTCATTTATATTAGCAGCAAATCTAAAGAATCAAGAGTTTTGGGAATTAGTAATTAAACCATCATTTGAGAATAATGAACTTATTAAATTTATAATGGAGTGATATTAGATAAATGGGAAACAAATATAAATATCTTGGAAAAAACATTTTTTTATTTGCATTAGGTGGATTTGTTCCCAAAATTCTATCTTTTTATTAGTCCCGTATTATACAGGTATACTATCAACTGAAGAATATGGTGTTGCTGATCTTTTATTGACAACAGTGTCTATTTTAGTTCCAATCTTTACACTAGATATTCAAGATGCAGTTATGAGATTTACGATGGATTTTCATTATGAAAAAAAATCAGTTCTATCAGCTTCCTTAAAAATTATATTTTTTGGAACAATTTTATTAGTAATATTTTCAATAGCATTTTGGTCCACTGGCATTTTGAGCCTTAAAATTGACTTGCTCATTTTTTTAATTATATTATTTATGGAAACTGCCTTTTTGAATGTTTGTTCTTTCTTTTGTCGCGCTATTGATAAAGTTAGAACAATGACCATATCTAGTATCGTAAATGCACTGGTATTTCTGGGTTCAAATATATTATTTCTTTCAGTATTCAAAAAGGGATTAAATGGATATCTGCTTTCATACGTGATTGGATATGCTGCACTAATATTATATGTGTTCTTTTCAGCAAAATTATATAAATACATTTGTATAGTAGATGACAAATTTAAAAAAACTATAAGAGGAATGTTAAAGTTTTGTTTTCCGTTGGTTTTTAGTGTATTAGCATGGTCAATTAATACAGCATTGGATAGATATATATTGACTTGGATAGTGGGAGTATCTGCAAGTGGTTTATTTGCAATATCTTATAAAATACCGAATTTGCTTTCAACATTTCAAAATGTTTTTTCCCAAGCATGGTCTATTTCTGCTATAAAAGAATTTGATCCTGACGATAAAGATGGTTTCATGAGCGAGATGTACACAATGATGCTTTTTGCCATGTCAGTAACTTGTTCTGTTATTATGGCATTTAATGTTACTTTTTCTAAAATCCTTTATTCTAACGATTTTTTTAATGCTTGGAAATATGTTCCGCCCCTTCTATTTGCAGTAGTGCTAAATGCTATGTCTATGTTTATGGGAAGTATTTATACTGCAGTAAAAGATTCTAAATCATTGTCTATTTCAACGCTGCTAGGGGTTTTTATTAATATTATTTTAAACGTCGTATTAATTTTTTTATACGGAACGTATGGAGCTGCTATTGCTACTGTAATTGGTAATTTTGTAACTTTTTTTTATAGGAAAGTATTTCTTAGAAAGCATATTAAGTTAAAAATAAATGCTTTTCGAGAATTCATGGTTTATTTTGCACTAACTATAGAGATGCTACTTGGTATATGGGGAAATGATTATATTATAATACAATTTACTGCTATTATACTTATTTTAATAATACTTAGAAAAGAAATGATAAAAACTTTTGGATTTATGAAGCAGAAAATATATAAGGTACGCAAATGAAAGATATGGTGACAATAAAATGAATAAAATAAATACACTTACATCATTAAGGTTTTTCATGATTATTACTATTTTTTTGTATCATTTCGAGTTTATGGGTGTTGGTGTAAGAAACTTTTATGATTTGCATCTTCATAATGCTGGAATGGGTGTGGATTATTTCTTTATTTTATCCGGGTTTGGGCTTACATATTCATACATTGGAAGATGTAAGGAAGTTAGTAAGGATGTTTACTCAATAGTTGGGGCATATAAATTTGCCAAAAAAAGGACCAAGAACATATGGAGATGGTATATTATTTCATTAATAATTATGATTGGCCCCAGTCTTGCTCTATCAGAGATTGATCCTATATATAAAAGAGTTGTTGTAAAAATGACACAATTTATAACTGCGCTCACACTTCTTCAATCGGGTACAGGCATTTCAAAGATTAGTCATGCGATTAATCCTGTTTGCTGGTTTTTGTCTTGCATATTTATTTTATACATGATATATCCTTGGATAAAGAAAACTAATGATTTCATTATACTAAATAGAAAGAAAGACATTGTTCTTTTTCTGATTGCTGATTATATCATCTATTACTTATTTCATCTAATTTTTTCGTTTTTAGAAAGAACGCAAGGCATTTTTGATGATATTTCATATGGTTCTCCTTATATAAGAATTTTCCAGTTTGTTGCAGGTGTTTTGTTATGCGATTTTGTTTATATCAATAAAAATAAATCATCATGTGATAAAAAGATCGCATCTATCCTTGAAGTTGTTGTTTTATCGGCGTTCATGCTTTGGTTTTTTTATAGAAATGCTTTATTTTATGGTGAATATGAGTCTGAAAAAAGTTTACTAGATTTTATTATAGCATCAACAATTGTATTAGTTTTTTCTTACGAACAGGGATTTATATCTGATTTTTTTACGACAAGATTATTTGTATATCTTGGGAATATATCTATGTATGTATTTTTATTTCATTTTCCTATCATTAGATCAATGGAGATTATTTTGGATTTATTAAAAATCAGCATTCCTAATTTAATATTCGTTTTTATTTCTGCGATTATTACTATGATTGTTTCTTTTCTAGCTAATTTGTTAACCTCATGTAAGTGTCAAAACGTGTCCTGAACAACTAGAAATTATTTAATAGTTTTCGGTGGCGCTATACTGGAGATAATGGAAGATCCCTCATAATTCAATAGTCCCAATAATAGCGAAATGTTGACTGGATGCGGAAGAATTTGTAGCAGTAATGAAGTAATGGTAATTAGAGTGAAGCGTAGGGATTATGATAGTCTACTCATTTTTGAAACAACTACATTTAGTGTGAGAATTAATGAACAAGAGAAAAACATTTCAGATTTCGCAATAGGAAACCTTAGTAACTTATAGAAGAGTTAAGACAAATCGTGGAGCAGGAGGTGCTGACGGTGTAGACTTTAAGAAATATGAGACTAACTAAAAAGATAATTTTTCAATCTATGGAATCGTCTATCAACTAGTACATTTTTTTACCAAGCGTTTAGAGGAGTTGAGATTTCAAAGATAAACGGCAAGAATAAGCTATTTGTTATTCCGACTATTGAAGAACGGTGTGCCTAGATGGATGTTAGAAATATATTAGAAATATATTAGAGGCCAAGCTAGAAGCCTTTCACGTACGGTTCCGTGAAAGGCTTGGGGTAAAAATCCCTTACTTACTTGATTGTTTTGCCTATTATTGAGCCGGTTTATACTGTAATCTTCTACAGTGGTAATGTTGCCTAAAAATGATAAAACTGGTTGGAATATTATTGGCGTGTTATTCAACTTGAAACAAATATAAGGATATAGAAAGGAAAAAGAATGAGAACTTACCTTGTAACTGGCGGTGCCGGATTCATTGGCTCCAATTATATTAACTATATGTTTAAAAAGTACGACAACGAGATCAGAATAATTAATGTTGATGTACTGACTTACGCAGGCAATCTTGAGAATCTTCGCTATGTTGAGAACCGCGATAATTACACATTTATCAAGGCTGATATCTGTGACAGAGATGCAATCAACAAGATTTTTGAAGAGAATGATATCGACAGAGTAGTTCATTTTGCGGCTGAGAGCCATGTGGACAGATCTATCGTAAATCCTGAGGTTTTTGTTCAGACCAACGTTCTTGGAACAGCTACAATGCTGAATGCTGCCAAGAAGGCATGGGAGCTTCCAGATGGTACTTTCAAGGAGGGCAAGAAGTTCCTTCACGTTTCAACAGACGAAGTTTACGGATCTCTTGATGATGACCCAAATGCTTACTTCTATGAGACAACTCCATATTCACCTCATAGCCCATATTCAGCAAGTAAGGCAAGCTCTGACATGCTGGTTAAGGCTTATATGGATACCTACAAGTTCCCTGCTAACATTACTAACTGCTCCAACAACTACGGACCCTACCAGTTCCCAGAGAAACTTATTCCGCTTATCATCAACAATGCCCTTGCAGGCAAGGAGCTTCCTGTTTACGGAGATGGTAAAAACGTTCGTGACTGGCTTTATGTTGAGGACCACGCTAAGGCTATCGACATGGTTCAGGAAAAGGGCAGACTTTTCGAGACTTACAACGTTGGAGGACACAACGAGAAGCAGAATATCGAGATCGTCAAAACCATAATTGATGTGCTGAGAGAGGAGCTTGATGACTCTGATCCAAGAAAAGCGCATCTTTCCTATGACCTTATCAAGTATGTAACTGACAGAAAAGGTCATGACCGCAGATATGCAATCGCGCCTGATAAGATCAAGACAGAGATTGGCTGGGAGCCTGAGACAATGTTTAATGAAGGCATCCGCAAGACAATCAAATGGTACTTTGAGAATCAGGAATGGATGGAGCATGTAACTTCTGGTGACTACGAGAAGTATTATCAGAAGATGTACGCTAACAGGTAATATATATATAAGTATAAATGAACTTAACTATTTTATGGACTACATGATTACTGACATAAAAAACCATTTTAATATTGATATGTTTAAAGATGTAGAATACCTGTCATTTAATGCTTTTGTAATAATAATATGCGTTTTGGTGTTCGCAGTATCAGAAGACAATATATTTTTTCGTATAAAGCGAACTATCTTGATACTGTACATGAACGTAGTATATTCGATGACTGTATTAATGCGAATTGGAAGTAATACAGTACGAAAGATTCGAATGCAGCCATTTTTTACCATATTTTATTATAAGGAAAAAGGGAGTGCATTTATGTTTTGGCAAGGTCTTATCAACATACTGATGTTTCTACCTATTGGTTTTTTATGCACGAATCTGATTAGGGATAAGAGAACCATATGGAAATATCTTATGATATTCGTTGGTGTTATCTTATTTTCAATTATTATTGAGACTGAACAATATTTCCTGCGTGCAGGTGTCTGCGAATTCGATGATATACTTACCAATACTATAGGTGGTGCAATAGGTATGGTGATAGGTTCAGCAAACGATATACAAATAATAAAAAAGGGTAAAGGATTGAGTAATAATGGGACAGATTAAAGTTGAAAATTGCGGTGATATAGAAGGTCTGAAGGTTATCACACCTACAGTACATGGTGATAACAGAGGCTATTTTATGGAAACATATAATAAGCGAGAGTTTTTTGAAGCGGGAATAGACGTAGAATTTGTACAGGATAACCAGTCTGCAAGTAAGAAAGGTGTTTTAAGAGGACTCCATTTTCAGAAAGAATTCCCTCAGGACAAGCTTGTTAGAGTTATCAAGGGCGAGGTATTTGATGTTGCAGTAGATATTCGAAAAGGTTCTAAGACTTATGGAAAGTGGTTTGGAGTAGTTCTATCAGAAGAGAACAAGAAGCAGTTCTTTATCCCCAAGAACTTTGCACATGGATTCCTTGTTCTGTCTGATTATGCAGAGTTTTGTTATAAATGTTCAGACCTTTGGCATCCAAATGATGAAGGTGGACTTGCTTGGAATGATCCTGAGATAGGAATTGAATGGCCAAGGCTTACCGGAGAATATCGAGGAAGTGCTTCAGCTGAAGGATATAAACTTGAAGATGGTTGTGATTTGACACTTTCAGGCAAAGATCAAGGCTGGAGTGGACTTAAAGATACTTTTTAAAATGCATCAAAGAATTCGATAACCGTAGTTATAATTGCACACTTGCAAAGAATCTTGTGGGATGGCAGAATAGTTCTAGATTTGCACTGACATTTGAGGTAAAAAGTTCTTTTACATGACTATACTATTACTATTTCTTACTATACTTTTAGTTTTTACTATCACTCTCCTTGTTGTAGAAAAGCTCCTGTTCCAACCATTCAAAGGAACTGCCACTAAATGGCTCCACCATTCTGATCAAAACGGACGCAAAGTTCTTTTTAAAAGCCGAAGAAATGAACTATCAGGTTGGTTCTATGGAGATGACAACGACAATGCGAAAGGCATGATCATAATCTCCCACGCAATGGGAGTTACATCTGAGTATTACCTGCCGGAGATCATGTATTTTGCTGACAGGGGATATAAGGTATTTGCATTTGATAATACCGGATATGGATACAATAAAGGCTTGTTTTGTGGATTTCCTCAAGCAGTTAAGGGTTTCATAACTTACAAAACGGTATAAAATTGCATGAACTATAACTTTTGGCAATCTATCATACATGACTTAGAAAATCACTTTGAAATAGGTATTTTCACAGGGGATACTTATATAATATTCAGTATATTTATCCTCCTTATGTTGCTGATGTTTGTTTTTATAAGATCAGACAATACCAAAGAACGAATAATGCAGGCTGCCCTGCAGGGATATATGTTCATAGTTTATTCTATGGCAGTTATCCTCCATTACAAAAGATTTGAGCGAAAGGTTAACTTTCAGCTGTTTATATCCTACAAAAGGGCAATTGAGTACGGAAACAAATACCTGTTTTATCTCGGCATAGAGAACGCGCTGGCATTTGTGCCGATCGGAATATTGATTCTAATACTTCTTAAGAGGGAAAAGAAATTTAGTTCGGTTTTACTGACCACGGTGCTTAGCGGTGCCTTTTCGCTTTTGATAGAAGTAGTTCAGTATATTTTTGTTGTAGGTGTCTTTGATGTTGATGACCTGTTCCATAATACTTTGGGTGGTTTTCTTGGAGCATTGCTTGCATTTGTGGTTTTCAGGATCAGAAACAAAACTAAAGCAGAATCATCGTAATCCTGCTTCAATGATATCAAAGGCGTTATTAGGGACTTTATAGGCGCTCATGGCAGTCTGCCTAAGAAGATGTTTGCATTACGAAGAATTGACGGTATATATATTTAATGATAAGATACGTATATTAGTATATATACATGCACTGTGGATGTAGCATTTCAGTTTTTATGGAAGGATCATTTTATCAATGCTTATAAGAGATCGTATATTTCAGAAACTTGATGAACTGGATATGACACAGAAGGAGTTTTCTATAAGAACAGGTATACCCCAGACTACTATCAGTGATTGGCGTAAGAAGAGGACTAATCCAACAGCAGAGAAGATAATGGTGATCTGCAAGGTGCTTGATGTCACACCGGAGTGGCTTCTTTCTGGGATTGAGCCGCAAGGAGACAGAGGTAACCCCCAGAAATGGTATGCCATAGATTCTGAAACTGAAGTTGGTAGATTAGTAGTAACTTTTAATGCTATGAATCATGGAATGCAGGAGAGGCTTCTAGGCTATGCGGAGGCACTTTCTAAAATGTAATTTTAATTTAAAATTCATATACGTATAATAGGATTATTTTAAAAGCTCATTGAATGCAAGTTTTTGACATATAGCTTGCTAACAATAAATATAAATGCAATAATCGGAGTAAGAGAAGGCATATGGACACAAATTTATCCCAGACTATAGATATTACTACTGAAAGAGCCAGATACGATGAATATATAAAAGAGATTTTATCTGACAAGCAGATTTTGGCTAGAATATTAAAATATACTCTTGAAGAATTTCAAGATACAGATATAGATACTATAATTGCCAATATAGATGAACCGGAAGTTTCAAAAGTTAGAGTAGAACCAGGGCATACCAATACAGAGACTATAAAAGGGGCACCCACTGAAGATAATGTGCCTGGCGAAGGGAAGATTTTCTTTGACATAAGATTTTCAGCTTATTCCAAGGATGAGCTCATCAAGATTCTGATTAATATTGAAGCTCAGAAGAGCACGAATACATCAAAGCTAGGATATCATCTTGATAACAGAATAATTTATTATCTGGGACGAATGATATCAGCCCAAAAGGAAGTAGAGTTTGCAAAGTCGGATTATGATAACTTAAAGCCTGTAAGAAGCATATGGATATGCATGGATGCAGGTGATAATGAAGATTCTATTAATCGTATTAGATTTGTACAAGATACTGTATTTGGAAAAGATATAGAGTTTTCTAACATTAATAAGGTTCAAGGCATTATAATAAGGTTAAGAAGTAATGAAAATGTTGCGGAATCGAAGAACTCACTTATAGCAATGCTTGAAGAGCTTCTAAAAAGAGAACCTGTGGATATTAAGAAGCAGCGTTTGTCAGAAAATTTTGGACTAATGATGAGCGTAGATACTGAAAGGAGACTTGGTGATATGTGCAATTTAAGTCAAGTTCTAATAGATCAGGGAGAAGAAAAAGGAAGAGTAAAAGGAAGAGAAGAAGGAAGAGAAGAAGGGAAAGTAGTAGCCAGATTTGAGGATGGCATGAATATAGAAACAATTGCTCATAAATCACAGCTGTCTGTTGAGAGGGTTAAGGCTATCCTGAAAGAGGAAGGACTTATATCTTGATTTTGTTTTAGAAAAGCGCTGCTCTACCTGTTGCTATTGAGGCAGAGCAGTTTTTTTATATCAAAACTCAATCTGTGCATCTATGAATTCCTTGAATCTAGGCAGCCTAAGCGTGATAACCCCGCGAAGCCTTGTATCAATGACGCCCTTTTCCATTAGTCGTTTACGTGGAACTGACCATTCGCTATGTGATTTTTTAGTTATTTCCAGAAGATCAGTTGCTGTCATGGAATCCTTTTGGGCTATAAATTTAAGGAACCAGCGGTCGTTTGGTGCAAGTTCAGACCATATTTTGTAATATACTTTCTGGGCCAGAACATCATCGAATTGACGTAAGACCTCGTCTGTCACTGTCTTTCCTTTTGAATCCCACATGTATTTTCCAAGTGTTTGATATGCAAAGGCGTAACCTTTCGTTATATAGGCCATTTTCTCAGCTTCTTCAAAGGTGATCCCTAGAGTCTTTTGATAATCGTCTCTTATATAGGTTATATTAAGAGGCGTCATTTCGAATTTAGTAGCACGCAGGAAGAAAGTAAGCCCTTTTGTGTTCTCCAGACTTTCTATATCTTCATATAGTCCGGCAAGAATGGTATAAATCGGAAGGTCTTTCCTTATCAGTATCTGAAATTCTTGAATGAAGTCAATAATTCCCTTGGTATTCCTGGCTTCATCTATAGTAACAAGAAGCCTTTTTCCATGTTTGTTTAATTCAGAAAGAAGTATTTCAAGAGCATAATCTATACTTGCAACAGGGCTCTTTTTTGAGACATTAATGCCAATGCCAAATGCAGACAGGTTCAGGTTGGCATCTACAAATTTGGTTATGAGTGGGACGCTGCTATATAGCCTGGCTACAAGTTCGCTTATGATATCAGAATCAGACCTGATTCCGATCACAACCCAGTTTTTTTCATCATTGAAGTGCCTCTCAAGGCTTGTTAGAGTTACTGTCTTACCGGTACCACGAATGCCTGTTAGTTTAAAGGCCTGTTCATCAGGGATATCGCTTTCAAGAGCTTCAACGATGCTGTCTATAATGCTTGCTCTGCTCAGGTATTTAGTTGGGACTTTACCAAAGCTTATGGTATATGGATTTCTATTGTTCATAAATGGTTAACCTCATGTATCTATATAATGGCACAACAACTATATAATTCTATATAAAATAATATAATTTACTATGTATATATAATACTATATAAAATAATATAAAACAACCAAACACAAGATAATCATATAAAAGTATATAAAGTTATATAAAAGCTACAACTTATAAAAGTCACAACCTATCAAGATTCTGATTAATATTGAAGCTCAGAAGAGCACGAATACATCAAGCGCTGCTCTACCTGTTGTTATAAAGTAAACTCTCCGACAAATACTGTCCGGAGAGTTTTTTTAGTGCCGAAAGCGGCCAATTAGCTTGATTCTATCATCATACAAATAAATTAAGCAAAAATAAATAGAAATATGATATTTTTGAAGATAGGTGATTTGGTATCCTATTCCTCGTGATTGTGATTAAGAATTTACTTTATGCCGCAGTACCTGGCATTTGGTATATAAAAATCGTTACGGAGGGATAGGAACGATGAAAAAGATGAGACGCGTATTGGCTATGGCCATGGCACTTGCAATGATGCTCACTACATTTGGCAGTGATATAAGTGTTATAACATCATACGCAGAAGAAATGACTGATATCGAGCAATCAGATATCGATACAGTCGAGACACCGGTTGAGGAAGGATCTGAAAACGGTGAGGAACAAGTAACTGATGTATCTGCAGAAGGATCAGGTGAAGCTGAGACTTCTGAGCTTGCAGAAGATGCTTCTACAAAGTCAGCTTCAGGCGATTCTGTAAATGAAGATGCAATTGACGCAGCTAGTACAGAAACATCTGCAGATGATTCTGCAAGTGTAGCAAGTACTGACGAAGCAACAGACAGTGCTTCAAATGCAGCAAGTGTTGCAACATCTGATGAAGCTGTAACAGAACCTCAGTATGAGTATGAATTCAAGGATTCTACAGAGGTTGATAATGTAAAGATATCTCTTTACGCTGCTAAGGATGTACTTCCTGATGATACAACATTTGTAGTAACCAGAGTTTATCCTGAGGTTGCAGAGATGATTGAAGAAGATCTCTCTAATCAGGCAGGAGAAGATACTCAGGTTGAAGTTCAGGAGACAATCTCTTTTGACATCACATTATATGCTAAGAGCATGATTACAGAAGAGAATCCGGAAGGTGTTGTCCAGCCTAAGGATGACGGGACTGTAAAGGTTACATTTGAGGAACTTAGCGAAGTATCAGATAACGTATCTGATTCAGACACAGGAATTGCTGTATACCATGTTGAAGATGACCTTTCTGATGTTAATTGTGAGACTAAGGTTGAGAATACAACATCTGATGATGTGACTTTTGATGCAGAGCATTTTTCTACATATTCAGTTGTAATTTACAGATATATGTTTAGAAGTGAAATAAAAATAGAAGCCAAGGATATTAATGATACTTCTAAAAAAATAGGGAGTACAGAAACAGTTAGCCATTCGTTAGGGTTATTTGAAGAAAAAATTAGTCCATCAGAGTTAGCAGAATCAATTACTGGTTATAAATTCGTAAAGGCAACAGTAGAAAGCAGTAGTAATTCCATAGAAATTAAATATTTCAGACTGAATTGGAATAATGTTCAGTATACTACAGGCGAGAGAAATGGTCTCAATGGTTATAAATGGATCAATTACGAAAGTACGGTGTATTTCTGGTACGAGAAGATAAACGAAAAGATTCCTGTAGCAGTATACGCAACAGATGGAACAAGCAGCGCTAAAATCAATCAGCACAGCCAGGTACTTAGAGACACACTGGGGCTTAAATATGTACAGGATGATGGCTATTTCCCTATTGGTGTTGTATGGCTTTCACAGGATGTAATAGATCAGGGATTAAATGGTGACATAAGTGCAGTTATAAACAGTATTGAGTCAATAGATACAAAATATCTTATTAATTCCGGTATAGATAACAACGAGAACACAGTATTTGCTAATAAGAGCAATATAATGCTTGATAAGGGCGGAAGCGCTAAATCTTATCGCACAGCATTTTTTAAATGGGTTAATGGTGGCCAGTCATATAAGGGACATGAGAATCCGGAGCATAAAGATTCTAATGCTAAAGATAAAGATAAAGAAAATATAGATTATTTTAATGGACAGGATTATAAATATCACCTTGACATAAGATTTGATACCAATGTTGTAAGTTATACTGAAAAGTACTACACAGATAACAAAATTGATTCAACTAAAGAAAATGCATCGTCAGTTGCATATCTTAAGAACAGCAACAATTATTCAGCTGTATCTTATGAAGAGATTAAGAGTGCTGCGGTTGAAACAAAATCTGAATATAAACTTGAAGGTTTCTATTCAGATGCAGCTTGTACCAACAAGATCAGCGGAGATATTACAGTAAGATCAGATACAACAATCTATGTGAAATATGTTAAGAGCGGATCATACAATGTATATTTCAAGGATTCTGAAGGAAATATCCTTAAAACAGTTACCAAGAAAACAGGTGAAGATCATTCAATCACATTGTATGAAGGTGATGCTCCTACAAAGGAAGGATACAGATTTACCGGTTGGAGTAATGCTGAGACTTCTGATAATGGTGATGTAACCTACACAGCTCAGTTTATCAAAAAGGTAACAGTATCATTTGTAACAACTAATGATAAAGTTAAGACATCATCTGTAATTACGAATCAGGTTATTGATGAAGGAGAAAATGCAGTACAGCCCGAAGCGCCTACTGCTACAGGTTATACTTTTGCCGGATGGTATATCAAAAATGGTGATAAGGAGAATGAGTATAACTTTAATACTTCAGTAAGTGAAGATATAACCCTCTATGCTCATTGGACTGCAAATAAATACACAGTAACAGTTAAAGATGAGTATGTTATTGGTGATACTAAAACAATAGTGACCAGAATTGCAGCTGATAAAGTAGAATATGGTCAAATCAAAACATATAAAAAGGCATCTGTAATAGGATATACATTTGATTCATCAAGCGTAAAAGTTTCAAATAATGAAGCAGTCCAAGATGGTTCAGAGGTAATACTAACTGTCGAAGATAATACAGAAATCGTATTTACTTATAAAGCTGAGGAAAATGTGGTCGTAGCATTCTTCCTTTTAAATCCGGAAGTAGAAGACGCTCCTAAGATAGGTTCTCAGAGTAGCGCTGATTATTATCCGGAAGGCGGAAGCAAGAAATGGAAGGGCACTGCTGCTAACATTGATGCGATTAACGTGACAGATCTTACGGAGGCTAATGGATATTCATTATCCTGGGGTAATATTAATGGATACAGAGCTATATATAACTGGAATAATGGCGTATTTGATATAACAGATGCTAAATATGACAGTGAAACATATAGTGATATATCTTCTTATATCGCTTCAAATTATGGCAATAAAAAGGATGAATTCTCTATTAGCGATGTAATCTGGTATGTGTACAAGAGGCAGAGCGATGGATATCACATTGACGGATATGTAAGCACATATATTACATATGATCCGAACTATGGAGAAAACCTTGCTACAGTTACTGGTTCAAAACTCAGATACAATACAAAAGCCACTATCGCCGGGAACCCATTTATTAGAAATGATGGTTATGCATTTGCAGGGTGGTCAACATCTGAAAATGGAGAAGTGGTATATAAGCCTGGTGATACGATAGAAAATCTTACTTCAAAACTGACTCTTTATGCACAGTGGACAGATGAAAATGTATATGAAGTAACATTCAAGTATGGCTATGACAATGGAAATAACACAGACATTTTCCATTACGAAAATGGCTTAAAGTCAGGAAGTATATTAACAAATGTACCTGAACCTGAAAGAGATGGATATGATTTTTCAGGCTGGAAGGATGAAGATGGAAATATTTTTACATCTGATCAGATAAAAAACAAGGCAGTAATCAAAAATACAACTTATACTGCGGAATGGACACCTAAAAAAGATACAAAATACACAGTTGAGTATTATGTTCAGAATCTTAGTGACGACGGCTATTCATTATATGATACAGATTGGAACCCGGTAACTTCAAATGGTACAACTGATACTCTGGTGGTGGTTTCAGACTACAGTAATAGAGAAATAACCGGATTTACCTATAATGAAGATAAAACTGCAGCATATTCAAGAGAAAAAGAGGCAGGCACAGTCCTCGAATCATCACTTGATTCTGCAACTATTAAGGGTGATGGCAGCCTTGTAATAAAGCTTTACTATGACAGAAACAGTTATACTGTAAGATTCCTTAATTATGATGGAACAGTACTTGATGAGGGAAGCTATAAATATGGAGATATGCCTTCATATACAAAAACTACTCCTGTAAGGAACTCTGATGACAAGAGAAAAGTATATCTTTTCAATAATTGGGATAAAGAAATTGTCGCTGTAACCATGGATGCGGATTATACAGCACAGTATACAGAAAAAACACTAATAGTAGATGAGGATCGTACAGTAGACACAGCACCATCTACAGATGATGCACCTTCACAGCCTGATAATAATGGAGAAACAACACAGACAAGTGCATCTGAAACATCTGCAGCACAGACAGCTTCTAATTCGACGGCAACAATTTCTGATCAGAGAATTGCAATGACAGATGAACCTGATGTACTTGGAGCAAGTCGTGATGCTTCAAAAGACGATGCAGCTGTTCTTGGCGAGAGACGTTATTCTACAGGTGATTATGATTATACTTATAAGTATGTCATTATAATCATTGCAGCGGGACTTATTATTACACAGCTTTACTTTGGATTTGGCAAGAAGCAGAGTGATAAATAATCGTAACCCCAATAGTTATAACTAAAATAATAGCCATATATCGTGGAAAAAACTGCGATATATGGCTATTTTGTTGCACTTTTCTATATACCAATAGTAATAATAAGAAGGATAAATTTTAATTATGTAAAAAAATAACACCACAGTGGAGCTCGCGACACCAATTTGGGTTTGAAAATGGAACATTTTCAAACTTGTTTATGATGCGCAGAGTTTGTATAATTTTTACATATTCGCATTTTGAGGGGAACATAAGATGAGACTGATATTTGTAAGACACGGAGATCCCGATTACCAGAACGACTGCCTGACTGACATTGGACGCAGGCAGGCCACAAACACTGCCGCAAGGCTTCATGATGAGAAGATCAAAGCCATATACGCATCTTCCAATGGAAGAGCAATAGAGACAGCTTCATATACAGCCAAAGATCACGGACTTGACGTACAGGTACTTGACTATATGCACGAGATATGGTGGGGAGACAAGGATCAGAACATAGATGAGAGTCAGAAGATCCCGTTTGAGGGGCATCCCTGGTCTATATCATATAAGCTTCTGACAGAGCATCCGGAATATGCCGGTGATAAAGAATGGTCTGAGCATCCATATTTTAAAAATAATATCTGTATGGATTATTTTGACAGGATTCATTCAGGAATAGACGCACTCTTAGAGCAGTATGGGCTTAAAAGAGAAGGTAATTTCTACAGATGTATAGAAGAATGTAGTGATACTATAGCACTGTTCGCCCATGGCGGCTCCGGAGCTATCCTTTTTTCACATCTGTTATCAATCTCTTTTCCAATAGTACTTACTACGCTTCCTTTTGGTGTATGCTCAGTTACTATATTCGACTTTGCAGCCATGAAGGGCGAGATGACGATACCAAGACTTGAGATCTTCAATGATATGAATCATCATAATGAACATAATCTGTTATTCAAGATGTGATATTATAATCCTCTCCTTGCTTAGTGTATAAAAACTCGCAAATTGCCAGGCAATTTGCGAGTTTCATAAACACATCTTTTTTTTAGACTGATAAGCACTCGTACTTATTCTGCTTTCCAAAGTCCATGGAGGTTGCAATATGCATATACACCGACTACACTATCGCCCTCTGTAAGAAGGAATTCTGCGCAAGGTTTCTCTTCGGGCTTAAGCGCTTTTCTCTGAACTCCCTTAGCTGTCTCGATTGCGATCCATTCAATGTAATGCTCAGGAAGCATTGGATGCTCAACAGATCCTACAGTAACTGTAACCTTGTTACCTTCAACTGTATAAACCGGTACATGCTTCTCAACTGCTCCATCAGAAGTTCCCGGTACAAGCTCTGTCATATGCTGACCACAACATGTCATAGGAGCGCCTGATTCCTTAACCATTTCTACGAAATTGCCACAAACCTTACATACATAGAACTTCATTAGTATATACCTCCTTACCTGTTTGAATAGACTCATATTCAATATAACGTTTATAGTTCTATTATACACGGATAATTGGACTTGTGGGTGTTTTGGATATTTTTCATGCAGTTAATTTATTATCGTTATACAGCTATACTCATCAGAAATCAAACAGCTTAAACTTCCCATATAAACTGCATAGTATCACTAAAAATCCTGAGTAAATAGTCAAATATTCATCTTTTCGCAATTTCTAGCCTGCCATATTCTGTGATAGTTTCCATCTGATATAATGTCCTTAAGAGTAGTTCACAATTCCTTTTCTAATGGAGGCTTACGCCCATGATCACACAGGCATATATTAATGACATATTAGATCAGCAAAAGAAATTCTTCAAAACCGGAAAAACTCTGGATCTGTCATTCAGGATCAGACAGCTCAAAAGGCTTAAATGTGCTGTTATGCAATATGAAGATGAGATCAAAAATGCTCTTTCAAAGGACCTTGGGCGACACGGCGCAGAAGCCTATTTCTGCGATATAGGTACCATAATCCTTGAGATTAATGAAACTATAGAAGGGCTTAGAAAGTGGGCTAAGCCTGAGACTCATTTTAGCGGTCTTACCTGCTTCCCAAGTATCATTACCAAAGTCTACAAGATGCCTTATGGTAACACGCTTATCATAAGTCCTTTCAACTTCCCGTTTACGTTGTCGCTTGGCGTTCTGATACCTGCTATTGCAGGCGGCAATACAGCTGTTATCAAGGCAAGCTCTAAGTCTTCATATTCTACGCAGGTTCTTAAGAAGGTAGTCACAGCTTTTTTCCCTACTAAATATGTAGCAGTGATAGATGGCGACCACGACGTAGCAGATATGTGTCTTGAAGCGGGGTTCGATAAGATATTCTATACTGGATCACCAAAGGTTGGTAAGCATGTTATGGAGATGGCGTCTAAGAATCTGACACCTGTAGCGCTGGAACTGGGCGGTGAGAACGGCAACTGGTGCATAGTCAGGAAGGATGCTAATCTCAGGGATGCAGCCAGGAAGATTGCCTTCTTCAAGATGCTCAACAGCGGGCAGATCTGCATCAATATCAATCAGATTGCTGTTGCCAGCGAAGTCGTGGACAGGTTTATAGAATTATTAAAAGACGAGTTCAAGCGCCAGATAGGCGATGATGCACTTGTAAACAGCGAATATCCGCATCTGATCACTAAAAGCGCCTATGACAAGTGTAAATCCGAATGCGACCTTTATAAAGACAGGGTCATCTATGGCGGCAAGGGCGATCCTCAGAGCCTTAGATTCCAGCCAACTATCATATATCCTGTCAAGGACGACGAGCCTATAGTCAATCATGAGCTCTTTAATCCGCTTCTACCTATCGTGCCTTTCGAAGATAGCGAAGTGGACAAGCTCCTTAATACTATCGAATCCAGGCATCACGGACTTGCCCTATACATCTTCACTGAGAACTTCGGCTGGGCGCAGAAAGTAATGTCTACTATGCAGTTCGGAGGAGGCTGCATCAACGAAGTGTGCCTTCATATGATGGTTAAAGGCGTGCCTTTTGGCGGAACAGGTCACTCCGGCATGGGAGCATATCACGGAAAGTGGGGATTTATGGAATTCACACATCCTACAACTGTCCTTGTAGGAAGTTCGAGATTCAACCTGCCGCTTAGGGAGCACCCATATAAAGGGATTAAGCTTGGGCTCATCAGATTGTTTGAAAGGTGAAGCTTACTAATTGTATGGAATCAGCTAGCTAGTTATATCCTTGAAAATACCATGGGCAGCTATCATTCAAGATGCTGCATCTATATTTTCTTTGGTATATCCGATTCGAGCTTTTGGATTCTTCTGCGCTATAAGATTTAGTACAAAGTTCGCAAGATCCATGTTTGCTTCACAGGCAGCCAGTGCCGGAAGACTATAACTGCCCTTATATATATCCAGAATTTCAATCGTATAAGTTATATCTTTTCCATACTGTTTGTTGATCTTAACATATGCCCAGACAATATCAGAATATGGGATAAGTCTCGTATCAGTATAGTAGGTGAATATATATTTGTTGGTACAGTAGAAGGCATTCTTTATTATCTCTTTGGTAGTAGCAGATTTAAGATCTGACTCTAACATAGCATATTCACTATCAGTAAGCCTGCACATAGTTTTCTTGAAGCTATGGATAGGAGTCATACCGAAATAGAGAAGGAATAGTCCCAGTATACATGGGAACATAGCAAAAATAACAGCTGTTTCTATATCATCTTCTGAGATTCCGCTGCCATTGTATGATTCTTCAACTACTAGGCAGTATTTTCCAAAAAGCTCATCATAATCATCTAAGTCTATGTCTTCACCTGTGCTTTCGTTATAGAAAGTAACAGCATTTTCTTTACCCATATCAAGGAGGGTGTCATAATAGCCGTGAAGAGTTGCAACGCCTGTATCTTTAAGTTCTTTCATTGCCTTTTGGTATTCTTTGTCATCAAGCTCTGCTATATATATGCCATTATCAGTACTGATCATATACACGCCATAGTCTCCGCTGCTTGGTGAGTAGAACAGGATTGGTACATAGGAGACTTTGATCTCGCCGATTGATTTGACGGATGCTTTCTCATATTCAGCGGCATCGTCCATATTGTATACAGTCGTATTTTTGGCCGAAACCTCTTCATTGTGTGAATATATAGAATATAAAACCGGTGCAAGGATACTTACTGCAAGGATTATAGAGCCGGCAATAGTCAGTTTTTTCTTTTTCTTAAGATATAGTTTTAGTGATTCATTATTAACTCTCTTAACAGCATCTTTGCCGGTTACAACTTTTGCCTTTTTGACAGGCTTTTGCTTTTCATATGAGGAGGCTATAGAAGTACCGTATGAACTGATGGAATTTTCGAAGGCCTTTCTTTGTTTTCGCTCTTTAAGTAGCTTTGAGCCGTTTTTGATGATATCGTATAATGCCAGAAGGATGATGATTCCAGGCATTAGATATTTGTCTATGAGAAAAGAGGGTACAAGATCTTGGCCAGCAGGGCAGATAGTCTGATATCTTACAACATTTTCAGATTCATCAATGCCATACTCTGCAATAGTTGAGCGATAGAATCTCTCCTCCTCATCGTCCATGGATCTGATGATGCCGACAAAGCTATATACATCACCGGACAGGAGTTCGTTTGAATCTATATCACCATCCAGATAACTCCAGGTCTTATCTGATATCTTATCCATGAGTTTACGGTTACTATCAAAGACATACATAGATATAAATGAACTATCGTCAAGCCAGGCTATATAATAGTATCTGTCTTTACCTGATGTATCATCATAGGTGACTGATGCATAGTTACCAAGGTTTGCATCAATAGTGACGTTTACGTACCTTTCTGGAAGCTCACCATCCCCATATTCTTCCAGATAGTCGGTAAGGCTTGGAATATTACCTGTGACTACATCCTTTGTTTCTTCCCAACTTGGAACTGTATAGATGACAGCCCCGATCATGATAAGTACTGCAACAATAATTCTGACTTTTTTACTAAGCATTAATTTGTCCCCCAACTTATAATATGTGCAACGCTTATATTCTACCATATACAAAGCCTTATGAGCATGTCAATCTTAGTAATAATATGCGTTTTGTTAATGCTGTGTGACAATATTATCAATATATAACAAAACGGAAACTAATAAAATCATGTCATATATCAAATAGCTGATATGCTCATATTACAATATACAATTATTGCACCTGTCTCCCTAATAAGAATTAATTAATCCGGAATTTTTATTGTGAAAATTGCCTTTTCGCATTCTGTTTCTTCTAATACAAATATCCATAATAAATCCCACTTTAGCCATGTGAAATTAAATAAAATATACAAACGATATACAGATAATCGCAAAAAATGTTTATTCCAGCGCAACTTTTGAATGAAAATAAATAGCAATAATTAGTACAAGAATAGCAATATTAAAAAAGAAACTCTGCCTATAACCCTTTATAAATGTATAGGAGTTATTAATATAGATACAAATTTAGTAGGGAGGATTTATAGGTGGAGACTAGCTCTGCAAATAAGAAAACTTCTGTAGTAACCAAAAAGAAGCTTTCCAAAAATTATCTTAAAAGGTATTGGCAGTTATACGTTTTGCTGGCTATACCAATGGTATATTTTTTAGTGTTTAAGTATGTACCTATGGTATATATTCAGATTGCATTTAAAAAATATATGCTCAACACAAGTGTTTGGAGTATGCCCCTGGCCAAGAATAATGGATTCCAGTATTTCATACAGGCATTTTCCAATCCTGAATTCTTAAGGGCACTTAGGAACACTATCGTTCTTAACCTTCTTGATCTGTGTATCGGATTCCCGATCCCGATCATATTTGCACTTATTCTTAATGAGCTTGTATTCAAGCGTTTCAAGAAAGTGGTTCAGACAATTGCATACATGCCTCACTTCTTATCATGGGTCATCATCTATGGTATTGCTATACAGCTCTTTGCACCTAGCACAGGTCTTATCAACATTGCTATCACAAAGATGGGCGGAGAGGCAGTTCCATTCCTCAATGATGGTAATCACTGGGTATGGACATACATCTTCCTTGGTGTATGGCAGAGTTTTGGATGGAACTCAATAGTATATCTTGCTGCAATAGCAGGTATCAACTCAGAACTTTACGAAGCAGCATCTGTTGATGGTGCCGGACGTTTCAAGAAGATGTGGCATATCACACTTCCTGGTATCAAGCCTACAATAGTTATTCTTCTTATCATGGCTATCGGTAATATCCTTGGAAGTAGTTTTGACAGACCATTCGCACTCCAGAATAACCTCGTAATGGATCAGGCGCAGGTTCTCTCAACATACGTATATCAGTATGGTATCAAGGGCCTGCAGTTCTCACTGACAACAGCTGTCGGACTGTTCCAGTCTGTAGTTGGCGTATTTTTCCTGCTTATGGCTAACTGGCTGTCTAGAAAGCTCGGAGAAAGGGGTATCTGGTAATGAAAGTAAAATCAAAAAAGGCAATGTTTGGCGATTGGATCTTTGTTCTTATATGCGTGATCATAAGTCTTATCTGTATTATTCCTATGATCAACCTGCTCGCCAGATCACTTAGTAGTACTGATGCGCTTGTAAGACATGAAGTATATCTGCTTCCAAAGGGACTTAACTTCGGCGCATATGCAACAGTTTTCAAGGATATGAAGTATATCAATGCATTTGTTTATACAGTTATCCTCACACTTGTTAGTACAGTAGTATCACTTACTATGACAACTATATGTGCATATCCTCTTATTTTTCCAGATCTTAAGGGAAAAGGATTTTTTAACGTAGTAATAACTATCACAATGTTCTTCAACGCAGGAGCAATACCTAACTACCTTCTGATGCAGAATCTTAATCTTCTGGACAATCCGCTGGTACTGGTTCTTCCATATTGCCTTAGCGTTTACAACATGATCATTATGAGAAGTTTCTTCTACGGAATCCCTGATTCACTCAGAGAATCCGCAGAGATTGACGGCGCTGACTTTTTTACAATACTTTGGAAAATATATATACCGCTTTCCAAACCTGTATTTGCAACACTCGCTCTGTTCTATGCAGTAGGTAGATGGAACGGATACTCAGATGCTCTTATGTATATTAAGAAATCAGAGTTCTATCCTCTTCAGCTCCTTTTGTACAACATCCTCAACAATATCAACAGCGTAGAAGTTGCAACACAGGAAGGTTTCTCTGCACCAGGTCTTTCAGAGTCACTTAAGGCAGCTATAGTTATGTTCTCAACGGTTCCGATTCTGTGCATATATCCATTCCTCCAGAAGTACTTCATTCACGGAGTTATGGTTGGTGCAGTTAAAGAATAAAATAATATGGCGCACAAGCGTCAAGGAGGGAAAAATGAAGAAAAGGTTACTTTCACTGCTTCTTGCATCAAGTATGGTAGTATCACTTGCTGCATGCGGCAAATCCGGCGAAGGAAACGGACAGGGTACAGCAACAGGCTCAGCTCCTGCAGATGCTGCAACAGAGCTTGTAGATGGCAAGTTTGCTGACACAAGAACAATCACAGTAGAGGTTTATGATCGTGGTAATGATGGCGGATCTGACCCTACAGACAACATGTACACTAAGTACATCCATGATCAGATGCTCGAGCAGCACAATGTAGATGTACAGTTTGTAAAGGTTCCAAGATGGACAGAGGTTGATGAGATCAACAACCTTCTTGCAGCACAGACAGCTCCTGATGTATGCGTAACATACAGCTATGCTACAATTCAGACTTATGCTGATATGGGTGGTGTTCTCGATCTGAGCTCATATGTAGAGGATTATAAGGATGTACTTCCTAACCTCTGGGATTGGCTCGGTGAGTCCAATATCTATTGGGACAAAGATCCTGAATCAGGATCAATCTGGGCACTTGAAGCAAGACTTGCTAACCAGAACCGTATCTGCACGTTCATCCGTAAAGACTGGCTTGATACTCTTGGTCTTGAAGAGCCTACAACTAAGGATGAGTTTTACAATGTTCTCTGCCAGTTCAGAGACAATGCTGACAAGCTTCTCGGCGCAGATGCTGACAAGATGGTTCCTTATTCAGTAAGCTATGACGTAGGTTGGAGAGCAGCTACTCTTATCGAGTCATTCATGGATCCGGCTATCACAGAAAAAGAGTACTATGTAAACGGATTCGATGACAGAAAGCTTACAGAAAACGGTACTAAGGATGCTATCAAGCTCCTCAACAAGTGGTACAACGAAGGTCTTATGTGGGATGATTTCGCTGTATACGGAAGCGGCGACACAACAGAAGACGACATGATGAAGGCCGGCTATGTTGGTGCATTCACACACAACTGGGATTACCCTTACAGAAACGGTGAAGATTCTATCGAAGCTAACCTCAAGAGACTTGTAGGTGAGGACGCTTCTTATGTAGCAATCGATCCTTTCGAAGATTCCAACGGAACACATACAAAGTGGATCGCAGGCCCTATCGACAGAAAGATCTTTTTCCCTGTAACTAACGATGAACCTCTTGCGTCTCTTCTGTACCTTGATTTCATCTCAGATCCTGAGACTATCCAGTATCTCCAGATCGGTGATGAGAACGTTACACACACAGTTGCTGACAATGGTGCTATCCAGATTCAAGCTGCAACAGGCGATGCTATCCAGAACTCCGGTATGAACATCGACTATACAATCACATGTAACGGTCTTCACCTTGTAGATCCTGAGATCACAGAGCTCTCACTTGCATACAGCTATGCAGGCGTAGATCCTAACCTTATCTTAAGAGCTGATGAGATTGCTAAGACAGATACAAGAGAACTTGGTAATGTACAGGTTGGTGCTATCGAGTCTGAAGCAGGATTTGGTGAAGCTCTTTCAAGTAAGCGTGATCAGGTATACGATAAGGCTCTTAGCGCATCAGAAGCTGATTTCGATAGCGTTTGGGATGCTGGAATGCAGGATTACCTCGCATCAGGCGGACAGACTATCATGGATGAGAGAAAGACAGCTTGGGAAAATGCATACGGCGATGCAGAGAACCTTCCTGAGAAATAATGCAATTATAAATAATGCAGGTAAAAAATATTTCAATTGGTAATAATGGAACTTGATATCCCACCAATGATATGTTCACATTAATGACAAAAACTGCGGCACTAAGATATATTCTTAGCGTCGCAGTTTTTGTTTTAAGCAAACTGAGCCATATACAGATCGTAGTAAGCGCCTTTTCTTGCAATAAGTTGATCGTGGCTACCTGCTTCCATGATGCCTCCGTTATTGATAACGAATATGCGGTCAGCATTCTTGATAGTAGATAGACGATGCGCTATTACAAAGCTCGTCCTGCCTTTGAGTAGTGCCTGTATACCTTTTTGAACAAGCATCTCAGTGTGAGTATCAATGCTGCTTGTAGCTTCATCAAGGATCAGTATCTTAGGCATAGAGATCATAGTTCTTGCAAATGCTATCAGCTGTCTCTGGCCTATAGACAGGCCTGCGCCTCTTTCTTTGAGCTCTGTGTCATAGCCCTTTTCAAGTTCCATGATGAAGTCGTGAGCATTTACAGCTTTGGCTGCAGCGATCATCTCTTCTTCGGTTGCATCAAGCCTTCCATACATGATGTTCTCTCTTACAGTTCCCTGGAATATGAAATTGTCCTGAGTCATAACACCCATCTGGCTTCTAAGGCTATTGATGGTAACATCTGTAAGGTCGTTGTCATCAACATAGATCCTTCCTTTTTGAATATCATAGAACCTGCTTATCAGATTGACTATGGTACTCTTGCCTGCGCCGGTCGGTCCTACAAGAGCTATTGTTTCGCCAGGTTTTGCTTCGAAGTTTACATTTTCCAGAACCTTGGTTTCAGAATCAGTACCTTCATCGTAGGAGAATCCTACATTTTCAAAACGAACCTTGCCCAGGATAGGAGGGAGCTCTTTGGCATCATCCTTATCAACTATGGTTGCCTTAGTATCGAGTATGTCGAATACTCGTTCAGCTGCAGTCATGTTGGTGACAAGCTGGTTATAATAGTTTGAAAGTCCCATGATAGGGCTCCAGAACATACCTGTATAGCTTGCAAAAGCAGTGATAAGTCCTACAGAAGCTCCTGTATATCCCAGAAGCTTTACTGCTACAAGGTATATGAGCATACTGTTCAGGGCTCTGCTCATATCAATTGAAGGTCCGAATAGATCTACAGCCCTGCAGGCACCTATATAAGCGTCTCGGTGCTTGTTGGCAAGTTCTCTGAAGGTCTTCTTGGTCTCGTTTTCAGCATTAAAGCTCTGTACGACAGATATTCCTGCGATATCCTCGTGTACGTAAGCATTAAGATTAGAGGATTTCTTACGTACATCTTCCCAGCGCTTGTGCCCGACCTTCCTGATCCAGGTGATACTTACTATCATGATAGGAAGTGATACGAAGGTACCAAGCGCAAGCTTCCAGTCTTTGACCAGCATGATAATAACTACACCTATAACAGTTATGAAGTTAGGAATCAGGTTTGTGATCGTGTTGGACATAACATCCTTCATGGAGTTAACATCTCCGATTATTCGGGCCAGGATCTTACCTGTAGGCCTTGAATCGAAGAAAGTAAAGGATAGTGTCTGGATGTGTTCGTATAGCTCCTGCCTTATATCCAGCAGAACCTTGTTAGCCACCTTGTTCATCATATACATTCTGATCTTGACAAAAGATATATAGATAATACCAAGGAGCACTATAGATGCTGCAACAAGTAGTAGTCCTCTGACATTCTTATTGGCTACATGTACGTCTATTGCATACTCTATGAGCAGCGGGCTTATAAGGCTTATGCCTACTGTGATCATAAGCGATATGAATACCGGGATTATTTCAAATATATGTGGTCTTAAATATCTTATAAGACGGGCGAATATCTTATGCCTGTCCGTGTTTTTTAGCGTCTCATCTTCGCGAAATGAGTTAGCTGCCATTATGCACTCACCTCCATTACGTCAAGGGCTCCGTATTGTGCAACATAAGTTTCGTAGTAGAGTCCTTTTTTCCTAAGCAGTTCTTCGTGCGTTCCGCGCTCAGCAACATGTCCGTCTTTTAGATAGATGATCTCATCTGCGTTACGAACTGCTGATATTCTGTGAGCTACGATGATTCGTGAAGAGCTCTTTATCTCATCAAGTGTCTTCTGGATCTCGGCTTCAGTCTCCATATCAAGAGCAGAAGTTGAGTCGTCCAGTACCAGTATAGGAGCATCTTTGGAGATGGCACGAGCGATACTGATACGCTGCTTCTGGCCTCCGGATAGTCCTACACCTCTTTCTCCTATAACAGTCTCATACTTATCGTCAAGCTTATCTATAAAGCTGTCTGCCTTGGCCTTTTTGGCTGCATCCACGATTGTTTCCATGGTCATATCTTCACGTCTTCCCATGCGGATATTTTCTTCAATAGTATCTGAAAAAAGAAATACATCCTGCATAACAACTGATGATGCGCTTCTAACCTGTGACAGATCCATCTTTCTTATATCTGTTCCGTCAAGCCTTATCGTACCCTTAGTAGGATCATAGAAACGCTGCAGGAGGTTAACGATAGTACTCTTACCTGAACCTGTCTGTCCCATGATGCCAAGAGTCTTGCCCTTATGAAGGGTGAAGCTGATGTCTGACAGGATCTGCTTGTCTCCAAGTTTAAGTGATACGTTATCGAACTCGATTTCGCCTTCAACTTTATCAACGTGCTTGGCAAAAGGGTCAAGGCTAAGAGTAGAATGCTCCTTATATATCTTTTTGACCTTTTTAAGAGAGGCGATCGAGCTTGAGATATCATTGGTGATCCAGCCAAGCTCTTCCATAGGCCATGTGCAGTTTCTTGCATAGATTATGTATGCTGCAAGGCTTCCAAGGTTCATCTTTCCATGTATTACAGATATACCTCCGAATACTGCACAGGCTACAGGAAGAAGAGTGCCTGCAAGCTGGAACACAGGATAGAAGCGGATCATAACCTTGGCTTCCTGCATGTTCAGATCGTGATATCTCTTGTTGTGTTCATAGAACTTTTTGATCTCGTAGTCTTCTCTTGCAAATGCCTTAACTGTACGTACTCCTGCAAGGTTTTCTTCAGCTATTGTAGTAAGAAGAGCATTCTCCTCACTGATCTCGTCATAGACTTTATCAAGCTTTTTTTCCATGATGATCGCAGCTGCGCCGCAGATCGCCATGAAGGTAACAGGCAGTATTGTAAGAACCAGATTGATTCTGACCATGAAATACAGGATGAGTACAGCATTAAGTATAACTTCCATACCCATCATAGCTGCCATACCTACAAGCCTGTATATCTTGTCGATATCATCCTTTACTCTTGCCATCAGCTCGCCTGTGCTGGCATCATCAAAATAGTCAAGAGAAAGCCCCTGAATATGATCAAAAAGATCCTTTCTCATTTCTGTTCCTATAGTTATACAGTTTTTATCAAAAGTATATTCTTTAAAGTATCCGAATACACTTCTGCCAAGTCCTATCAACATGATAGCTACAAGCAGAAATGTAAAGTTATCATATACGCCTCCAACTAAAACATCATTTACTATTGTTTTTGTAACCATGGGGAACATCATGTCTAGGGCAATTGATATCAGCATGAATATGATTGCCATGGTATATGTTGCCCAGTGCTTTTGCACATAACTTCCAAGTGTCTTCATTCTTCTTTCTTTCTCCTCATTGGTGCTGTAACAGTGCTATTAACCTCGGAACTGTGTTTTAAGGAAACAGGCCCTTGTTTCCCCAAAAAAGCATAAAAAAATCCCCAGGTAAGAATCAACTCTTTACCTGGGGAATGCTTATCACAATAATAATTCTATAAAGACAGATCAAAAAAATCTATCCGCGTAGAATATCCCGAGGTAAAGTAATAACAAATACAAGATTAAAATTATTCACTAAATTTATTCTCGCCACATTAATCATTGCTTTTACCTCGCTTTCTTTAATATTTATCAGTCGTAGCATAACTGACTCTTTGATAATGACATAGCTATTTTCAGTTGTCAATATGATATTTATATATTTTTAATATTTTTGATAAATAAAATCGTGTTTTGTTATCATATAATTATGAGATACGTCACACATGGACAGATTGGCATTTTCAAAGTCTTTGCAGGAGTGAAGTTTTAGTGATAGGGATTCCTGGAAGTATGATAGAATAAATATATATGAAAATATATTAAATCTATTAAATATAAACCATAGTAAACAACTTTAGAAAATACCTAATGCCAGTTATCTGATACTGACATATAGGGCATTTGATGACTGGAAAAGGGCATTTTCTTAGCCTTTTACTATAATAATCTTTGGAGGAACTGAATTTGGATAAGATTTTCAAAAAGCTTGACAAGAAATATCTGAAAATATGCATCTATGCTGCGATCACTGTTTTGATAACAGGTGGTATTGCAATGCTATTTCTTTTAAGCGGCCCCTTTTGGTCTAAGCTATGGGCTATTTCTGCTGCAGTATTTAGACCTATGATCATAGGAGGTATTATCTGCTACCTATTCCTTCCTATAGTGGAGAGACTTGAGAGAATCTTTAATAAGAAAAAGAAGCATAAATGGGCAAGGTCAATTAGCGTGCTCCTTACTTTTGGTATAGTTATAGCAGCAATCCTTCTGATACTTGCTCTCATTGCTGTTGCGATCTATAAAAATGTAGAATCACTCAATATAGAATCTATCAAGAATCTATTTTTCAAGTTGCAGGCTGATTACACGGCTATATGGAATTTTGTAGCCCAGCAGCTGGAATCATATGATATAGCTTCCGATAACATAAGTCACATAGTGACAGCAGCAACAGGTGCTGTTACAAGCTTCTTTTCAGGACTTTTATTTGGTGTTATCTTTTCGATCTATTTCCTGCTTGATGGGAACCATCTGTCAACATACTGGACCAGAGCTTTCCGCCTTATATTCGGGCAGAAAGCAGAGGACAATATTGAGATTTTCCTTAAAGATGCTGATAAGGCATTTTCAGGATATATCCGTGGACAGTTCACAGATGCACTTATAGTCGGAGTTCTTATAACTATTATCCTTTCAGTAGTCGGTGTCCCGTATGCTATAGTCGTAGGAGTATTTGCCGGGCTTGGCAACCTGATTCCTTATCTTGGACCTATTGTCGGATATCTTACTTTAGTTATTGTATGTCTTCCTACAGCAGCTTTTGACAAGATGATCATTGGAATTATCATATTTGCGATCGTGATGTTTATAGATGGCAATATCATCAATCCAAAATTATTGTCTGACAATGTTGAGGTTCATCCATTATTGGTTGTAGCTGCCCTTATAGGAGGCGGCGCTCTTGGCGGCATAGCAGGTATGCTGGTTGCCGTTCCCTGCGCGGCACTCATAAGACTGCAATTCGACAGATATCTTCAGAGACTTTCTGATAGAAGACGTGAAGAGGAAAAAGCTGAAGAGGAAAAAGAAGCTTCTGATCCTAAAGATTAAAGCTGTAATTCCAATTCGGAAGTTTGAGGTAGTAATTATACGCACTTGAGTTTGAGTTAAGATCAGACAGGATATTTGGAGCTGAATCAGTAAGTAAATCAAACGGATGTAGTATCTATCCGCCCCGGGTAACAGGATTAATGCCTGCTACCTGGGGCGTATTTTATATCGTATAAACAAAACGAAAAAAAGTATATTAAAGCACATAAATACGTATTATTTTGTACGAATATATGTAATAATAGGTATGGCTGTTTAAAATTTTACTTAATCTATAATGTTTTTAAGGCATCTATTGTTATAAAAGCTTAATAATAGTAACCGACATAAGTAAATGTTCTTTGTCCGTTATCAAATGCACAATATATCAACCTTAGATAACTGGCATAAGGCAGTCTCTAAAGTCGTTTACAACAGATATTAGTTTTTTATGTAAGATAGGACAATACTTATGAAAAGATTATTTGTAATGTTGTTAACAGTATCGGTGGTTCTTACGACAGTATCTCTTAATTCAAAAGCCGCTCCCCATGCACAAAAGAATATGCAGCAAAGTAAAGACCAGGAAGAAACAGATCAGGTATATGGTAATGGCGGTTATCTGGTTAAAGTCGGGCAAAAGGTCTTTTTCCATGATTATCAAAAAACAGATGTTATGGAACCGAGTCTTGGAGGCCAGTTCCTTGAGTATGGAAGAGGTATATGTTCATATGATGAAGCTACAGGTGAGATATCAAAATTAACAGATGCCCCATGTTCCGGTTCGTTATATTATTGCGGCGATTCATTCTATAGTACATGGATAGATGAGAGCGGTAAGTCGCAGATTATCAGAGTATCAATGGACGGCGAGATACAAAAAGTTGGTCCCGGGATAGTTTCAGGAGTTTCAGAAGATAGTAATCTGATAGCGCTGTGGTGTGATGATGCATCTATGAAGCATATTGATGTTCTGGATGTGTCCGGCATGCAGTATTGCAGGATTGATAAAAAATCTGATATAAGCTTGTCTTTCTGTGGCCTTACAGATAGCGACGTAATATATCAAAAGACAGAAGATGATGTGATAAAGCTATACAGCATGGGCGCAGGCAACAAGGAGATATATCTTGGAACTTTGTCTGAGCTTGGCATATATGGAAGCCTTGAGTGTGATGATTTTCTATATGATACAGATAATGGAGAAGCCTACTTTGTTTTTGCTCACTATGGCGGGCCGGTAGATTCTGTAGAGGATTATATTGTGGTTAAGGCTGTGCCGGGAGATAAGGATAGCCTTGAACTTATAACACATGGATATGATTATGAGATTATGCCTGGACTGACATATGATGATGAACCAAAGCTCAGATTAAATGATGGCAAGCTTTTATGCGGTTATTATGATCTGGACAAGCTGTATCTGTCACATTCCTATATGGGAAGTCATATGTTAAGCCGCTTTGTATATGGAGATCTATTATGGTGTAACAGCAAAGGCCAGATTCAGACCATGATCAGCAATTTTATCCCATATATGGACAAGGATCATCTTATTATGCAGACGGGAGAGGTTCTTGGGGATGAAGCATATGTGCTGGTGGCGGAAGTGATAAGGGATCCAGGCAATGATTATAAACTGCTACAGGCATTTGATTTTGTAAATATGTATGTACTTCGTCTTCCCATGAAGGCATGGATAGATGATGCCGAGGTTATCTTAGGCGGAGACTTCGAAGCTTCTATTACCTTTGATAAAGAAGGCTTTAAGCCATATATAGGCATATGGCGTATGGACAATTTCATCACCGAGGATGGCTATGAGCCGGATCACTCCAAGGATATGTGGATCAATATTACGGATACTCAGGAACTATACTTCATAGATAATGCTGAGTATGGAGGTCAGGGTGTATATTCTAATCTCTTTAAATTGTCTACATCTACAGCCGGTGACAAGTGCCTGATTGTCGGATACAATGAGGTTCTTGGGATCACATGTACAGGCAGTCTATATGAAGAAGACGGCGAAGTCAAACTTATCCTGGAAGTTCAGGAGATCAAAGAAAGTATAGATGATCCCGGGCCATCTTCGTGGAAAGGTTCTTTTCACAAGGTATCAAACGAAGAATGGTCCATAGAGTGGGGCTAAAGGATAGTTTGAAAGTGTTCCACTTTCAAACCCAAATTGGTGTCGCGTGCTCCACCAATTCGAACCATTAGTCACTGCTTTGCGCCCTCAAACATTCGCAACTCCGCACTACGTGCTACTTTGCTCATGTTTAGCGGGTCATATAAATACGATTAGAAATCTAAGAAATCATTGATTCTTGATTGAATTTGTTTTATAATTTCTCATTGTTTTTACGTGTATTTTAAGTGACTAGAACTTCCCACTTGGATGTAGATCCGTTCAAGTGGGGAGTTTTAGTAAGTAATAAAATGAGGAATGAGATTTATGTTTTTTATATTGATCGATATTTTGGTCATTGGTATTGTCATACAGGCTGTCAAATATAAAAAGGTAAGGAACAAGATCTTCAGCCATAAGGAAGTTGAGAAAGCTGCAAGAGAACAGGTCAAGAAGATGAAGATCACCAATCCTGTGATCACCTGTGAATATTGTGGAAGCCAGATAGATACTTCAAGAGAGGAGGTCTGTTCACATTGCGGAGCACCGTATGATGTATCTGCGGACTGGCGTGCAAGATTCAATGTCAGCGATTCTTTTATCGAGGAAAGTGCGGATGAAGTAATTAGTAGTCAGGAATCCAAAGTAAAAGAAGAGACAGCTAATATGTTAAAAAAGATCAAAAGAAGGATCATTACCTTATGTGTTCTTGTCTTTGGTCTGCTGATAGTGGGAGCTATCATCTTAGTAACAGATGGTCCGGGTAACTATAGAGGCAATGAAAAGCTCAATGATAAGAATGGTTATCGTAACTGCGTTGATGTCGATTATAAGATCAATGGTGACGGTGTCATATACGATGATGGCAATGTTAAGATAACAGTCGCAGGCATTTATTATGAAGAAAACAGTACCAGAAGATATAATGGGCTTATGAGATCTAACGGCAAGATAGCCTTTACTGTAGAGAACAGCCATGATGAGAACATATACGTATCTATAAGCTGCAACAGTATCAATGAGATAAGTAGTGACACTAATTATATCAGTATGTATGGTCGTTTTAAGAAGAATAAAACTGTAACTATCTATGAGCAGATATATCAGTTTCCGGGAGAAGGTATTTCAGAGCTTTACTTTGACAGGATATATGTTTCTTGCGATGACTATAAGCATGGTGAGGAAAATGTAGAGGGTATAAAGCTAACTACTACTCATGATGAGACATGTGAGTATGACCTTGATGGGTATAAGATGATATATACCAATGATAAATTCGATGTATATGCTAGGTATACAGATGAAAGCTATGATGAAGGCTATATACTGTATATAAATAATAAGTCAGACAAAGCATTTAGGATAACTACCAAAGATATTCTTGTAGATGACGCAAGCTGTGATATATACGGAATTAGGGATTTATATATACCTTCCGGATATAAGCTAAAGACAAGTACTTTGTACAGTTCTGAAGATACTTTTGAAAATTTAAAATCCAAAGAAGTTAAGATGAGTATAGCATTTAACTGTAAGGAAGATCCTTCACTTGACTTCTCAACAGGATACATAGAACTCAACTGATATAACTCACTAAAACTTAAGCGTAGTGGCTTAGTAATTGAAACTCCCCACTTGGATAGTACAGTATCGCAAAGTGGGGAGTATATTCTTAGATATATTTTATTTCAGTACATTATCTTTGAGCATCAGGAGTTTTTCGCAAGGGGTGGTCCTTCTGGTAGCATTGAGTATAAAGAACACACCGGCTCCAACCAGGACGAATATAAGAGATGGTCCCAAAGCATCTGTGAAGAAATCACAGATAGAGAATATTCCGAAGAATATAACAGGGACTACACTTACTATGCATAGCAGTATGCCTCCGGCCAGCATGAATGATTTGTTTTCCTGATTATCAATAAGCTCGTTTTGGATTACGAATTCGGTTTCGGGATCCAGCATACAATGTTCATGATCAAGGAATCTCCACAGCTTATTTCTGCTTGTAGACAGGAGAATAAGTGCAACTCCCAAACCCACGGATACAAATAAAAGAATAACACCTATTGCTTCAATGAAGTCAGAAAATAAACTTAATATAAAGATGTCTCCAAGCCCTGAAGCAAGAATAGGGCCAATCGGAGCTATAATGCAGAAGAATACACCGCATCCGAGTAATATTCTGGATGAAGTACAATCTTTAATATAGTTGTCAGCTTCATAAGAGTCTATTATGCGCCTTCCCTTGGGGGGCATTTCATAGTTTAGAGCATCATTTTTAGGCGCAGGTATGATGCTATGCTTTTTCTGACCCAGGATTTCCATAAGATCTTCCTTACTTCCGAATTCAGAGATGATAGTACCTATCACTTCATTTTTGGGCATACCGCTTTGAATAAGCTCATTGTATTTGTCTTCCATCATAGAATACAGTTCCTGCTTGGCTTTTCTGGCTTGCGGAGTATCAGGAATGCTTGCAAACATTGCGTCCAGATAGTTTTTGATAGTTTCCATAGTTAGTTCCCCTCTTTTATTTATTCGTCAATAAATCTTTCTATTACGTCCTTGGTAAGACGCCATTCTTCACACTTTTCCCTATAATAATTAAGCCCTTGGTCCGTGATCTTGTAGTAAGTACGGCGCTTACCATTGTCTGCCTCCATGCTAAAGGACGTTATATAACCGTTCTTTTCCAACCTTGTGAAAGCAGAGTAAAGCGTAGTCTCCTTGATCAGGTACTTGTCATCAGATACAGCCCGGATATTCCTTGATATCTCATAGCCGTAGGATGGCTCCTTCCTTAGGAAAAAGAGTATGATGGTATCGTTATAACCTCGGATCACATCACTACTGATCTCTTGCATAAGATAAACTCTCTTTCGGTACGTGTATTAGGTGATGAATTATTAACTTCCCACGTAGGTGATACTGCACCGTCCAAGTGAAAAGTTTGAGTCATTAATACTGACAATATTGAAATAATACAAATGAAATACTCGTGTGTTATGTACTACGATAATCGTTACTACGACTGTCATAGTAAATATACTACTACAGTCGGGGTATGTCAATATGCTAGATATAGCTTTATCTCTAGTGAACAATTATACTTGATTATGATAGGATGTTTGTGAGAAGATCCATTAAGGAGAAATAGCCATGAAATCTATACTTATCAAGGATACAACCAAAGAAGAGCGTGAGCAGATAGTAAAGAGTTCACTGGATTGTGGCGGCGGTTGTGAGAACTGCTCTTCATGCTGGCTCGGAGGCGGAAGCCCCTGGGATATATACCAGGATTATATTGATGGTAAGAAAGAAATCCGTGACATAAATATGGAATACATGGAAAAGTATCGACAGGACAGGCAGATACACTAGTGTGCTGACTTGTTCATATAAAAAAGATTGAGGGATAAGATGACAGAAAAACAGATATATTGGTCAAGAAAACGGGATGAACTTGTGACAGCTATCAAGCAGCGTGGGTTCCCCAGGGAACTTGGTGAGCAGATTGCAAAGCAGCTGGGAAGCCCCAAGGCTATGGACAGGATGCTGGCGTATATTTATAATGTGAAGCCCCGAACTGCGGAACTGATCGTGGATGAAATGCTGGCCATCTGCAGTGATATAGATACATGGCACAAAAAGAAATCTGCAGAAGAAGCTAATGCAAAATATAACGAGATTCTGTACTACGGCCTTGAAACTGATGATGAGGAAAACTACTAAGGAATTTCTTATGTTCTTTCGGCATGCATTCTCTTTTTGTTTTCATACATGTTGTTATCTGCACGCTTAAAGACGTTTATTGCACCTTCATCTTTATCACTGTCATACGTGGCATAACCAATCGCAGCTGAAACTGCTTCCCAGGGAGATAGACCCTTGTTGTTTGCCAGGTCCGAGAGTTCTTGGTTGAACTTATCTATTAGAGAATCAATATTTTCAAGGTCCTGACCCTTTAGGATTATGACAAATTCGTCACCTCCCACTCTGAAGACAGGAGAGTGGGCAAATATAACGCAGACTATATGACAAATGTTCTTGATGGCTTCATTACCTTTTTCGTGACCATAAGTATCATTGATGATTTTCAGGTAATTAAGATCAACGACTCCGATTCCAAATTCAGTTTTTTCAAGCTTAAGATTCCATTCAAGGCTCTTGATCTCATTGTCGTATGCGGTCTTATTTCGTATTCCGGTCAGAGAATCACGGTTTGCAAGGACTTCCAGCTGGGAGTTCTTATCCTGCATGTCACTTATCTTTTTATCTTTGTTGATCAGGTCAGAGGCATAATTCCTTATATCCTCAACCATGGAGAAGATGGAGCCTGACAGGGATTCAATCTCATCATGGGTATGTATGTCAATTTCGTCCATAACAAGTTCTGATACAGGAGCGCGCTTTCGGCATTTGTCTTCAATTTTGCCGGTTGCATTTTCAAGATTCCTTATAGGCTTGACTATTCGCTTGTTATACCATCTGTTGAGCGCTAAAACAAGAAGCAGACCTGCTATAAGTGCAACTATGAATGTCGCAAGCGCATATGTATAGGCTGCTTTATATATATCATCAATAAGGATATCCCCACAGATCACAGCAATGGGCTCTCCTTTTGAATTTATCAGAGGACGGATTGCGGTATATATTTTCCCAAAGTCAGTATCATTTCTAAAGTAAGTGACAGTTGTATCCGTGTCCATGCGCTTAAGGTACTCAAGGGCGACATCCTTTGGATAAGCATCTCCGGTATAGTTTCCAAGATCGGTAAGTTCATCTGCTTCATATGTTTTTTCATATAAAGTATATGCAGCAAGGACATCCATCATGTTGTCCGGAGGATCTGCACTTAATGGCTCAATTATATATATATAAAAGGTCATGGGTTTCCTTAACGTCATTTGCCAGAGTCTGCAGTTCGTTGTACTTGTCTGATTTGACACCGGTACGCATACACTCTTCAAGGTCATCAACATCTATGCATCTGCTCAGAAAGTTGATGGCATCACCGGCATAGTTCTGATATCTGCTTATCATATCCCTTCTGTAAATATCAAAGCACAAAGTGCCCACGGAAATAGATATGAATATAACAATGATTATGCTGATGCGGATAAGTGATTTTTGTAAGGAAGTTTTCATTTTTTTATTGTTCATATCTGCCCTGCCTGTACCTCCATATTAATTGTAACTTGGATTGCGCTGTGACTCAACAAAAAGCTTTATAAACAAAAAACATGTGCTTTTTGTTTACAGGAAGTTTATAGATTATGTTGCATATTAAATGTTACTATATAAACGTAGAAGATTGCCTTCATTTTAGGTTGCAGAGTAACTTTTGGCTGCACGCTGTTCCAGGGTTATTACTTTTCAAAGCCTCTGCCTTTAGAAGAATTTGAGGCAATGCTCAAGGAATAGATTTTGAAATCATTTAGGGAGATTATAAGTTTGAAAGTGTTCCACTTTCAAACCCAAATTGATGACGCGAGCTCCATCAATTTGAACCATTAGTCACTCGTTTCACTCGCGACATGAGGTTAATTATGAAAATCGCTGAATTGATGGCAAATAAGCTTGAGAAACTCTTTCAGGAGGCATCGCTGGAGAATATTAAAGCAGATACCTACAAGGACCTCTGTGGTGCGCTTCATGTCACGAAAATGTATTATGACATGGATCTTGGTGGTGATGACAGATACCGGAACCACAGGACGGGGAAACTTATATTTGAAGCAACACCAGTTGATGACAAGCTTGTTCTTTATGATTCCGGCATGCCGGGAGGCTTAAAAAAGTGTTACAACTTCTACTATGATGGAAATGAGTATGTCCATGCCTACATAGAATTCGAAAAAGCTGTAAAAGAAGATGACATTGATCAGGAACTGTGTGCGTTTATGGCAAATGTTATCTACATCATCATAAGCAGACAGAACATGAGAAAGATGCTTGACTATGCTGAGACATCTGATGTTCTTACAGGAATCCCTAATATTGCAATGGTACAAAGAAAATATTATACGGTACTACAGCATTCCAGGCCACAGGATTATGCCGTTCTAAGGATCAACCTCAGAAACTTCAGATACATTAATGAGATGTGTGGTGCACAGGCAGGAGATGAAGCCATAATACAGTATTCAAGGAAACTGCTTAAGTTTACAGAAGATGATGAATGTGCCGGACGCATGGGCGGGGATAATTTTGTAGTATACCTGCACAATGAGAATCTAAAGAACTTTTTAAAGAAGATAAGTACAGTCACCATATCAAAGCTTAAGAATGCTCCAAATAATCGCTTTGACGTTGTGGCATGGGTCGGGATATCCATGCTCTCAGAAGATGAGAACAAGACTTTCCTTGAACGCCTTAACGATGCAAATGTAGCCTGTGGGCTTGGAAAGAGCAGATTAAAGCAGGACGTTGTTTATTATGGCAAAGAGCTGAAAAATATGGTGATGCAAGGAAGGGACATTATAGGAATATTTCCGACTGCAGTAAAGAACCATGAGTTCACGCCTTTTTTCCAGCCTAAGGTTGACATGAAAACGGGCAAACTTGTTGGTTTTGAAGCGCTGTGCAGGTGGTTCCATGAGGACCATTACATATACCCTGATCAGTTTATTCCGATATTGGACAGAGAGGGACTTATACCGAAGCTTGATCTTGCCATATTTGATGAAACCTGCAAAGCGATAAAAAGATGGAAAGAAATGGGACTTACTCCACCAAGGATTTCAAGTAACTTTTCCAGAAAAGACCTTTTTGTACCAAAGATAGAAAACAAGATATTAAAGGTAATAGAGGAAAATGGCCTATCTACTGACGATGTGGAAATAGAGATAACAGAGAGCACAAAGGATGTTGAGTATGAGAGACTCATTACATTTGTAAAGACTCTCAAAGAAAATGGGCTGTTTATATCCATCGATGACTTTGGTACCGGATATTCATCCCTGTCACTTCTCCATAACATCGATGTAGATGTAATAAAGATCGATAAGTCTTTTACAGATATGATAACAGCAGATGATAAAACTGCGATTCTTGTTGAAAGCATAATAACTATTGCACAAAGACTAAAGATGGAGATCATCGCAGAAGGCGTTGAGACGAAGGAGCAGGGTAAAAAACTTGTGGAACTGGGTTGTAATCTGGCGCAGGGGTATTATTACAGTAAGCCGGTAGACTATCAGTCTGCGACAGAGATTATAAACAGTTGCGATTATGCACCGGTCGTATAAGACATACCGGGACTACCATGAGCCTCAACCGCAGCTCGTTTCTCATCAAGGGCAAGGACTAGAAGAAAAGCAAGGAAGGAGAAAATGGCTATGATTTACAGAAAATTTCAGGAAATCAGATTATCAGGACTTGGCTTTGGAGCTATGAGGCTGCCTGTGGTCGGAGGAGATGATGGCAACATCGACGAAAACGAGACTATCAAGATTTCAGATATGATGTCTGATTTTGTGGAAAAAATAGGCTGATAGTTTCGGAGGTCATTTATGAGATACAGAGAAAATAAAAGAACCGGGGATAAGGTCAGTGAAATAGGCTTTGGCTCAGCTTATATATTTGAGGCAGGCACAAGTGCGGCAGTTGAAACTCTTTGTCATGCCTATGAGGGCGGAATAATGTACAATGATAGCTTTTTTATGGAGGAAGTTTGAAAGTGTTCCACTTTCAAACCCAAATTGGTGTCGCGAGCTCCACCAATTTGAACCATTAGTCACTCGCTTTGCTCGCGACATGAGGTTAAAAATGAAGGCAGAACAGTTATGGACAGAATATTGCTCCAAAAAAGGAATAGATATAAATACCCCTTATGAAGCGTGGAGCTTTGGCGAAGATGAAGAAGGAGATGACCTTCTCCGACTAGTCCTTGCGGGAAAGAAGTTTGGCACAGCTAGTCTCTATGATGCATACGAAGCAGAAGATGCTCTTGATGAGCTTCCTAAGGCAGGTGATTACAGCGTTTTGTTAAATAGTAAGAATGAAGCTGTATGCATTATAAAAAACTACGATGTATACATAAGAAAGTTTAATGAAGTGCCTCCTTATCACGCATATTCTGAAGGAGAGGGTGATAGATCCCTTAAATACTGGAGAGAGGTGCATAAGGAGTTTTTTGAAGAAGAAGCGAAGGAAGACGGAATTGAATTTACGGAAGAATCCAGAGTTGTATGTGAGAAGTTTTCTCTTGAATATACTTTGGAAAAAGAAACTACCGCTGACGACGAACTTCTTTTTATAGAACCTTCAATGGTTTTTGCAGACGAAATCGCAGCTTATAGGCAGGAAATGCTGGATGTGGATTCAAGTTTTGATGGATGCTTTTCTATGAAAAGAATGCCTGATCCAAAGGAATATGTAGACTATTGTATAGGCTGGGCGAATCCGAGCAGAGTTGCAGATGAACATGGTGCCTGGGGCAATGTCCTTATGGTATTTAGGAAATCCGATATGAAAATGGTAGGTTGTATGCAGGTTCACAACGTTTTAACCCAGCGTATGAAAGACTTCACAGGTCATGTTGGCTATTCTGTTAGGCCATCAGAAAGGGAAAAAGGATATGCTAAAAGAATGCTTGCAAAGTCTCTTGATTTTTTAACGGCTTTTGGATTTAAGGAAGTATACGTTAGTTGTGTGCCAACGAATATTGCAAGCAGGAAGACTATTTTGGCTAATGGTGGAGAATATATTGAGACAAAATACCTGGAGTGCGATAATGTAAATCTTGAACGGTATAGAATTTGCATATAATAGAAATTGTATTTCAGGATAACTGTTTATTAGGCATAAATGGAGGATATGAAAATGTAATAACTTGCAAGAATGATACGAGCGGAGCAGATTAAAAATAGTCTGTTCCGTATCTTATTATGCCAAAATATCATTGCACAAAATTCCTCTTTTGTGATATGCTATATATAGGAGGCGCAAAATGGGTGAAAATTCAGCATATTACAATTCCCTGAAGCAAAAACGCAGGCAGGACACAGAGAATATTAAATCATCATTACCTCAGCATGTGCACGGTTTTGTAGACGAATGCCTGTTGAGATATCAGCCAAGTACTGCATTTAACTATGCGCAGGATATTCTGTTTTTCTATAAATATTTGAAAGAAAAGAATCCTATCTGTAGAAATCTTGAACTGCGAAACATTACTTTTGAAGTAATTGAAAATCTTGGGCCACAGGATATCAATGAATTTCAAAATTATGTTGCTTCAGGCCATAAACCGGACAAAACAGGCAATATAAAGCCAGTTAATGAGCGTGCAATTGCCAGAAAAATGGCTGCTGTTAGGAATTACTTCCAATATCTGGTTAAATACGACTATCTTAATGCAGATCCAACGATTAAAGCAGTTGTAAAAAAGAAAAATCCAGAGAAAAAAGATATTCGGAGGCTCGATTCTGAACAGGTACAGAAGCTTATTGATTCCGTAGAAAATGTTAATTCTGCCAGCTATCACTCAAGAGTAATGTCTGAGATTACTGCCAAAAGAGACCTGGCTATTGTGACACTTCTTTTAAATACAGGAATCCGTGTATCAGAGTGCGCTGGCCTTGATCTTACAGATGTAAACTTTGACGAAAATTCCATTACGATCGTCAGAAAAGGTGGCTACGAGGATCATCTTTACATAAACGAATTAATAAGAAATACTTTGAAGGATTATATCAAAAACGAGCGCCCTACCCTGCTTGAAAATGCTGAAGATCCAGCTCTTTTTATATCCTTAAAACATAGACGAATGTCAATAAGAAGCATTCAACATATGATAGAAAAATACGGTAAGAATACTGGCCTTTCGCAGAAACTGACGCCACATAAGCTTCGCAGGACCTATGGTACAGCGCTTTATAACAAAACAAGCGATATTTATATGGTGGCTGATGTATTGGGACATAAAGATGTTAACACTACAGTAAAACACTATGCTGCAATTGAGGAAGAACATAAGAGACAGGCATCACAGGTCGATGTTTATGCTCCAGATCCGGATGAAAAAAGTCGACTATGATTATATCTTGAGTGTTCTTTCATAATAGAAACAGATAGATTATACAGAGATTAAGATAAATCAACAAAGGATATGTGATCTGATGGATAAAAATAAAATTAAAGGAATCTTATTAACAACTATAGGTGCTGCCTGTTGGGGTCTTTCTGGCTCAGTTGGGCAGTATCTTTTTGACGTGCAAATGATGGACAGCAGATGGCTTGTGCCTATCAGGTTGGGACTTTCCGGAGTGCTAATTCTACTGTACTCACTTATCAAATATCCAGACTCTGTTTTTTTACCATGGAAAAGCAAAGAAAAGGCAATAACTATGCTCATCTATGGACTGGCAGGTGTGTCAGCATGTCAGTTCCTGTACTTTCTCACAATAGAACTGTCCACTGCAGCTGTTGGAACAATCATGCAAGATTTGGCTCCAATATTCATCCTAGGATATACATGTATAACAACCAAGAGATTTCCCAAGTTTTTGGAAATATTGTCAATCATAATGGCTCTACTAGGCGTTTTCTTCCTTACAAGCCATGGCAACATTACTACAATGACAGTGCCGTCACTTGCAATAATTACAGGTGTCTTAAGCGCTGTTTGCGTTATGATTTATAATGTGCTTGCTCCTAAACTCACGAACGATATTCCTGTCATAGTTGCTCAGGGCTGGTCTTTCCTGCTTGGAGGTATATGCATCGGTATCATTTTCAGAACCTGGACAATCCACTATATTCCAAATCTCTATGGAATATTAGGCATTATATTTGTTATTGTAGTTGGCAACCTCTGCGCCTTTACTCTATATATCAGCGGTGTGAAACTTATCGGACCATCCAAAGCAATTCTCTATAGTTTTGCTGAGCCTCTGACCGCAGCAGTCATTTCAACTTTGGTCCTCGGAAGTGCCTTTACGGCATTTGATGCACTGGGCTTTGCGATGATCTTTATCATGCTATGGCTGATTACAGTCAGCAAATCATCATAAAGTTAATGAAGAAGCATACCTATTATTTGTCGTATTCTCTATATTCACAACCGATATGCTTTGCCCCGATACTATCATTTTTATATGGTTTTCCTGTCTATCTATGACAGCCCAGCAAGGCGGTTGCCGGATTCCATGATCCTGGAAGCTACCATCTTCTTTTGGGCAAGAGCAGCCTCGAAAAAAAGTCCGAGGAAGGTTTTGGATTTATTGTTGCTACTAATGTATTCCCCAATATGCTCATCCTTGTCAAAATCAGGGATGCGCTCCCCGGAAAGGCTCTCTCCAAAAGCTTTCCAATCATCTGACGCATCGACCTGACGTTTCGTGATGATACTACGGATCTTCTCAATGTGTGGCTTAAGTTTTTCCATAGCATAGGTGTCTTTCTTAAAATCGTCAACTTCCCCACGTAGATATGACATGGCATAGACCATCTGGGCAAATGCACATTCATAATCGTGTGGATTGTCCTTTATTATCTCCTTGTAACCACCCCATGCCGGTAGATAGACATAGCGGATATAACTATAGTCCGGCAGATGTCCCGCACGTCCGTGCCCAAGGTTCATGATCGAGTTTTCATCGGACTGATATACGCTTCCGACATATACAGGCTTATATACATCCTCTGATGCGGATGGATTATGTGAAAAGGTAACCTGTCTGCGCTCAGGTTCTACGCTATCTCCCGGGAACAGCTCATAGAAATACCAATTTGTGTTATTGATCACCAGTGATGGTGTTCCGGCAAAATATGTATGCGCCCATGTATCTGCGAGAACGTGCATGGCAATACCGATTGCCGGGGTACCCTTATCTTTGGCAAGTTTAACTGTATCGACAAGCAGATCGCCATTTGGTCCGCAGATCAGGCGGTATTTATCCTTATAGTTTTTGGAGCCTATTTTTATATCTGCATACAGATCTCTTGGCAGGAAATGAAATGAAGACCATATTCTTGTGATATCGCAAAGACCGATCGGATCCGTTCTAGCCTGTAGAAGCTCTGTCTGTAGCTGCGTCGTTGCAGCCTGCGCGGGTCCTCCTACTTTTATGAGCCATGTCCTTGAGCAATGATCTACAAGCTGCGCAGCATGGCATATTTCTACACTGTGCTTATGATCGAAACCTGCCAGCACCGCGGCGCAGTAAGTCGCATAATAATGAAAATCTCCCTGCATTTTCGTGTACTCCTAATCTATCGTGATTACCTGCTGACGGCGAAATGTATTCGCTATATTCATAACCGCCGAGAAGATGAAACCAACAGCACAGATATATACAACTCTTGCTCCGCTTCGCATAAAAATCAGGCATATAATAGAAAATAATATCTTGACCACGCCCTGAAAAGTCTTAAATCTCCAGGAGCTTTGAATCCTTCTTGATTCATTTGCCCCCAAAAGATCCACAACACCTGAAAAAGCCAAAGTGCCTGCCAGATACATAAGAACATATGCCCTTGGTACCCACACAAGAGAACCTGTGAATATCCCAAAATCAAAGAAAAGGATTCCGCGAAACAGGATATTCCTTCCCCCAACCATGTGCCGGGCCATCCGAAAATAGAACCAGAGCATACGAAGCCCCATGATCTCTAACGTCAGAGAAAAGATACCAATGATACCCATATATGTTTTTTCGCCAAAAACAAGCATTGCTGCGCCTATGAGGATCATAGAAGCAGCCAGCAGTATATTTCTTAATTTCTGCCATTTCGTCATTGTGATTCTCCACCTGCTTTTTCAAGTTTTCTGATTTTGTCAGCTGAATACAAAATGAATATGTAATTTACAAATGCAGTTATCTCCATTATGAAAAAGGCTAGATCCACATTTCCGCTGGGTTCCTCAGCATTAATGAAACTTAAAATATTCACTATGATAAGTATTCCTGCAAACAGTGCACTAAGGAAAGTCAGTACAAGATAAAATCTCTTTTTTCTTTTTATTGTCTGCCGTCCTACCCTATAAGCATTTAATCCAATGTAAAGGTGATACAAAAGCACAACAACACTAAACATCATGATTATCAGCAAAATACCTATCCATAGAATGATATTTACAGCCTTCTCATATTCCGTACCTATAACAACGCTGCCGTTTTGCTCCATAATCGTTCCGATAATCTGAGCAATCGTTTCCTCACCTAAGAAAAAGCCGATGAATAGTTTGATGATATCCCATACAGACAAGGCGATCACCATGCTGCCACTTAGAGATAGAGCATCCCGGTAGCGACGAAGCTTGATTTGTATTTCTTCGTTTTGGGGCTTATATACAGCTGTATCCATCTGCACTCCTCTTTGCTTCTTACTTTATAGGTACAATAAGGTCAGACCCTGTCATGACTTCTGATCTGCACTGTTTGTATCCATGAATGAAAGTGCTGTAAGATTTGCGGCATTTTTCTTAAGCCGTCTGAATATATAGAACTGGAATATAAATATCGGAATTACTATGATCAGTACCATACCAGCACCAATATATGTTGTTCTCTCTATTTCCGGTGTTATAGTTTCTACGTTATCCCCGGCATGTATGAGCATGTTTGCAGCAAAGAAGTCAAAAATAGTGTGGCATAATACTGGAACAAAATATGCAAGAAGGTATTCTTTTACTACAGACCCTCTGCCTGTTACTTTGTTATATCTGGCAAGGCCAAGATGTCTTCCCATGGCAAGCCCGAGCATCATATGTACTGTCACATTCGGAAGCCTCATTAAAAGACCTGTAAGACCCATACTATATACAAAATCTTCTATAAGAGTAAATCCGAATCCGACGGCGCCTGCTACCAGCATATATTCATATACATTTCTCCATTTTTTTCTATAAATGCATAAGACAATAAGCGTAATGATAAGTTTTGCGAGTTCTTCATTCAGTGCTGCTGAAAAAAGAGCATGGTTGAAACTGGCAAGTAATGCCGGTCCATCTGTAGGAACAAAACCGGTTACAGCCTTGAATGTAAGACCGATTATCAGGAAAAAGACAAATGAAAGCGGCACAGATAAAAGCCCAAGTACTACCGGCAGCAAAGCCTGTCCTCTTGAAATCCTGTAACTTCCTTCCCAGGTAATCATATTCTTGTAAAGAATACCAATAATGATTAAACACAGAACCAAACTGATTATCGATGCCATATTTTTCCCCTTTCTATCGCATATAAACCATGTTAGAAATCCAGCTCTTTTTTTCTAAAGAGCAAATATGCCACAATAATGGAAATTGCGCAGATCTTTGCAACATGCCAAAGCATCGTAAAGATTGCCGTGCCGCCGGTAAGCAACAAATCTACTTTTGCACATTCGAGGGCATGTGAAAAAACATGCCTGTCTATATGTAAGTGCTTGATCACAGGAATAGCATTAAGACCGCCAAGCAGTGTATCTCCTGCAAAAAGCAGGAATGCATCCACAAGTGTTGCATAAGCAACGTTCTTGCTCCAGAAAAGAATGATCATGGATATTGTTGCATAGCCCAGAACGATAAAAGCATTGGTTAGTATCGTGCTATATAAAAAGCTGCTCTCTGCGACATTCATCTTCGCTCCCATTAATAATCCTGTAATCGTGATAAAAAGAGTATAGATTCCATATGAAATAAAGGTTACGATCACACAATTTACGAACTTGGCGATAAGGAGCCTTTTTCTTGAAATCCCTCTTCCAATAAGGCACTGCATGGAATTTGACGTAAACTCATCGGCATATACGCTTACGTATATGGCAATTCCTATAAACAGATTCATTGTGTTTATAGCTGTACCCTGACTGGAAGCAAATGAAAACCCGCTTAGTCCGTCACTGCCTTTTGATTGAATAGTCCAAAATAGTGAAATAAGGAGGCAAATTCCAAGTACGATCCAATATGACGGTTTTCTCAGAATTCTTTTCACATCTGCAAAAATAAGATCTTTCAAAAGTCAAACTCCTTTCTCCTGAAAAAATAAGTCGTTATCAATAGTGCTGCCAAAAGATAACAGATAGCAGGCAGAAGCTCCCAGGGGGCTGCTCCCACTTCTACTTTGGTATATGCCCAATCTAATAGCCCGTCAAAGGTATAATCATATAATGAAAGAGAAGAAAAAAACTCTACTATGTTAAATACCAGCTTAAATATGGCTGCAAATGCGATACATGCGATAATACCAAGAACTGTAGAACCGGAGATGTACATGATCATGGCAGAAAAGACGATGTATCCAAAATGTCGTAGCCATCTCAGGATGATATATATAATAAGACTTGCCTGTTGCTGCGGGCTTAATACGATTGCCGATTCTGTATTTATTACGATAAGAGCTGCTGCAATTATGATCAGATACAGACAAAGAAGTAAAATGGCGGCGTCAAGGAGCTTGGCTATTATGAGCTTATTCCTGGTTATACCGTGACCAAGCACGGTCTGCATGGATTTCGAAGACAGCTCATGTGCAAAAACAGCATAAAATGTAGGAAAGACTATAAAAAGAGCTATAGGAGCTCCGCTAAGTGCTTTCTGCACACCATTTATAAGTCCGATTGAGCCATCATTTACAATACCTTCAAGTACTGCATACGAGATATAGATCAGCGCAAGCAAAAGTCCTATATAGATAAGGCCAACCCGAAAGATACGTTTCAAATCTGCTCTTAACAAATTCCTCATTCTGCTGATCCTCCAATGAGTTCAAAGTAATAGTCTTCCAGAGTAACTTTCTCTTTTCCTTCTTTTAGGATATCAATACCATTTTCTGCAAGAATACTTTTGGCTCGCTCCAGATTATCGGTAGAAACTGTCAGTTCTACTTCAGGGCGCTTTGCAGAAAGGTCATCCTGTGTGATCTCTTTGGCTATAACTCCGTTGTGTACTATGCCAAAGCGATCTGCGGTATTTTCCAGTTCGCCAAGAATATGACTTGATACTATAACTGTCATACCAAACTCATCTCTGAACCTACGTATCATGTGCCTTATATCGGCTATACCCTGAGGATCAAGACCGTTGGTCGGCTCGTCAAGGATGAGAATATCAGGATTACCAAGGATTGCATTGCCTATTCCAAGGCGCTGCTTCATTCCAAGGGAATATCCCTTTGCTTTCTGATTTTCCTTACCGCCTGTAAGTCCCACAACATTCAGGACACGATCAACCTCCTGCTTTAGCTCTTTTCCCTTGATACCCTTTGCAGCTGCATAATACTCAAGATTGGCTCTTCCGGAGAGATATCCGTAGAAATTGGATCCTACAAAAAATCCAATTTTAGACCTGTTTGCAAACAGCTCTTTGCGACTTTGCGAGCCATCTATGGAAACACTGCCGCTAGTGTACTCCGACAAGCCAAGGATCATCTTGAATATGGTGGTTTTTCCTGCACCGTTTTTACCTACCAGACCGTAGATGTCGCCTTTATTAACCTGCATGGTGACCCCTTTTAGAACGTCATGTTTACCATAGCTTTTGACTATGTTATCAAGCCTTATTGCTGCATTTGAAATCTCTGATCCCATAACTTTCTCCTTCCTGAATAAGACATCACCAGACAGTTACTCTATTTTCCGGGCTTAAATACATTCCATCTCCAGGTTTAATATCATAGGTTTCGATGAATTCATCATATTGTTGAAGTATAATGTTTATTCTGTAGAATGGCAGAGGATGCACGTCACCTCTGATTGTGTCAAGTTCGTTTTCCTTAGTTGTCTGCTGTGCATATTGCCTTGCAAAAGCCCTGAAAAACTCGTCATAATCAAAATCAGGTATATTCCTTGCTACATATAGAACTGACTTGATGCCTCCCATATCGGCTATGGCTTCATCTTTTATATTGTTTCCATTTACTTTCTGTTGCCCGGGGATAGGCCTTGCCAGTGAAAAATAGCCGGCAAGTTTTGATGCCTTTTCATCCATCTTTGACCTGTCTTCTACAGCCATCCAGTCGATGGCGGTTATATTTTCATCAAACTGACGTCCATACAGGTCAAACTTAGTGCCGTTAGAATCAAATCCATGAGTTATCTCATGTCCAATAGTAGTTCCTACAATTCCCGCAAACTGTTCAAGTGTTGCATCCTCTCCATATGCAGCATCACACATGGCTAGATACCCCGCCATTATATAGATGCCGTTTTCGCCGGTATAATACACACAGTTAATCTCGGTAGTGGTTTTACTTTCGTCATAGATATCCCACTTGAATCTGTCAAAGTTAAGATTCTTACTTATATCTGCCCTGTGAGCTTCCAATATGCGCATGCCCTCAGCAGCTGCATCAACAAGGTTGCCTCCTTCGTCGTAGGATTTTATTTCTGCTGATGAATAGTCAGCGACATTATCAGGCTTTATGAGGTGCAGAGCCATATTTTGCAATTTTTCTTTTGCAGCAGTTTTTGTATCATCCGACATCCAGTCTTCTTCATCAAGTATTTGTGAATAAGCCTTTATCAGTGCGTCAGTAAATTCTTCTACCTGATCTGTTTTTTCGCTGTCTTTAAAATATTTTTCCAGATATAGCGTATCTAGTAATGGAAGATAGCCGCAGATCTTCATATCATTTCTAAATAGGACGCCAAGCTGCCCATCTGATAATCCCTCATGGCCTTCGGCGCTTTTAGTATAAAGAGAGACCATCTTTTCATATGATTCGCGGTCAAGAAGATACTTGGTTGAATCGATGGTATGTACTATAAGAAATGACTTGATATCCTCAAGATTTTTTTCTGTATAGATACCAGACAGAGACTTAAGATATGTATAATCCACATAAAAATTATCGCATCCCAAGTAGCCTCTGCTATCCAGTATCTGTAAGAGCGGATAATCCCCTTGTAAGGCGCTGATCCCTTCTCTGTTATTTTGAGCCTGTGTGAACATTTCACTTACGCTTAAGTAATCCATATTGCTGTTTCTGGCGATAAAAGTTTCTATTTTGTAATTGCCTTTTAAGATATCGTCTATCTCTTTTTCTGAAAAGCCAAGTCTTCCAAGAAAGTATCCAATTACTTCATCGCATCTTTCTTTGGCGGATAATGTATTGGCTGTATATTCAACATATGAAGAGACAGATCCGAGGGAAAGACTCGGAGCCACGAGATTTAAAGTACTCTTGTCCGGGAATTGAAGTTGTGCTCCTACGGATTCTGGTATTAGAAGCCCCAGACCAAAGGGATTTCGATCAAGGCTTCCCTGATATTCTGTAAGTTCACTTATAGAAGATATGCTCTGTATATCTATAATATATTTTTCGAGCGGTTTTACTCCGAGCTTATTTCTCTCATCCCAATCAGAGTGCAGATCTACCAAAGCTTTGTATTTTAAAGCATTGTCGTCTGTCATAGTTTCGTCAGAGGCGATTGCCATACATCTTTCATAGACCAGCTTATTTGCATCAAGAACTATGCTGGCCTCTTCATAAGCAGGATCTAAACTAGCCGACAATATATAGTCTTTATTTGCAGCCGCAGCAAAGTCATCTTGAAGCCGTATGTTATCTTCAGGATTCACCATGCCGGAAACGTCTGAATCAACCCATTTCCCTCCTCCGGGTTCTCCGGAACTATCTGAAATTCCTACTTCCTGAGAAGATGTGTCCGAGCCTGAGGCACTGTTGTTTCCACATCCGGAAGACATTAGAGGTAAAGAGACCAAAAGTAATATAGAAGTGGTTTTTCTAAATACATTCCATTTTTTGCCTATCATTAGCTATCATTCTCCTATCTCATCTATAAGGTTTTCGAAAGCCATTTTCTTGATTCTGAGAATAAATAGTAATCCTTTGAACTTCTTATTCTTTGCTCCAGATCTTTGCCCAGATTTCATTGGGTTTAAAGAGTTTGTTTTTGCTGATCAGGCAGAGTGCAAAGGTTCCTATGATCATGATTACAATAAATTCATACATAAGCCGCCCTGTACTGTACTGCTGCGTCAGTATGCCATCTTCGGATAATAATGGGTCCGTTGTAAAGCAGATAAAATCATATAACCCGTGTGCAAATATCGGAAATATAACACTCCCTGTTCCCAAATATAAAGAAGTAAGCAATAAAGCCATAAATGTTGAATGCAGTACCTGTGATGCGGTCATGACTAAATCTGCACCCTGTGCCAGATTTCCTGCATGAGAAAGGCCGAATATTACAGCCAGAAGGATTATCGCAGTAAGTCTCCTCTCTTTACTGACATATCTCATGACTATAGCAAGGGATAGTATCCTGAACATAGTCTCTTCTCCAAAGCCGGCTGTAATGCCCATAATAGCAGCATTAAGAGAGGGATTAAAATAAAACGAATGATAAAAAAATAATGGCTCGATCAGTGTAAAGATTATAAGAACCCCTAAGAGTATCATTAATATACAAATATCTCTTGCCGGAGCTTTGGGCTTTACAAATCCTTTAAATTCAGGCGAGAACCAAAACCAAAAAATCAGCATCGATATTACTGCGAAAATGCAAATACCTATATTCCCTGCATTTCCTGAAAACATCTCACCTATAGAACCTCCTATTCCCGTTAAAAGCGATGGAATGAGTATGCCTAGTATAACGGCGATATAGGGCATCTTTTCACATATCGAATGCTTTCTTGTTTTTGTATCCATTTGTGACCTCCTAATGAGCTATGATGAAGAGTTGTTAATGGGTATTGCTTTAGGGATTGAAATGCCACTCTACAAGATAAATTTCGACTATTTTTATGAAAATCTTTATACTGTATAATGTTTTTTTCTTTTACAGATTCAGAATTATCAATAGTGCCAAAAAGCCAGTAAATAGGCCCAATGCCTTTGGCATTGGGCCTATTTACTGGCTGATTCATTGAATTACGAAATCTGCAGCTGGTGCGTATTTCTGTAATATACTCACAAGAATACATACCTTTATTCGCCGTATTCTCCATATTCACAGCCGATATGCGTTGCTTCGATCTCATCTACCAAGACAAGGTCATCACCTTTTTTGTCATAAAGCTTTATGATCCCGTATCCATTACCGCCATTCCACAGGCGATTGTGGTTTTTCCTGCCGTCAGGTGATTCATAGTTTATGAAGAGCATGTCCTTCTTAAGACAGTGAACTTCTGTCTCCATAACAGCATGGATGTTCTCCTGTCTTACATGCCAGATGACTTCGGTTTCTTTTTCCTCAAAACTAAAATCAGTCTTAACATGAAGATGCAGTTTGGAGAAATTAAAGTCGTATTCTTTGCCCTCGTAATACATAACTCCAAGAAGGCGCCTGTCAAGGGGCACGAAGTAGATCTTAGGACGTCCGCCGCCTATATCGAAGACACTGTTTGTAAGGAGCCTGCCTGTCTTTTTGCTAACAAGACAGTTAGATGACAGCCATACCCAAGGGCTTGTGAAGTCCCTGCCCCAGTTCTTGTCAGCGTAGCCGTAGCTCTTGCCGGGAGTTACTATGTAGGTTCTGCCATTGAAGGTCACGGTTCCGCCGTAGGCACTCTTCATACCCTCAGCATGCCAGTACATTGCAAATGCCTCCATGTCGCGCAGAGGCTTACTTGCGCCGTATCCTACATTGAAGGCTATCTGCTTGTCTATTACAAGGTCAAAAGATATCTCGCCTGCATCGCACATCCATTCTGGGTGAGCCATAACCTCTTCTTTTGATATACATATGTGACCCTTAAGTGCAGTCTCACAGGCAAGGCAGTCGTCAGCACTTATCCTGTAGGGAGCGCTTTTATGGATCTTAACATCTTTTAAGGAAAAAAATCTGTGGAGTTGACAGGCATCTTCGCCCCAGGTTCCGGCCTTGACCATCAGATAGGATGGGTGTTTGCCGGATGCTTGATTGGCCGGGAGCTGGCCAAGTACAGGCTTATCCTCTGCAAGTGCAGGATTACAGATGAAGAATTCTATAAAAAATGGCTTATCCTCTCCTGTCTCTATGTCCTGCGCAGTGAACGAATGCCACCACCAGTCATATCCAAGATGGGCAAGTGGACCATGTAGCATCAGTGCATTTCTTCTCTTATTATGGACATTGAATCTATCTATCTTCATTTCCAAACTTAACCTCATATACGACATAACTATTGCTTTTTATTCTGGGGTCCCAACTCGCTTTTCTCAGACATGTGGACTCCGGGCAGAATGAAAAACTCCATCTTTTATTTTACACAGATATGGATCTGTATATGACCTTCTTCGTCCGTGCCGCTGATACTTCCTATAAGATCAGTATCTTCGAGATCTTTTAAAGCTTCGCTGTCTGTGAGGATCTTTGGAGTTGTTGTAAATCTGCCGCCATCAGACGTGCCATTATTCTCAATAAAAATGCGGCATTCTTTGCCTTCAAAATCCTTGCCCTTAAGGATATATCTTGCGGACAGAGTCCTTAAATTACTGCCTGCATCTTGCTTTTGAGTATCAACGCCGCCGTTTAATATATCTCCATCAAATATATCGCTGTGGCAATATCCGTCAAAGAGTATCATTAGAGCTTCGCCATTGTGTCCTTTGACTTCGTTAAACTCTTTTAACAGTACATCTATAGTAAGAATTTCTGTGCCTTGATCAAGGCATTCTTTTAAATTTGTAATCTGTGAGTTCATTAGATATGCTCCTGCTTTTTATTCTTACTCTATCACTTGAGATTATATCTAACAAGCTATTACCATTGCATTTTGCCAACGCTTCTTTTGATCATATATTCTGATAGGCTGTATTTATATACTAAATTGGATATTATAAGCGATACCAGATTGCCACTTATAAATAGTATGATCGTAGCTATTACAGCTGACCTGAAATCGATTGCCAATAATCTGGAGATTCCAAAAGTGTCGTTCTGAACTATAACCATACCAGGAATCATAAATGCGATAAAAAATATAAAAGATGGGGCATAAAACTTATATACTAATGCAAAATATATAAAGCAAAAGAACATAAAAATGCCTATCTCAAGGAGCGATGTCGACTGGATCATGCGGTTTTCTGCATCAGTAAGACCTTCTACACCATTATGAATAAGCCATACGCGATGAGCGATCACAACAAGCAGTGACAATAACATCAGTGGAAAGGATACAACATAAGGATATAATACCTGCAGTTTTTTCTTTAAAACTGATGACTGAATAAGGCCTGACATAGAAAGAGATATAAACATATGTCCTATAGTTATAGGGAATAGGAATATATAAAAGCCTCCGATAAAACTATTTATCGATCTAAATTCAAGTATCATACCTATTACAGCTATGACCAGCATAAATGTCAGCTGTTTTCTTACGCAGCTTCCGTATTTTAAAAGTTTCAAACATCTTATAAATGATCTCATTTTCAAAAATCCTCCTTAGCTTCTTCGAGATACCACATCCAAAAAGCTCTTATCATAACTATGACTTGCATGAAGATAACTGATAATAGTTACGATGATCCCCAGTACAAGTGCTGCTAACATGAATATCCCCAGCTTTAAGGCGTCAAATCTGATACCAAGAGCTGTTAAAAAGGCTACCGGTATAATAGTCAATATAACGAAGGGGGTAGATATTATCGGATATATGGTAAAAGTACCAAAGTATCTGACTACATTCACTGCAAGTGTATTCATGGTATATGCTATTAGCACTACTATTACTTTAATTGGTATATAATATGGATCATAGTGATCTGCAAAAGCTGTAATAACTGAGCATATGCCGATCACTAGCACATAATGTACAAAGTTTCTGGCATGTTCCTGCATGATACCATTTATGAAGGTTCTTTTGCCATAAAATGAGCTTCTAAGGATAGTATTGTGTGAGTCACTGGAGTATGCTCCGTTAAAGCTAAAATAATCTCTGAATATCTCTGCGATCATGGTATAACATAATGTTATGCCGGTAGCTCCCTCTACAAGGCCAAGCGTTATAAAAAAGTGAACGACGATGATGACGATAGGGGCAGCTAATCCGAAGAGCAGTGTATCCCAGATGCTATGATACATATTGTATGTCTTTATAGCGTTTTTCATGATGCTTCCCTCTTATTATTGACGCCTCCTAAAACGGAGTACTCTTTCATTATGTGTACTGAAATCTGAGAAAGTGTAGGTCTTTCTACTGCAATATCCATACCTGATAATTTATCGAGATCATCTGAAAGGCAGATTCCTTCGAAGCCAAATGAGTTTGTAGAAATATTTCTGATGACTTTTGATGCGTAGCTTTCGTCTTTTTTCTCGCCTTTAACGAGGATATATTTTTCTTTTAAGTCTTCTACAAAGCCCTGTTCAACTATCCTGCCCTGCTCTACTATAATGACGTAATCTGTGATATTCTCCATATCAGAGATATTGTGAGTTGAGAAAAGAACACTTCTTTCGCCATCATTCTCACTAAGATAATCACGAAGCATATTGCAAAGCTTATCTCTCATAAGAGGATCAAGGGGTGATGCGGGCTCATCCAGTAACAGAAGATCTGTATCCCTTGCAAGGATTCCTGCCAGCATGAGCTTTACTTTGTTACCATCAGAGAGGTCTTTGACTTTTTTATTTTTTTCAAAAACACCGCCCTGGTAAAGAGCCAGATCGTTGCATATCTGTGTGTATCTATCAAGATGGAAATTGTCGAACAAAAGGCTCTGCAGATCTTCTATCTGACTTAAAGTCCAATGAGGGAAGAAATAGTTGCCTGTTCCAAGATATCCGATCCTGTTCTTGACATCAGCAATCTTCTCTCTGTCCTTGTCATTGTATTGGTCAAAAAATCTAAGGCTTCCTTTGTAATCCAGTTTGATACCTGCAAGGATATCAAGAAGCGTTGTCTTACCTGCGCCGTTCTCGCCAATAAGTGCGGTTGCAAATCCTTTGGGAATCTTAAGATTCTCTACATCCAGTGTGAAATTCTTATATTTCTTGATAATATTGTGACCTTCTATTACATAATTGCATTCCATAACTTATTCCTCCAAATCAAGACTTAATAATGTCTGTAGTGTCTGGGTGAGCTCTTCACCTGTCATGCCGGCAAGCTTGGCGGAGTTTATAGCGCTAAGCAGAGCGTCCTCTACCTTGCGTCTGTGCTGCTCGATGAGCATCTGCGTATCCTGGGCATTGACATAGTAGCCCTTGCCTTGAACTGCTGTTACAAGTCCTTCCTGCTCCAGCTGTTCATAAGCTTTAAGCGTTGTTATAACGCTTATCTTCAGATCTTTGGCAAGTCCTCTGATAGAAGGAAGATACTCTCCTTGAGCTAGTCTTCCTTCCAGGATATCTGATCTGAAGCTATCAGCAATCTGCTGATATATTGGTATCCCTGATGACTGTAATATTTTCATTACTTCCTCCGGATTAGCATAGATTGAGATTGCTTTGTTCTATAAACAGAAAATGTAAAGCATGTATAACTGTTTATGTGTTATATATACACCTATAACAGATTGGTGTCAAGCCATCCCCTGGAAATAATTTTTAGAAATAATTGTTAGAACTGATATTTAGAAATGATTTTTAGGGTACAAAACTAAGATTACTCAGTATATAATAGTTTTGTAAACAATTTATAGTTAATGGCAGATTGGCAACTGCAGTATTAACCTGTTTCTATAAATATCAGTTTTAAAAGCTAAAACAAGGAGATTTATATGAGTATTCGTGGTATTTATACGTCGGTCAATGATATCCGTAAGCGTGTATTTACAGAAGTAGCAAGATTGTCATACAACTATAAAGATGGCGATCTGTCTGAGATGGAGATGATTCCATATCGCATAGTCCCCGGTGAAGAGTCCAAATACAGGGAGAGCGTATTCCTTGAAAGGGCTATCGTTAAAGAAAGAATGCGTCTTGCTATGGGTCTGTCCCTTAGAAGCGCTGCAGAGCATGCTCCGGTATCTACAGGTGCTGAAGAATGTGTTAAACCGGAGAAATATTATCAGCCTCCGCTTATAAATATCATTAAATTCGCATGTAACAAGTGCCCTGACAATGTTGTTACAGTCAGCAATCAGTGTCAGGCATGTCTTGCTCACCCTTGTCATGAGGTATGTCCTCGTGATGCTATCAAATTCGATCACGGTAAATCTGTCATAGATCAGGAGAAATGTATCAAGTGTGGCAGATGTATAGAGGTGTGCCCTTACAATGCTATCATCCGTATGGAAAGACCATGTTCCAAGGCTTGCGGAGTTAAGGCTATAGGTACAGATGAACATGGACGTGCAGATATCGATTATGATAAGTGTGTAAGCTGCGGTATGTGCCTTGCCAACTGTCCGTTTGGCGCTATCGCTGATAAAGCTCAGATATTCCAGACAATTCAGGCTATAAAGAGTGATACACCTGTATATGCTGCTATCGCTCCTGCTATTGTAGGTCAGTTCGGACCGGATCTTACTCTTGATAAGATGCGCTATGCATTTAAGGCCCTTGGCTTTGAAGATGCTGTAGAAGTTGCTATTGGTGCAGACCTTTGTACACTTCAGGAAGCAGATGACTTCATCAAAGAAGTTCCTGAGAAGCTTCCATTTATGGGTACTTCCTGCTGTCCTGCCTGGTCAGCTATGGCCAAGAGAGACTTCCCGGAGCAGGCTAACTGTATATCCATGGCCCTTACTCCTATGGTTCTTACAGGAAGACTTCTCAAACAGCAGCATCCTGACTGCAAGATCGCCTTTATAGGACCTTGTGCTGCTAAGAAGCTTGAAGCTATGAGAAAATCTGTTCGAAGTGATATTGACTTCGTTCTTACTTTTGAAGAAGTTATGGGTATGTTCGAAGCTAAGGGTGTTAACTTCGCAGAGTTCGAGACACATAACACCATGCATGGCGGCTCCGGTGATGGTAGAGCCTTTGCTATAGGCGGCGGTGTTGCCAATGCTGTGGCCAATGTTATCAAAGAAAGATATCCTGACAGAGAGGTTAAGGTAGAACGTGCCGAAGGTCTTGATGAATGTAAGAAGATGCTGATGATGGCCAAAGCCGGCAAATATAACGGCTATCTTCTTGAAGGAATGGCTTGCCCAGGAGGCTGCATCGGCGGTGCCGGAACTGTAATGCCTATTGCCAAGTCCAAGGCTGCCGTACTTCAGAACCAGAAGCAGTCAAGTAAAGCTCATGCATATGACAGTACATATGAAGAGTGGCTTGAAGAGCTTGCAGAAAGAGACTGAGTTTAACCTCATGTTTTTTACAAACAAACTTTAAATTAATAAAAATAAAGCGCCGAGGTAATAGTTCCTTGGCGCTTTGATACATTAATATGATCGTTTATGCAAAAGATATAATAGCACAGGTTATTTTATCAGAAAGACTTTATTATTAAGCTTTTGTTTTGTAGCTTTTAATTTGAAGATGATGAAGACGATGATGATGAAGCAGAAGCACTCTCCCTGTCTCTTATCATATGCTGAAGTGTTATGAGTATAGCTACGATTATCTTCTCATATTCAGGCTTATATATATCAACACAATACTTGTCGTGGATAGACAGCATCTTTTGGGATATAACTGCGATAATATCGCCGTTTTGATCATATATCTCGAAGTTAAGACCCAGTATATTGCCCTTGAGCTGCCAGCCAAGACCGACTATATTGGTGATATCCTTGATGATATGGAACAGTTCGTTGGACAGCTCAAAGGAAAGACCATCATCCATGGTGATGTAATGTCTCTCATGCAGGGAAAAGAATTTTTTCTCAATATGAGCAATCTTGCGGTCCTGAGCATCGAATACATCAGTTTTGTCATGAAGTGAGAGAAATTTAGTCCAGGTATGATATACGATATTCTCATGCTGATCTGTTATATCGATCTTATGATGAAGTGTAAAAACTTTGGTACTTGTAAATAAGGACTTGGCAGGAGCCCCGAAATGATCTACATTATTGACATTGGCTTCTTGTCCTGCCTCGCGGTATCTGTGAACTTTAGAAAATACACCCATTTTTTAAAAACCTCCCACTGGTATATTTGATTTTTTGAGTCATGAGGTACAAAATATGAGTATAAAGGTCATAAGTAATATCGATTCAAGCCTTCTCGAAAATGAATCTGAATGTGACTATGAATAAGAGTATTTGACCCGGCTCATAAAGTATATTGATAGTACATATAAGTTGTAATAAGTATAATTGGTATTGGCTTGTACAGCAATACTAATTATGTTTGATCAATAAAAAGTATAAGGAGATAAGAGCTGATAGATTCTCTATCAAGGCTCATAAAGGACACGTATATATGAAGATAAGTCTTTTGAATGATTCTTTTCCACCGGTTATAGACGGAGTTGCCAATGTAGTCATGAACTACGCTTCTATCCTCAATGATATGGATGGCAACAGTGTTATGGTCGCAACTCCCAAGTATCCTGAAGCTGATTATTATCAGTACCCATATCTTGTTATCCCGTATCAGAGCTTTGATACAACTCAGATCATAAAAGGATATAGAGCAGGCAATCCTTTTGCCATAAGAGAGTTTCAGGATATGAAGGAATTCGCTCCGGATATCATACACTCTCACTGCCCTGTCTCATCTACTGTACTTGCAAGGCTCCTTCGCCGTGATACAGGGGCTCCTATCGTCTTCACATATCACACTAAGTTCGATGTAGATATTGCAAGGGCTGTTAAGGCACAGATAATCCAGAAGGAAGCCATAAACGTACTGGTATCCAATATAGAAGCCTGTGATGATGTCTGGGTTGTAAGTAAAGGAGCCGGCGAGAACCTTAAGTCTCTTGGTTATGAGGGTGAGTACCGTGTCATGAACAATGGCGTAGACTTTGCCAAGGGTTTATCATCACAATCTGCTGTTCTTGAAGCGACTAAGGACTATGACCTTCCGGAGGGTGTTCCTGTATTTATATATGTTGGCAGGATCATCAAATATAAGGGACTGTCACTGATACTCGATGCTTGCGAGATCCTGGACAAGGCAGGTATGGATTTTAGGATGGTATTTGTAGGAAGCGGCCCCGATGCAGATGAACTGAAGGCTAGAGCTATAGGACTTGGCGGCAAAGTTATTTTCACAGGACCAATATATGACAGAGAGGTGCTAAAAGCGTGGAATACAAGAGCTGATCTCTTCCTGTTCCCATCAGTTTATGATACCAATGGTCTGGTTGTAAGAGAAGCAGCAGCATGCGGCCTTGCCAGCGTCCTTATCAAGGATTCATGCGCATCAGAAGGCATCACAGATGGCAGAAACGGTTATATCATCGAAGAAAGCGGTCAGGCTATGGCTGATCTATTACTGCGTGTATGCAAGGATATGGACAATGTCCATGATGTTGGCATGCATGCTATGGATGAAATATATATATCATGGGAAGATAGTGTTCATAAGGCTTACGAGCGTTATGGCGAAGTCCTGGATCTTAAGGCTGCCGGCAAGCTTGAAGATCATAGGAAGCTCACTGCAAGGCTTGAAGACTACTCGTATCTGTTCGAGAAGTATTCAGATGTCCTGACTCACTTCCCTTTCGATATACAGGATGATATCAAGGATTTCTCACACGGACTGTATCATGAAGTTAAGAACTTCTCGATTAATTCAACTAATAAGATCAATGAGAAGATTGAAAAGTTCTATAACGCATATGATAAGTTCATATCTGAGATTGACAGATCTTAAATACTAAATGAATTAAATATATTTTTTTACCATATTCTATAAGGAGCGGCCTATGACGGAGTCTAATAAGAACACTATTATCAAAGACTTTAGAAGTATGTCTTTCTATCAGATATGGATCAGGAGTTTTGCGGATGGCAATGGCGACGGGATCGGAGACCTTATAGGGGTCTATGACAAGCTTGATTATATTAAAGAGCTGGGAGTTGACGGTATATGGTTCTCTCCCTTGTATCCCTCTCCCAATGCTGATTTTGGGTATGATATCTCGGATTATTATGATATACATCCGGACTATGGCAACCTTGATCTGTTCAAGAAGGTACTAAAAGGCGCTCATGAAAGAGGGCTTAAAGTCCTGATGGATCTGGTAGTCAATCACACGTCAGATGAGCATAAATGGTTTCTTGAAAGTAAGAAAAGCCGGGACAATGCTTATAGCGACTACTATATCTGGAAAGATCCCAAGATCGTCAAGGGCAAAAAGTGCCCTCCAAATAACTGGGATTCTCTTTTTGAAGGCAAAGCCTGGGAATATGTCCCCGAAAGGGATCAGTACTATCTTCATATTTTTGCCAGAAAACAGCCTGACCTTAATATGGACAATCCTGTAGTAAGGCAGGAAGTCAAGAAGATCATGCGCTTTTGGCTTTCGATGGGTGTTGATGGATTCAGAGAGGATGTCATCACCTTCATATCCAAACATCCTGATCTTCCAGATGGCAATCCGTTTATTCCTATAGCTAATGGTATGCCATTTTATAAGGATGGGCCCAAGATTCAGGAGTATCTTAGGGAGTTTAGGGACGTATGCCTTGAATATGGTGCTCTTCAGATAGGTGAAGCGCCCATGACTACAGTAGAAACTGCCCTTTTGTATATAACAGGCAAAGAGAGAACTCTTGATATGATGTTCCACTTTGACCATATGATGGCAGACTGCTTCCTTACTGAGTATATCCATAGAGATTTTAACCTTGTTAAGCTTAAGAGCGCTTTTAGCAAGTGGCAGACAAGACTTCTTGGTAAAGGCTGGAATGCTCTGTATCTTGAGAATCACGACCATCCCCGTATTATAAGCCGTTATGGTGATGAGAAAAACTTCTGGAGAGAAAGCGGAACTGCTCTTGCGGCATGTTACCTGTTCCAGCAAGGGACACCTTTTATCTATCAGGGTCAGGAAATAGGTATGACCAATATAAGCCTTAGCTCTATCGATAAGTATATAGATGTCTCTTCTAAGAATAATTATAACAATTTCCATACAAACTGGCCCAAGGCAAAACGCCTTAAAAGGATCAGGGATTCAAGTCGCGACTCTTCAAGAACGCCCATGCAATGGAATAGCAACAAGTATGCAGGATTTTCAAGCGTTAAACCATGGTTTTATATAAATCATAATTATAAAACCGTTAATGTGGAAGCCGAAGAGAAGGATCCTGACAGTATACTCAACTTCTACAAAAAGTGCCTTGCTATACGAAAAGAAAACAAAGGACTTATCTACGGCAGATATTTTGAGCATTTCCATTTTAGTAAGAAGTTATATGTTTATACAAGAAGATATAAAAACGAACGTTATCTTATCATGATCTCCTTCTCTGATATTGAGGAAAAGATCAAGGTTCCAAAGGGATACGATCTTAATGAGATGGAGCTTCTTATATCCAACTATAAAGATACTGATAGTATTGATTTCTATGCCAACTTAAGGCCATATGAAGTCAGAGTCTTCAAGAACAAATGAGCAATCTTACATCGGAAGATGCCCCCTGGGAACGAAGATAAGGGACTATTTTGCATCCTAATATGGTCCTTCACCTATGCCGCCAGGGGTCATTTTTGGGTCTGGATATGGTCCCTTGACTATGTCACTAGAGGTCATTTATTATAGTAATCTAACTAATTTTGATTACTAAGGAGCATAGCAGATTTGAATATTTATATTGATTTTGATGATTGCCTCTGCGAGACAGCAAGAGCACTTTCTGGTCTTGCAAAAGAGCTGTTTGGCAAAGATGTCCCATATGAAAATATACAGTTTTTCAACCTTCAGAAGTCTTTTGATCTTGATGAGGCTCAGTATGAAGAGCTTATGATCAAGGCTCATCTTCCGGAAGTTCTTAGGGCTTATGAAGAGACTAAAGGAGCATCTGAAACAGTTAATAAGTGGCTTGATGAAGGACATAATGTATCAATCATAACAGGCCGCCCCTCAAGTGCATATGAACCATCCCGCAAGTGGCTTGATGAGCACGGTTTAGAGCGTGTTAAGCTTTTTTGCCTTAACAAATACGGCAGGGATAGTTTTATCAAGAACAGCGAGTTCACTCTTGAACTGGAAGACTATTATAAGATGAAATTTGATGTTGCTATCGAAGACTCTCCTCTTGCATTTAAGTTCTTCGATCATCTTCCTGATCTTAAGGTCATGGTATATGACCGCCCGTGGAATCATAATGCAGAGCTTCCCGGCGACAATTTTAAACGTTGCATGGATTGGGAGTATATCAGTAAGCAGGTTGAGCAGATAGAAGTTTGAAAATGCTTCATTTGGCAAAAATAGCAAACGGCGACAGCAGCGCTACCCCTACAAATTACGGCATAAATTAAAGAGCAAAACAAGGGTTATGAATGCTAGCATGCATTTGTAAATGATTAAAACCTCCTCGCCTGATAGAGTTTCTATCCGGATGAGGAGGTTTTTCTAAATAAGATCCCTGGGGGCATTAATTATTCGAATTTGCAAGATATTTCTTGAGCGGGATCCATATTACAAATGCGATAACGCTTCCGATCAAAGCTGTTATGAGCTGCACTGTTGAGAACTGAGCCTGAAGAACTGGCAGCATCTTCTCCTGCATTGGCTGTGGAAGGAATGTGGGAAGCAGCCACAGAGAGATTGTAAGTCCCATAACTGCGGCCTTTACGACACTTCCGACTACCATTCCTATACATAGGCGGATATTCTTATCAATATTTTTTAAAACTTTTTGATAGAAAAGCCATACAAAGATTGCAAGGATGGCATTGCCAAGCATTACCATAGGTATCATCATAGGAACAGCAGCCATTACAGGGCTTCCTGTGATTATGAAAGCTGTAACCGGAGTTATGATACTGAGGATTATGCCGCACCACAGTCCTGCGGTCAGAACTGCGATGATAATGCAGGCATTGATGATAGGACCTGTTATAAATACGCTTAAGTTTTTGAAGAACTGGCTCACAATACAGATGGCGAGCAAAATACCTGTTAGTGCAATTTGTTTTGTAGTAATTTTCATATTGCTCATTTCCTCCCATGGATGTAATGAATTTGATTCATATTAGATACAAGTAAAAGTTTTCTAAAGATAAAAAGTCATACAACTATATGAATTGTATAAATAAATATAGAAATGTACAAATAGTATCGATAATAAATACATTATACATTTAATTATCGTTAATTACTATAGATAGGTTTTATTGTATCTCCTCCCCAACCATATAAAAAGTATACACTAAAACGAGGGAAAATGCTCTCCTGAAAGCGGAGGCAAGGGATCAAAAAAGCGAGCATTATTTGCAAAAAAGTGGCGCGTAATTTACTCTTGACAAATTAGTAATATGGTCACATAATAAAGCGTCAAATTAATAGATTATTTTTTATATACGAAGAACCGACAAAGGCGCCGGGTATCTTTTACGGGATACCTCTCACCCTTTATACCGGTTCTTTTTTGTTTGTAGAAGAAGGAGACTTATATGGCGACAAAATATGTATTTGTAACAGGAGGCGTAGTTTCAGGCCTTGGCAAAGGAATCACAGCAGCATCTCTCGGAAGGCTCTTAAAAGCCAGAGGATACAAGGTAACAATGCAGAAATTCGACCCATACTTGAACGTCGATCCCGGTACTATGAATCCCATCCAGCATGGTGAGGTATTCGTAACAGATGATGGCACGGAGACTGACCTTGACCTGGGACATTATGAGCGTTTCATCGATGAAAGTCTCGACAAGAATTCCAATGTAACAAGTGGTAAGGTTTACTGGTCTATCCTGCAAAAAGAGCGCCGCGGAGATTTTGGCGGCCACACAGTTCAGGTAATCCCTCATGTGACCAATGAGATCAAGAGCCGCTTCTATCGCAATGACTCTGATGATGAGATGCATATCGCCATCATTGAAGTAGGCGGAACTGTTGGTGATATTGAATCACAGCCCTTCCTTGAAGCTATACGTCAGTTCCAGCATGAGGTAGGCCCTCAGAATTCAATGCTCATTCTGGTTTCGCTTCTTCCATATCTTAAGTGTTCTCAGGAGCTTAAGACCAAGCCTACACAGTCTGCAGTCAAGACTATGCAGGGAATGGGTCTTCAGCCGGATGTCATCGTTGCAAGGTCTGAAGTAGACTTTGACGATGAGCTTAAGGACAAAATCGCACTTTTTTGTAATATTCCATCTGAAAATGTCCTCAAGAATCTGGACCTTAAATATCTCTACGAGGCTCCTCTTGCTATGGAAAAAGAGCACCTTGCCCAGGTAGCATGCAAGTGTCTTGGCATAGAATGTCCTGAGCCTGACCTTACAGACTGGAAAGAGATGGTAGATACGCTCTATTCATTAAATCATTCAGTAAATATAGCTCTTGTCGGTAAGTATACTCAGCTTCACGATGCATATATCAGCGTAGTAGAAGCCCTCAAGCATGGCGGTATCTCTAACAAGACTGAAGTAAATATCAAGTGGGTTGATTCTGAGACTATCACAGATGAAAATGTCAGTGATGCTCTTAAGGATGTTGATGGTATCCTTGTACCGGGAGGTTTTGGTGACAGAGGTATAGACGGGATGATCTGTGCTATCAGATATGCCAGAGAGAACAATGTTCCGTTCCTTGGCCTGTGCCTTGGTATGCAGCTGTCTATTGTAGAATTTGCAAGAAACGTTGCAGGGATACGTGATGCTGATTCTATTGAGTTTAACGCAAGCACACAGCACCCTGTGATAGCTTTCCTTCCTGATCACGATGCTGATGACGAACTTGGCGGTACTCTTCGCCTTGGATCATATCCATGTACTTTGAAAAAAGGCTCTCTTGCTGAAAAGCTCTATGGTACCTGCGAGATCGCAGAGCGCCATCGTCACAGATATGAAGTTAATAATGCTTTCAGAGAAGCATTTACAGCTGCAGGCTTGTCTATATGCGGAACATCACCTGATAACAGGATCGTAGAGATGATAGAGAATCCTTCATGCGATTTCTTCATTGCAACACAGGCTCACCCAGAGCTTAAGTCAAGACCCAACAGGCCACATCCTCTTTTTGCAGGCCTTGTAGAAGCTGCGCTTAAGCATGAGCAGAAATAAATTCATATTAGTATATTCGTCTTAACAGGAATATAGATCATAATATGCATATAAAGAAATATCATTACCCCAAAATCTATTTTTATAGTAATGATATTTCCAAGACATAAAACAAGAAATTATCTACAGGAGGACACATGTACACACTTAACGAAAACTACTTAAAGCTTCCGGGAAGCTATCTGTTCTCAGGAATTGCCAAGAAAGTTGCTGCTTATCAAGAAGCACATCCTGATGCTGACATAATCCGCCTTGGAATAGGCGATGTAACACAGCCCTTATGTAAAGCTGTAATAGATGAGCTTCACAAGGCTGTAGATGAGATGGCTAGTGCAGATACCTTTAAAGGCTACGCTCCCGATCTTGGATATGAGTTCCTGCGTCATGCAATGGCCCAGAATGACTACAGAGACAGAGGATGCGATATAGCTGACGATGAGATCTTCATATCAGATGGAGCTAAGTCAGACTCTGCCAATATCCAGGAGATCTTCGGAGCAGATGTAAGGCTCGCTGTATGTGACCCTGTATATCCTGTATATGTTGACTCCAATGTCATGGCAGGAAGATGCGGCGATTATGATGACAAGACAGGTATGTGGAGTAATGTTATCTATATGCCATGCACGGCTGATAACGGCTTCGTACCGCAGCTCCCTACTAAGACTCCTGACCTTATCTATCTGTGCTTTCCTAATAACCCTACAGGCGAAGTTATAACAAAAGATGAGCTTCAGAAGTGGGTTGATTATGCTAATAAGGTTGGCGCTGTCATCATATATGATGCAGCCTATGAAGCTTATATCACTGATCCTTCTATCCCTCACAGCATCTATGAATGTGAGGGCGCCAGAACCTGTGCTATAGAGCTTAGATCTTTTTCCAAAAATGCGGGATTCACAGGTCTTAGACTTGGCGCTACTATAATACCTCACGATATAGTAGTGGCAAAGACTGCTATAGGCAAAGAAAACGTAGAGCTTCACAGCCTCTGGGCAAGGCGCCACGGCACCAAATATAACGGAGCTCCCTACATCGTGCAGCGCGCTGGATATGCCTGCTACTCAGACGAGGGCAAGGCTCAGATCAAAGAGCAGGTTGCAACTTATATGAAGAATGCCCACTACATCAAGAATGGTCTCAAAGAAGCAGGCTATACAGTCTACGGCGGCGAGAACTCTCCTTATGTATGGCTTAAAACTCCTGACGATATGACCAGCTGGGAATTCTTCGATATGCTTCTTGAAAAGGCTGGTGTAGTAGGAACTCCCGGCTCAGGATTTGGTCCAAGCGGCGAGCACTACTTCAGACTCACAGCTTTCGGAAGCTATGAAAATAGCGTAAAAGCTATCGAAAGAATAAAAAATATGAAATAAGATGATATATTATTTTACAATAGATCTATGTAAATAATTAAAGAGGCAGCTTATAAATGATTTTGAAGATCAAATATAAGCTGCCTTATTTGTTGAGATCAAAAAGTTATTCTATGAATTATATGCGGGCGCTAAGGGCCTGATCATGATAAAAGAAATAATGAAATCTTATATTGTAAAGGAGTTGCGGATTTCTTTAAGCTCATTGGAATTGTCTTTGGTTTCTGCAACAACAGATACAACGCCCTCTGAAAGCTGTGCTACATCAGTAGTCTTCTCTGCTACGGTTGTAACAGCCTGAGCAGCTTCGCCAACTGTCTTGGATATATCAGCAATTGATGTGCTGATCTCTGTTGTAGATTCCTGAAGCTCCCCTATCTGATTGTAGATTGAGCCAAGGGCATCTGCGAATCCCTGAGCATCCTGCTCATATTGCTGGCTCACATCAAGGAACTTGTCATAGTCAGCGGCAACATCAGTGCTTACATAATCAAGCGTTCGCTGGAGACATGTACTCATCTCGTTAACGGCATCCTGAACCTCTGCTACGATCTCCATGATATCTTTGACAGTCTCAGAAGACTGAGTCGCAAGTGATCCGATCTCTGTAGCAACAACTGCAAAGCCTTTACCTGCATCGCCTGCACGGGCAGCTTCTATGGATGCGTTAAGTGCAAGGAGGTTGGTCTGGCTGGCAATATTCTGAATAGCTCCTGCCAGAGTGTTGACCTTTTCCACTGCTTTTGATTTCTCAAGAGCTTCTTTGCCCTGAGCATCAATCTCTTCATATATTTTCTGCGTCTTCTCAGAAGCTGCTATTGTATCCTGGCGGATGCCTGCAGCCTTCTCACTTATCTCCTTAGCCATGTCAGAAGAGTTAAGAGCCGAATCCGCGATAGCATCTGCTTTGTTCTTGATAGTAGCTGTATTGTCACTTATAAGATCAGTAGACGCTGATGTCTCTTCCATTGATGCTGCAAGTTCCTGCGAAGTTGCAGAGTTGTCAGCATTGGCAGAATCTATCTTAAATGTTATATCTGAAAGTGTCTCTGCATGTTCTTCAAGATTGCTGGAAGTATCACTTATCCTTCCTACGATATCTCTAAGGCTCTGTTCCATCTCTCCGATAGCTATGGCCATGATGCCGGTCTCATCTTTATTTTTCTCCATCTTCTCAAGATCACCGCTCATGGTGAAGTTGAGATCTCCAACCTGCTTGATGACACCTGTAAGGATTCGGATGGGTTTTGTGATGCCTGCAGCTGCGATTATACTAAATCCCAAAAGGACAAGGCCCAGAACTGTAGATAGCATGATACTTGCATTTCTTACAGTATTGATATCAGCCATGACTTCATTTTCATTGGCAACTATAACAGCAACCCATTTAGTTGACGATATGACCTGATAAGAGCCATATTTAGTGACTCCGTTCTCATCCACATAGTGGAATACACCGTTTTCTTCGTATTTACCGGTAGGTATTGCTTTGAGGATAGCTGCAACATTATCATTAAAAACAGTGGTGCCAACCTTATCTTCTTTCTTATGATATAAGAATGTTCCCTCTCCATCTACAACGTATAGATAACTCGAGTCAATACCATTTAAGCCTTTACCTTCAAGTCTTGTCTTAAGGACTTCATACGTAGTTCCTTCCTCGCCGTAATCTGTTACAAGCTCATCTACAAGCATAGATGAAAGTGTAGCTATATCCTGCATGTTATTCTCAGTTACCTTTTGAATAGCATTCCTTGACTGAGGGATGATATATACAACATTTAGAAGGAAAAAAAGTAGAACGCAGCCAATTATGAGCATGATTATCTTAGCATAGATAGAATAGATATTTATCGATCTTTTTTTCATGAAGATACCTCCTACGGACTTCACTTCACACTTTACGAATCTATATCGGTGTAAAAAAGTGATAATATTATAGGAATTTATCTATATGAAATTATTTTATCGCTTTTACTAATTTCCCCAATTGGGACGGACCAGCATCCCCAAAGTTTTTACAAGGACAGGCAGTATATAAATCATTGCCACACTGTTAATTATTTTATGAATTGAGGAATTTGCATACTAAACTCTTGCTACAGGATCTTTAACCTGTGTTACAATTGAGAAGACATCATTATTAGTTGGTAGAATATATAGATGCTCTTTTTCTGAGAAAAAAGAATCTATAGTATGCAGAGCTTGCCTTGCGCGGGCAAAAAGGAGAATTATGAATAGAATTAAAAATATATCAAAGGTATTAGGACTTATACTGTCAGTTTCAGTTCTGTCAGCCTGTACATCACCTGGAGTAGATAATAAGGACGTATCAGGGACAATAACACCTGCAAGTAACAACGGCTCATCTATAGCAGGAGCAGCTACTAACGCAGATATATCCGGTGAAGGTGCATCCAATGAAGATGCAGCACCTAATAGCGAGACATCAGATGTGGCAGGTAGCGATAATGCTTCAGAAAAAGGCTCTGATCAGAGCGCATCTGCAGCTACAGAGGCTACTATCTACAGAGATCCCATAAGCAACCAGGAGCCTGTCAAGGACGGTTATCTTAATATAGTCTTCTTAGGAGATGAACAGTTTCTTACAGGAGAATCTGAAGGCAATACCATACCTGATCTTATGACCAACAGGTTCGATTATACCAATATCTATAACCTTGCGATAAAGGATACTACAGGCGCTATCCCTCGTTCTCAGACTTCTACAAAGCCCTCTGATTATAAAGAGCCTAATTTTACAGCTATGGCGCATGTCCTTGCCGGAGATATCAAGGCAGATACCTTTAGCAGCTACCTTGGAACAGACGGCGTTGCGGCTTGTAATAAGATTGATGTTAAGACAGTTGATTATTATGTTATAGGTTATGGATATCACGATTATTACAACGGAATAGAATCAACTAATGAGAACAATCCTGAAGATGAGCACACTCTTCACGGGGCTATAGTAACAGGTATAAAGATCATACAGGAAGTATCCCCTAATGCTCAGTTCATAGTATGCAGTCCTTACTATTGCAGATTTTTTGATGAAAATGGTAAAGATATTGGAGATGCCTTCTCTGTCACAAAAGGGCTTAATACACTTGCTGTATATGCCAATGAGACAGTCCTTGCAGCCGATCAGTGTACCAATACCTTAAAGCTTCCTGCTATAAGCGGTACATTATTTGACCTAAATGGACACACCTATACTCAGTATCTTGAATCTGACGGACTTACCATGAATCTTAAGGGCCGCAGGATATATACAGACGCTCTTGCAAGACTTATAAAATATCACTTGGGATTTATTGGCGAGGAAGAAGCTAATAAAACGATCACAATTGCAGATTATAACTAAGTAAACGATTAAAAAGCGGAAGAAAGTAAGGCATAATAGCTTTACTTTTTTCCGCTTTTTTGCAATGATACATGATCTATATCACATATCTTTAATCTGCATGGCTATATTTTTTGCTTTCTCCGCATACTTATTTGAAAGTGCAAGGAGCTTGTCAGCATAATCTTTAAGATCATCGACCTTTGCTGCTACTTTTCTTTCTTCGAGAGCTTCTTTTCCCTTTTCAAGGGCTTTGGAAGAATACTCCTTAACCTTGGGCTGTATCTTGTCCCAATTAAGGCCTATGGCAAAACCTATAGCAAGGGAACATATTATTCCTATGCAAAGCCTTTTTCTGTTTCTACGGGCTATTTTCTTTTCTTCTTTTTTATCTATATTTTTTTCATCATCTATCTTTTTACTCATGAGCGCTCTCCTATTCTTATTATTTAGATTTGTTATAACAAGTTATAACTGATTCAATTATATCATGCCTTACATAATACATGCTATAATAGCGGGAGTGAAAAAGTAGACTATAGAATAATAATGATTCAAACTTCGCACTTGCCAAACTATCCGCATCGGCGCTGCCTCAAAGGGTGGCGTATGTTTGGCAAGTGCGAAGTTTCAGTTTTTTAAATCAATAAACTTGACAGCCATTTTCATTCAAACTGGCTTGAATACAGCTTATAATATGCACCTTTTCTTGCCATCAGATAGTCATGATTGCCCTGTTCAATGACATCTCCGTGCTCCATAACAAGAATATTGTCTGCGTTTCTGATGGTTGAGAGTCTGTGCGCTATTATAAAGCAGGTCTTTCCTGCCATCAAAGTTCTCATAGCAGCCTGAACCTTCCTCTCAGTTGCAGTGTCAACGTTACTTGTAGCTTCATCAAGAATGAGCATGCTGGTATCATAAAGCATGGCTCTTGCAATGGTAATAAGCTGCTTTTGACCCTTACTGATATTGCCACCGTCTTCACTGATCACCGTGTCGTATCCCTGAGGAAGCCTCATGATATAATTGTGGATATGAGCGGCCTTAGCAGCATTTATAACTTCCTCCATAGTGGCATTTTCCTTGCCATAAGCTATATTGTCAAAGATAGTTCCGTTAAATACCCATGTATCTTGAAGGACCATGGAATAATTCTTTCGAAGACTCTTCAACGTATAGGCCGCATTTTCTTTGCCATCAACATAAATAGCCCCTTTTTCCGGATCATAGAAACGCATCAAAAGATTGATTATAGTGGTCTTCCCGGCACCTGTGTGCCCCACTATAGCTACTGTTTCACCGGGATTTGCAAGCATACTAAAATCATGGATCACTGTCTTGTTCTTAAGATAGCCAAACTCAACGTCCTTTACTTCAACTTCTCCCTTTGCTGAAACGAGTGTGGCAGCATTTACTTTATCTTTTACCTCTTCAGTTTCATCGAGAAGTTGAAAAACACGCTCAGCTGCAGCAAGAGCGCTGAAGATCTCATTAACTATATTAGAAATCTCATTGATAGGCCCACTAAACTTTCTGCTATATAGAATAAAGCTGGAAATCTGGCCAAGGCCAACGATCCCATTCATGTAAAGAAGCGCTCCGCCAAGGCCTATTGCAGAAAGGCCTATATTGTTGATAAGTCCAACTGTTGGACCCATAGTCATACCAAGTCCATCCGCATCACGATAAGCCTCGGCGGCATTTCTGTTGATCTCTTCAAATCTGTCGCAGACATAATCCTCATGCGCATAAGCAAGAATCGTCTTCTGGCCTGTAAACATCTCTTCCGCAAAGCCGTTCATCTCACCATATGCAAGGCTTCGCACCCTGTATAAGGGCCTTGTCTTTTTGCTCATATATCTTGTAAAAAGAATCGAAGCCGGGATCGTAAATACCATGCATAAAACCAGCGGCGGTGATACAAAACACATCATAGTAAAGCTGCCCACAACTGTTACTACGCTGGTCAGGATCTGCACCACATCAGAAGATAAAGAGGTGCTGACAACATCAATATCATAGGAAACACGGCTTATGATATCTCCCGCAAGGTGCTTATCAAAATATCCAACAGGAAGCTCCATCAGCTTATTAAATACATCGCGCCTCATATTCCTTGCAACATATCTTCCGACATGCATCATTCCAATATTTACAAAAAAGCTAAGAAGATTGCTTCCGACATATACAAGCAGCATTAAAAGGCCATAGTGCACTACCAGCTGCATATCAACCATACCTTTACCAGCGCTGGCTGCAGTTATGGCTTTTCCTGCATAGTTTGGCCCTAGAAGATTTCCAATATTACTTAAAAAAGCACAGATTAGTAGTAATAACACTACCAATGCATATTCAAACATATATTTAAGCAGCCTTCTAAGGCTCTTTCTGGCATTCTTTGGTTTTTCTTTTTTACCGCCTCTATCCCCTGGTCCCGGCATTTTCATACTCCCAATTATAGTAGTTATTTTTATGTGGTCTGCATCTCATAGGTCTCTCTGTATACGCTGCAGCTTTCCATCAGCTCATTGTGACTTCCAAAGCCGATGCATCTGCCATTGTCCATGACCATTATCTTGTCCATACCCATTACGCTGCTGACTCTTTGAGCTATGAGGATCAGTGTACTTTCCTTGTGATTCTCCCTTATAGCTCTTCTCATAGCCGCATCTGTCTTATAATCAAGCGCGCTGGAGCTGTCATCAAGGATCAGTATCTGCGGCCTGCCTGCAAGGGCTCTTGCCACAAGAAGCCTTTGTTTCTGACCTCCGGATAAGTTCGCACCCTTGATATCAGCCTGATACTCAAGTCCCTTTTCAAGCTCAGAGATATAGTCATATGCCAGAGAATCCTTAACCGCACTTTCAATCTCTTCTCTGGAAATACCCCTGCCAAAGTCTATGTTATTATAAAGAGAGTCTTTGAACACCATGTCATTCTGGAAGACTACGCCAAAGAGCTGTCTTAACTCATCTTTGTCAAAAGAGCTGACTTTCCTTCCGTTTATCCTTATAACGCCCTCGTCCACATCGTAGAATCTCATTAAAAGATTTATGATCGTAGTCTTGCCACAGCCGGTAGGACCGATGATACCAAGGCTCTCACCCTTCTTTAAGCTAAAGCTTATGCCATCGATAGCCTTTTCTCTCTTACCACCGGCAAAAGCGCCTTTAGTCTTACTCTCTTTTCCATAAGAAAAGCTAACATTATCAAAGCTTATAAAATCAGATGAGTCTGCGTAATCCTCTTTTTCCTGCACCCACTCATCATCAGCACTTAAAACGCTGTCGATTCTGTCGGCACTGGCACTTGCCTTGGAAAGGCTCATGAATATTCGGTTAAGTCCCATGACACCCATAGTTATCATGTTGAAGTAGGTCAAAAAAGCCAGGATCACACCGGGCTGTATAAGTCCGTCGTCAACTCTTTTTGCGCCATATATAACAACCAGAGTAAGGCCGATATTAAGACACATCTGCATAAACGGTCCCGGAATCGCCATGACTGTTCCGGCTTTTACATCGCTTCTTGCCATCTCGATGTTGGCATCACTAAATCGCCTTTTTTCATAATCAGTCTTGCTAAGAGCCTTAACGACTCTGATCCCCGTGATATTCTCACGCATGATCCGAACGACGGTATCGAGCTTTTGCTGCACTTTGGTATACATAGGAATACCCTTTGATGAGACAATTAGTACGATTCCTATCAGGAAAGGCAGCATGATTATCAGGATCATGGCCAGATGAAAGTCCATAAAAAGAGTCATCACAACTCCGCCAAAGAGCATCATAGGTGCTCTTACGCAAAGGCTCTGAAGCTGCTGTACCGCGGACTGTACATTGTAGCTGTCAGATGTCATCCTGCTTATAAGGCTTGGAAGTGAGAACTCATCGAACTTATCTCCCGAGAGATTCGCTGTCTTTTTGAAAAGATCTCCTCTTACATCGTAGCTGACCTTATGGGCGTTATAAATTGCCTTTTTGTTGGCCATTACGTTGAACTGCCTGCAAAAAACTGAAGCAGCAAACATAAGCAGCCCCCAAAGAATCACCTGCCCAAGATTCTTTGAAGGTACTACTGTATCAATCATGTATTCCAAAATATATGGAAGCGTAAGCTCAGACATCGTTCCAATGAGCTTAATGAATATAGCAAGAAAAATTGCCCCTTTATACTTCCCCATGTATCTGAATATAAGCTTCATTCTAGTTTGCTCCTCCCCCAGTAATATGATCCCTTACCCTATCCCCACGGGTCATTTCATGAGCAGATTGTAGAGGGTTGGCGCAAAGCCAAACTCCTGAATCATGCTCTCAATCTCCTTCTTGGCAGATTCGATCTTGGATTTAGGCGTTGTAGGCCTTCTGACAGCTCTTATAAGAAGGTTTTTGGGAGTATTATCAAAGTCTACAAATTCAAGTATCTGGGTTTTATATCCCTGGCACTCTAATATATTGGCTCTTATTGCATCTGTTGCAAGGGCGCAGAACCTTTCTTTGATAATGCCGTATCTAGAGAGGATGTTAAGATCCTCAGTCTTTATCTGCTTATTAAGTTCGTGCTGGCAGCATGGAACAGAGAATATCATCTTGGCATTCCACATAACGGCATTGTATAAAGCAAAGTCTGTTGCTGTATCGCAGGCATGAAGAGTTATAACCATATCTACGTCAAATGGTGTCTTATACCCATTGATATCTCCAAGTTCGAAGTGAAGATTATCGTAGCCGTATTTCTTAGCAGCTTCGTTACAGTTTTTGATAACGCTTTCTTTAAGGTCAAGACCTATCATGTTAACTTCTATATTCTTTATCTTGGTAAGATAATAATAGACTACGAATGTAAGATATGACTTGCCGCAGCCAAAATCTATAACATTGAGCTTAGTGATATTGCCTTGGGATATCTCATCATCAAGGATCTCAATGAACCTGTTGATCTGTTTATATTTGTCATACTTGGACTTAACAACGCTTCCATCGGAAGTAAATACACCCATATCAACAAGCGGAGGTATCTTCATACCTTCTTCAAGGATATAATTCTTCTTGCCTTCAAGAGCTTTCTTATTAAGGACAACCTTATCATCAGCTTTCTTCTTAACTTTATAGGTAGCCTTACCCTTCTTGGATATAAGGATTATATGCTCTTCAGAATCAGACATTCCGTTGATCTGCTTGAAAAGCCCCTCTGTAAGCTCATAACATCTGGATGCGATATCTTTTTTACTAAGGTTCTCATGGAACACCTGAGTCTTAGTGTACTTGGATATCTGGTATTTGGCACCAGACTTGATCTCTACAACAAGCTTTTTGAACTCGTTGGTACCACGTGTCGGATTACTGATGATCATCTTCTTAACATCAGCATCTACCATCATTTTAATATATTGTTCTAATTCATTCATAATCTAAACCTCAGTTCTTATTGCTATCTTTAAACATAAGTGCAAAAGCAATAACCAGCATTCCTGATGCAACTAGTATAGCTTTTTCATTATATATATCGCAGAAATATTTGCCGACAATAGCTCCTATGACAAAAAATAATATGCATCCATAATATGTCATCGACTTAGTAAGCATATTTCTGTCTTTGTGTATTATATACTGGCATAGGCTTTGGGTTCCGCTTCTAAGATTGCCTGTACACATAGTCGTAGCCATTGCATATCCATGGAACTTGGCAAAGGTTGCAACCTGAGTTCCGCAGGTAAAAGAGATAAGTGAATTGACCATAAGATTCATGCTCTGAGGCATGAACGCGCAGATAACAAGTGCTATTATTTCCAGTAGTAGAGATATCTGCCTCCAATGGAACAATCCCTCTTCGTTATTCTTAAGTCTTATTATCTCTGATATTACTACTCCTATTGCAAAAGCTGTTATAGGTACAAGATAGTGCAGCGCTTTGGATATATTAAGTCCGGCCATATTAATAGCCATAAGTACTATATTGCCTGTCTCTGCATTAGCAAATACCCCGCCCCTGCATATATATGAATATGTATCCATGAATCCGCCTGCAATCGCCAGAACCACTGCAAGAGCAAAGGATTCAGACATCTGTTTATGCTCTTTCATGTTTATCTTGCCTTTCTGATATCCTTAAATAATGTGAAAAATGTAACTCTGTAAAAAATCCCAAGTTCCCCTGTCAGATAGTTCTTTACAGCCGTGTGGTATAACTGCGAATATCTTAAGATTTTTATCAAAGTGTATTATACTCCAACTTTAATTCATATGGCACACCAATTATAAACTGTTATATCCCGAATAGAACATAAATTCTTTATAATTATATAATTCCTATTTAATTGGATCTCTGTTCTATCTGTGCTATAACATAGTCACAAGGAAATGATAGTTCTTTTCCTTAAGAAAAAACAAATAATGATTTATCACAGTAAGGAGATGAATATTATGATAAGAACAAGAAGAAATCCAAATTATAACGGAAGGTATTATAACGATGCGTTCGATTTTATGGACGACATGCTCGGAAATTTCTGGGGAACAGGACTTGAATCCACCAGCAACATGAGAACAGATGTCATAGAAGAAGCTGATGATTACAAGCTGATCACTGATCTTCCGGGATTTACTAAGAGCGATATCGGCATCTCTTTAAAGGAAGACATCCTGACAATAACAGCAAGCCACAAGGATGCTGATAACAAGGATGCTGAACCTAAGTACATCAGAAGAGAGAGAGTTCAAAGCTCCTACGAAAGATCCTTCAGAGTAGAGAATGTTACAGCAGAAGATATCAGCGCTTCTTATGAAAACGGTGTACTTACTGTAACAATCCCTAAGAAGCAGCCTGTAGAGCCTGAAACCAAGAAGATTGCTATTTCCTGATAATAAGTTTTAAGAAATGCTACATTATGTATTCTCTCTTTGAAGTTATTACCTTAACTTTAGATGATAACAATAATTCATACGAGCAGTTTTACGCCCGGGATTTATATGACAGCTATATAACTGCCATTTATTGAAAGGAAGTGTTTATTATGTTGATGCCTATGTTATGGAGAAATGATCTTGATGATATTATGGATCCCTTTGATATGTGGGACCGCGAAGCTGATAGCTTCTTTGGCAACGACCTGATGCATTTCGATACTATGAAGACCGATGTTATCGAGGAAGACAATGATTACAAACTTAAGGCCGATCTCCCTGGATTTAACAAAGAAGATATCGGTATCGACCTTAAAGACGGCGTACTTACTATACAGGCTTCTCACAAGGAAAATAATGACGAAAAAGATTCAAAAGGTAAATATGTAAGAAAAGAGCGTCGTGAGATGTCCTATCACAGAAGCTTTACAGTAGGTGATGACATGAAGCCTGAAGATATAAATGCCGCATATGAAAACGGCGTCCTCACAGTAACCCTGCCAAAGAAACAGCTGGAGCAGAAAAACGAAGATGTAAAAAGGATTGAAATAAAGTAAATTGAAATAAAGTAAATTGATCTACTGCCCCCGCTTTTGAGGGCAGAAAGAATCCCCCGACTTAGCCCACAGATGTCTTTCTGGGAAGCAGAGTCGGGGGATTTTTATAGCCTTCTTTTTTATAATATTTACAATTTAAGCTGTAACAGCTTTAAAGATGCATCCAAATGCAACAGCAAGAAGTACGAATGGGATTATAAGGAAAGCGCCGATGCCTACGATGAATCCGATCAGGATAACCGGGAATGCAATAACTGCAATTAAAACACCGATCATTTTCAGAAGGCCCCACGTTGCTTTTAATGCAAGTGATATAAAGCCTCCAACCATACTAAGAATGAATAATACAAATAGAATAATTGATATTGAAAACATAATATGCTCCTTTCTATCATAAGCTGATTTTTACAGATGTTAACCGCTACCGGCTATTGCCGACCGGAAAAAGCTTCCTTTTATGAGTATCATAATAGCTCAAATGCATATGATAATACATAGCATTATCTGCAAATTAACCCTTTATAATTTGCTCATAGTGCAGTTTTGCAACAAAGCACATTATAACACGAATCCAGTGTATATACACGCTTATATATGACCATCCTGCAGTAAGAAATGTTCAAAGTAAAGAGTAGCTTGCCAATAAATAGTCTTGTCGTATCAGTTTATTCTTTTCTTAGATTCTTTATTTTAATCACAGCATAAAAAAAGCAAGGCCGGCAGGTCAATCCTACACTTGGATCTACCTGCCGGCTTGCATATTAGCTTAACTATTATGAAAAAGAAAAATGTAACAGCCTAATACTATCGTCTAACTATCAGTTATCTGATAAAAGAAAGGATCTTAAGAAAGAAGCCGGATTTGATACCTGCAAAGATAAGTCCTGCAAGGATTACAAATACTGATGCTACAGCAGCTGCAGTAGCTACCGGGTTATGATGTGGTGTATCTGCCTGCGCTGTATCTGACTCTTCGATTGTAGTACTCTCTCCCTGCTCAGTAGTAGTCTGGCCTTCGCCTTCTGTTTCTAAGGACTGGGTGTTATCAGACTGATCTGATTCAACGTTTTCTTCTGTACTTTCTGCAATATCTGTATCCTGAGTAACTTCTGCAACAAGCCCCTGTGTATCATCACCACCATTATCTGATGAACCGGTTGCATTGCCTGCGTTACCTGTAGATGTACCTGAAGATGTTCCACTAGGCTGTGGTCTTGTAGCACCAGCTACTTGACCGGGAGTATTGTCTGCATCTGCAACCAGTGTTCCATCCTGAGTAGTCGTGCCGCTTCCTGATGATGTTCCAGATCCTGTAGTAGTACTATTATCTGAAGTATTACCGGAAGCTGTTGTTGAGCTTGTACTGCCTGTTGAAGAACTTGAGCTTCCTGTTGATGAGCTTGATCCTCCTGTAGTGCCTGTTCCGGATCCTGTGCTACTTGAAGTATTGCCTGTTCCGGAACTCTGTGTTGATCCTGAAGAACTATTACTTTCTGTATTTGTATTATCAGTATTAGTATTTCCAGAATCTTTGTTATCTGTATTTGTGTTATCGGTGTTACCTGTTTCCTGATTATCTGTTTCTTTATTGTCAGTTTCCTTGTTGTCATCTGTAGGATCATCGCCAGGTGTATTGTAGTTTGAACCCACTTTTCTTATAACAATACCATCAACTCTAGATGTAGCGCCTGCTGCAAACTCTATAGTAAGCTGACCATCAGTTACACTTACTGTATAAGTTCCTATACTATAAGTAGATGCTGCATTAGATACAGTTACTGCAGTACCCTCTATAGTAGCCTTAACAGTTGATTTGTAATATGAACCTGAGACAACATCAACTTCATAACTGCCGTTTTCTACATCAACAACAAATGTCTGACCATCAGGAATTATGAAATCAGTATATACATTCTTGGGGATCACGCCCTGAGTATATTCATAGCTTTCTGACCTTCCCTGACATGTGGCTGTTCCATCTGTAAAGCCGTAGCCTTTTTCCTTGGAATATGTAAGTCCAAGGCTGTCAAGCGTTTTGCTGCCGCCTTTAGGATTGGCTGTCAGTGTAGTCCAGCCATCAGCGCCTGTTCCTGAAGATATACCAAAATCAAAGCTGTAAAGAGCTTCATATCTTACTACAAGGTTAAGAGTGAATGTCACATCTGTGCCATTAATAGTACCAGGAACTTTATAGGTTGCAGATGTGTTCATATCTACCTTGGAAGTATCATATGATGCCTGTGCCTGTTTAACTGCTCCGCTATAATAGGTCGCTGCAACTGTATCCGGAAGATAGTCTTCTACTTTGCTGCCATATACAGCTTCTACATAGACATCACCTGCAGATACGATGTAGTCGTCTACTACGATAACTTTTACTGTTACACAGTCCTCATCGCCTTCTACAGATCCTTTAAGGGTGTACTCTCCTACTTTGTTAAGGTCAAGTGAGGATGTGTCCCAGGTTACGTTTACGCTGTCAGATGTTCCGTCAAGGAATGTTGCCTCTACAGTCTCAGGCAGTGTTACGCTGCCTCCGACTATAACAGTGATATCGTCAAGCTTTGCATAACCTGTTGCTCCGTTTTCAATTACGTTAACTGTAATCTCTACAGTCTTTGAACAACCCTTAAGTGTTACATCAGCCTTGTAACTTCCAACAGCGCTCATATCAATCTTGGATACGTCTATACTCTTTACTGCAAGATTTGATACGTTGCCGTTTTGATCCTTAACTGCATAAGTTTCTTTTAATGAGATGATATAAGCTTCAAGAGCATCATCGTCATCAAATTTCATGGAACCTGGTATATCAAAAGAAACATCTGTATCAATTACAGTAGATACATCAATACCGCTTGTGATAGTGAGTGCCTTGGAATTATAGGAATCCTTACCATCTACAATTGCTGCTATCTTGTATGAATAGCTGTGACCTGCTTCTACATCCTTATCAGTATATACGTATCTTCCTGTTGTATCAGCATCGTCCTTGTTTGTAGCATCATCCTTAGTACTTGAAGCTTTGCTTTCAGACAGATAGTTGTCATAATCTACGTCTTTGATCTCGATTCCTGTAAAATACATGGAACCATATCCGCTCTTACTGGTCTTTACTACGATATTAAGAGTTCCGTCTGATACTGTAACTGTAGCTGTTATCTTATCAATAGTTATATCACTCTTGCCATGACGGAAATTATTAATAGTAGATACTGTCTCTCCTTCGCAGGATATAGCCTGATAGTAAGCTCCTGATCCGTTTGCTACTATAAATGTTACTTCATAGGTTCCGTTTGGAAGATCTGCATCAAACTCTGCACTTCCATCTGTCTCAAAACCAAATACGGAGTCATACAGAAGATCTGCGTTGTCTTCATCAGTCCATGATCTGTAAGTTTTATTTGATAAAATATTCTTCTTAATAGTGTCACTACTAAAGCCGTATCCTGTATCTGAGCTATAAGCAGTATCTGCAAGTACCTGTGTATAGCCATCTTCGACTCTTCCGTTACCAAAGTCAAACTTAAGATATACAGGCTCTGATTCAGAAGAACCTGATCCGGATGATGATCCACCTTCAGAAGCTTTGACCATATCATCTGTATCAATTTCACCTATCTTAGTATAGTCACCTACTGTCTCATTGCCATTAGAATCTACTGTTACATCAGCTCTGTATACGCTATATCCCTCTACATCGTGACCATATACTGATCCATCACATGCCTTGGTATAAAGAACATCAATACTATTTGAGCTTACATCGCCTTCTGAAAGTTTCGATGTTACAAGGCCTTCTGATATCAGATAGCTTGTATGTGCAGGCTGATTGTATCCAACATTCTGCCATGCAATAGCTTCTCTGTACTGAAGATCTGTAAGTGAACATGGGATCACATAATCTGTAGTAATTGTTGTAGAGTAGATTCTGATCTTTGATGCATCATCAGAACATCTTGCTACTATCTCATCTCTCCAGTCACCAAGGATATCGCCTACAAGTCCTAAATTACCTTTAGTTCCATTAGAGGTTAATACTTCTGAAGATTCAAAAAGTGTGTAGGATATACCATTTTCATAGTCCCACTTCTCAATTGTTGTTGTAAGAGGCACATATGCTGCTGAGTTAAAGGTATGATCCTGCATCTCTGCAAGGAGATCACCATCCCAGTACAGTGAGAAGTTAACAGCTGGTGTGCTTCCTTCTGTAAGTATTATAAGGTTTGATCCATCTGTATCTGATGAATTAAATACACCGGACTGGCCAGAATATACACTTGCATTTCTTGAATTCCAAGACGGCTCATCATTGGATGAATAGCTTGGATCTGCTATTGACCAGTACTCAGCGCCTTCTGCTGTAGGATCGATATCAGAAGCCATGCCTCGTCCTGTATCCTTACCTGTGTAGTATCCTGTAAGGATCTCACCAGTCTGAGCATCATGGATCTCAACATGATATGTTGCATTATCATGTTCATGAACATCCATTACCTCAAGTCCGTCGTTGGATGATACAAAATCACTTACATGCTCTGCATCACCATGTCCAAGTCCTGTAGAATACAGAACACTTCCATCATTATCAAGTGTAAGTGAGCCGTATATTATCTCATCTTTGTCATCATTATCTACATCAGCAACTATTACTGCGTGGTTGCCCTGGCCTTCATACTGTGAACCTGCATCGTTGGTATCGAATGTCCAGTAAGTACCGATAGACTGAGTACCGTCATCTGCTGTAGAAAGATAATATGCTGTAAGACAAGTTCTTGTATAATAGCCTCTGCAGAATACTGCAAAAGGTGTTGTTCCATTAAGATAAGCTGTACATGATAAGAATCTGTCTACTCTGTTGCCGTAGCCATCACCCCAAGCAGATACAGAGCCTCTTTCAGGAGTGTACTTAACAGTATCTATTATGGTTCCATCTTCACCGTTGAACATTGTAAAGTACTCAGGTCCGTCGAGAACATATCCTGATGTGTTACGATAATCATTTTTGGTAGAAATAGTTGCTGTATCAAGATCAGCCATGGAGCATGCTCCGACATAACCTGTCTCTTGAAGGTCAGCGTCGTATGTTGTAGTTCCGTCAGCTGTCTTTACTGCGATCTCTGCACATCCATCCGCATCAAAATCCCATACCTGGAACTGTGTATAGTGAGCACCTGAACGGATGTTAATACCCATGTCGATCCTCCACATAAGGCTGCAGACGCCTGTTGCGAAGTTAACATCATAGGCATCAAGGAAAGTTGTTCCGGTATAGCCTGATCCTGAGTTATCCTTGGCATTGCTTGGATACCACTTAACTATAAGCTCAAGCTCTCCGTCGCCGTCAAGGTCACCCACAGACATATCATTGGCTGTATATGTACATGTAGATCCATCAGGCATAGTCTGATCAGAGGGCTTTACCAGCTGAAGCTCAAGATACTGATTGTCCCAGACATTGGTTCCGATCGTTTTAAGACCAAGTGATGAGTCGTTGGATCCTACAACTCTGTATACATCAGAAGATGATCCGCCTTCATCGATACAGTTCGTAACACTTATATTAGTAGCGATCCTAACGTCATTACGATATACGGTAAAGGTTGTTGTAAGATTTTTGCCGCTAAAATCACCCTTGTAAGCTCTCCAGCTAAGATATACACCGCTCTTTATTTCTTTTCCCTCAGAATCAGTTGCAGTCACATAGGTGGATGCTCCTGAACTTCCGGACAGGCTTATAGCTACGAGCTGTCTGCTGGAGTATGTCTCAAGACCGCCTGCTACAAGTGTTCCAACTACAGGTGTGATGCATACCTCAGAAAGCTCACCTATACCACCTGCATTCATTGCAGCTACCTTGTAATAGTAGTGAATGTTAGTTGCAACATCATCTTTGTCTGTATAAGTTGTCTTAGTTGTAGTACCTACTTTGGTGAATTCTTTAAAGCCCTTGTCGCTTTCGGCCTTATCACTTCTGTAGATCACATACTTGATAACCTTGTCAGAGGTGTCATTGGCATCCCATGAAAGAGATATATAGTTCTGAAGCTCTGATGCGTCTTCCTTAGGGCTTGTGCATTCTACATTTTTGACTGCGCCAGGTACTGCTACTGATGGATCGATCATCTCCTGTGTTACGATGTTACTTGCAGGAGACTCTACTCCGTCTGCTGTAGTACATGTCATATAGTAAGAATATGTCTCGCCAAGGTCAGCAACCATAGCTCTGCAGTCAAGATCTTTTTCTACAAGCTCATCTGCTGTATAGGTCTTAGCAACACTATAATCTGTATCAGAACTCGTCTTTTGGTATACTGTATAGCTCTTTGCCTCTTCTACAGTATTGAATGCAAACAGGAAAGAAGCTGTAGTATCTGTAAAGGAAAGCTCTGTAATAGTAAGGTTACCGGGAGCAGTAAGAAGGCTTGTGATAGTAAGACCATTGATGTAATTGTTGGTTCCGCCTACTACTATGTTAAGCTGTCCGTCTGTTACGTTAACAGTTGCCGTACATGAGCCAAGAGACTGCTTGCAGGCAATGGATCCTATAGATACGCCTTCTGCAGTATACGCACACTTGATAGTGCTGGTACCTGGTAACAGGTCACCTGCATAGATAGTAACTTCGTAGCTTCCATTAGGAATATCTACTGCAAACTCACCTGCTCCAAGGCAGAAATCGTCTGCCATATCAGATGAGTCAGCCTTGCCGTTGCCGCTTCTATAACGGCCGTTGCCAGGTGCTTTGATCCAGCCGTATCCTACTGAGGAGCTATAGCTCTGGCTCTGTGTTACGCCGTTCCATCCCTCCATTGTAGGGGATGAATTGTAATTAAAGTCGAATCTGTATCCGGCATTCTTGGTTGTAACTTCTATATAATCTGATACCTCGCCAAGGCCGTAGCTGTTATAAGCTGCAACCGCGTATACATAGGTAACTCCTGCGCCGCAGTTAGAGTCTGTATAAGTACGCTTTGAGGATACAGAATATTTCTCAGCCTTGGTAAAATCAATATCTTCTGCCTTCTGGCCATCTTCAAGAACAGCTCTGTAGATATAGTAAAGCTCTGCGCCTTCTGCGCTGTCCCATGAAAGAGATACGCTTGTAGAACCTTTACTTGTTATCTCAAGTCCTGTAACCTTGGAAGGAGCATCTGTTGCAGCTGATATCTCAACAAGTGATGCAAGAGCGTCAAGCTGATCATTGCAGGTTCCTACAAGCTTATACTCATTGTCTGTATTATCTGCATAGTCAACGATACCCTGCGCAACTGCCTGCGAGAACTTGAATGCGCCATACCACTGAAGGTGAGTAGCATCTGAAGATCCGCCTGTATATGCGCCTTCTGAATAGTCACCAGCTTCTACACCTGTCAGGAAAAGAGCTTTGGCACCTTCTGCACCAAGGCTTTCGCAGATATCACCTGAACGACTTGTAAGGTCAATGATCGGAATATCATATTCTCCTGCAAGTGATATCATAACCTGACGATATGCTTCAAAGTCTGATTTCCATGTAAGTCTGCCATTAGAATCATAAGTATAGCTGTATCTTGAAACAGGTGTTACAAGGATAGGTGTTGCACCTCTTTGATAAGCACCTCTTACATACATCATGATCCATTTGGAAAAATCTGATGTTGACACATATCTGTTAGGGCGGGACGATGTTGCATCATTGTGACCCCACTGTATGAAGAGATAGTCTCCTGCGCCGATATCTTCAAGGATATCTTCAAGTTTACCTTCTTCAACATAAGATTTACTGGAACGTCCGCCTATAGAGCGGTTCTCTATTGTAGCATTTTCTGCTTCATATACCTGTGACTGGGAAAAAGAGGCATTTACTGCTTCTCTTTCTTCTACAAGATCACCAAACCAGTTGCTAAAAGTCTGTCCCCATCCTGTCTGAGGATAGTAATATGCATCATAGGTCTGAACTGTAGAATCCGATGCCACATATAATGTAGGCTTGGAAGATGCATAATCTGTTGAAAGTCTTGTGATAACGACTTCCTTGATATATACGGATGAAGTAGCTGCATCTGATATAGATGTTGCAGATCCTGATGCAAGGAACTTCATATTAAGGGTTCCGTCTATAAGACTCACTTCATAAGATGCAGTTGCCTCACCGCCTGCGGATATATTAATACCGCTTACCTGTCCGATATCCTCTGCTTCAAGATAAGCAGAATATGAAGATTCAGTCGGGTTAGCAAAAGTAACTTCAACCTTGTAATCAGCATTATAAAGGTCTACGTCCAGTGTAGAAGTGTTCTCATAAGTATAGACACCATAACCTGAGCTTTCAGTTTCAGTCCATACCTTGGACCTGATCTCAAGGTAGTTCTCAGAGTCACTTACATAGGAAGCACTTCCTGTAGAGACATTGGCCTTTCTTTCGTAATATACGCCGCCTGACCAGCCCGTAGGGTCGGTATTATAGTCTACATCGCTAAAACCATATCCCTTGTCGCTACTATATGTATCTTCGGAAGAGATATTGCCATCTGTTCCAAATACAAAGTCTGCAACCTGAGTATCGCTTGTAAAGTTCTCATATCCGTCATCACCCTGATCAGACATAGGTGAAGTGGTCCTGCTTGCACCCAAGACGGTGCTTTTAGTCTTAGTTTTATCTTTGGTCTCATCATCCGATGCACCAGTTGAAGCACTCGATGCTGCATCAGAAGAGTCTCCTGTTGACGCACTTGATGATGCATCTGCACCATCTTCTGAATCTTCAGCTGTTGCTGCATCAGAAGTCTCCTTAGAAGATGAATCAGAACTTCCCTGAGCCGGATCATCCTCTGCTGATGATGCTGTTGCTGCATTATCAGAGCCTTCAGATCCTGTACTATCTTCTGCACCAGACCCTGTCCCTGATGAGTTATCTGTAGAACCCTGAGAGCTACTATTCTGCTCATCAGAAGATGAAGATCCTGATGAGCTACCAGCCTCTGCGTTTAGATCATCTCCCGGATCTGATAGCTGCTCAGCATATGAAACAGTTGATATGCCTGATAAAACTGCAGGCTCAAGCACGACCAGCGACATTATGATAGCTAGAACGCGCTTCGTTCCCCATTTTTTGTTAAACATGCTTGCTCCTTCCCTTTTTTGATATAGTTTGTAGATGTTTTGTATACATTTGATATATGTTTCCCCTTATACAAAACTGCTGTTAATTGTAATTTTATATGGGATGAGCGGCATGTTTCCATGCAGACAGGTTCAAAGACTTTGCAATATCGACCTTTTTAAAAAATGCTAAATTATTTTGCATAGAACAAAGGAGCATATCTTTACATGGCGGTCTACAATATTTCGCACATCTAAAGCACGGATATGTAAAATTTATTAAAACTTAATATATCCAAGGCTCAAATCTATTGAATCATTGTTCTATTTGTGATAGAACATAAGTAACAAAAGTATGATCTATTACTTAATAAAATGCAGAAATATTAAGGCATTGTCGAAAGGAGGCGATGCTTATGGCAAAGAGAGATTATTATGATGTCCTTGGCGTAAGCAAGAACGCTACTGATAAAGAGATTAAGACAGCTTACAGGAAGCTGGCCAAGAAATATCATCCGGATACAGCAGGCAGTGATGAACAGTCCAAGAAGAAGTTCGAGGAGATTGGCGAAGCCTATGCAGTACTAAGTGACCCTGAGAAAAAGAAGCTATATGATACTTACGGCTTTGCAGCATTTGAAAATGGTGGCCTGCAAGGCGATAGTAATAATAGCTCCTATTCAGGTTTTTCAGACAATGGCAGATATTATACCCACTTTACTAATGATCCCGGAGATATGGATGATATATTCGGTGATCTGTTCGGAAGCATGTTCGGCGGTGCACACTCTTCAGGCAAAAGATCTTTTCATTTTAATAAAGGTCCCTTTAGTTATAGCAGCGAGGATGAAGGCTATTACAATGATGCCTATAGCGGCGGGCCCTACTATGAAGGCAGTTCACCCTTTGAAGGGGCAGATACAGGAATGCTAGATATCCATTCTGATATAGATGTCTCTTTTGACGATGCAGCCTTTGGAGCAGAAAGAAGACTCCAGATCACAGAAGGTGATGGCAAGACAGTGACTTTGCAGGTCAAGATACCCGCCGGAATCGAAGACGGCAAGAGTATCCGCTTAAAGGGCAAAGGCAATCGTATGGGGCGAAAGTCAGGAGATCTGTACCTCAAAGTACATATTCTTCCAAAAGACGGCTTCGAAAGAAAGGGCTCTGATGTCTATACTATAGCTAGGGTACCATTTACTACAGCTGTCTTTGGCGGGGAGGTAATGGTAGATACACTTTACGGCCAGGTAATGTGCAAGGTCCCTGCCGGCATGCAGTCAGGCGGCAAAATAAGACTTAAGAATAAAGGCGTACCTGTAATGGGCCACAAAGATAAGAGTGGCGACCAGTACGTGACCATAGAAGTCATAGTACCCAAAAACCTCTCTAACCAGGCCTGTCAGAAGCTCAAGGAATTTGAAAAGCTTGCAGGATAAGTAATCGTAATATTCGCAATATATGAACAATAAATAATCATAAATGAGAAGCGGTCATACCTCCAATAAACTACGATATATTTATTGGAGGTATAGTTATGCAACAAATGGTATATGCAGTCTATGTAGTACTGCCTGTTATCTTGTTATGGGGAGCAAGATATACAGGACATGGGAAATTCAACGATGAATTTCTGTCTTTGGAGCAGTCCAAGATGTTGCAAGGATTCCTTGCTATATGCATCATGCTCCATCACATCGCACAAAAGACCTGTGCGCCTTGGATGTATCCGCCAAGTCGTATAGTACACGGTCTTGATATCTTTGTGCCAAGTGGATATCTATTGGTATCCGTCTTTTTGTTTTTTAATGGATATGGGGTTTACAAAAGTTTCCATGCAAAAGAAAATTATCTGAAAGGATATGTAAAAAGAAGAATCCTTCCTGTAGTTCTGGCTCTTTACACTACTACTTTTATCTTCTTTATTGCAAGACTTCTTGTTGGCGAGAAGATGGATGCAAATCAGGTACTGCTCTATCTTACAAGTATTGACCTTTGCAATCCCAACACCTGGTATGTGATCGTATTACCATTCCTTTACCTGTTTTTCTATATTTCATTTAAGATCTTTAAGAAAGACGGCCTCGCAGTCCTTTCTACAACCGCATTCGTTGTCTTATATCTGCTTCTGGGAACCAGTATAGATCACAACGATTTCTGGATAAGAGGAGAATGGTGGTATAACTGCGTATTCTTATTCCCGATAGGAATCATCTTTGCAAAATTTGAAAATAAGATAATCCCGCATCTCAAAAAGTATTACTGGGTATATCTTATCGCAGCACTTGCCGCATACTATCCGCTCTACAGATACTCAGATTTTATCTGCAACATATTTGGCTATTACGGCGAGAACTGGGGAGCACCTGATACGATCCTGAGAAGAAGGATAAGCCTTCTGTCACAGATAGTTCTAACATCAGAATTCGTATTCTGTGTACTGCTTCTCAACATGAAACTTAAAATCGGCAATAAATTCCTTAAGTTCATGGGCAGCATCACACTTGAATTCTATCTGATCCACGGTCTGTATGTAGAGCTCTTTGGATGGCAATTTGATGGCGGAGTTCCATCTCCTCACCATATCAAATATGTGATCGTATATGTCCTTGTAGTATTTGCCCTTGGCGTAGCATCTGCTGTTCCACTAAAGATGCTGCACGAACTTATACTTGGCAAAAAGAAAGCCGGGCCTGCTTCTAAGAAGCAGCTTAAGGCAAGCTGATCTATGATTATATGCCTATCTATTATCAGATCAATTTGCTTATAATGTGACATTACACAGTTTTTTATCTAAAATCCCCATAAAAAAACCGCCTCCATAAGGAAGCGGCTTTTTTTATTGATAATCATCTAATTAACGAACATCATCATGTCTGAATCTTAACTGAACCAGATTGTTATCTGCTGCAAGTGCCTTGACAACAAATATGATAGATATGATTCCTGATACAGCACCAAGAACTGTCTGATCCTCAACATTAGTATTATCGAATGATGCATATACTCTTGAATACATATCACCATAATAAATAGCTGCGAAAATATAAGAAATTGTTGTGCCCCATCCACCGAACAGAAGAGATACTGCTAAAGGAAGTACCCATAAAAATCTGTAAATATTAACATCAAGTTCGAATGCTCCAAGTACCTTTACTTTAGATACCCCTGTTGTTACGATCGTAGCCAGGATAAAGATGTTGAGAATCGGAACCCATCCAAGTCCCGGGCTCTGATAACCGAGCTTTCTGAAAACTTTTACGAACGCAAGGGATGATAACACATATAGAAGTGCTAAGATAACAAATCCCCCAAATATAAATCCACCAAATAAACCAAATAATAATTCCATAAACTTTTTTCCTCCTAAAACTAAAGCGGTGTTTTTTGATATGACAACTATACTATGTCATAAGACATAAATAAATATGCAAAAACAGCAAATTAAAGGGGGTTATTTTGTATTTTTGTTATATTTTTCACAAGGAGACATGTTTTATCTGGCTTTGGAGATACCATTACGTCCAAGTATAAGGATTAAATCAGATATTATCTCTTGTAATGTTTTTGACCCATTTATAGCTAAAATACCTTTTGAATACTACAGGCCACTTTACAAACTCATCTGTAAGAAGCAAAAAGTATACCCATTTGACAGGCAGCTTTAAAACAAAAGCTGCTATAAAGCCAAGCGGTACGGCATATACCCACATATCGATCGTGTCACAGATAAAGCCAAACCTTGTATCTCCGCCCGCCCTGAATACACCTACTATTATAGATGTATTAACAGTCTGTCCCATACAGTAATAGCTTTGAAGCATGAGCATGAACTTAAGAAGGTCTTTGGCCTGAGGTGTCAGTGAAGCTCCTGATACTATTAGAGGCGATACCAGTAGTATGATAAGACCACCTATTAGTCCTGTTACCGCTGATAGTATGACTAGTCTGTGAGCTCCTGCTTTTGCTTTTTCAAAATCATTACGTCCAAGCATCTGACCTAAGATGATACCTGTTGCTGATGCAAGGGCAAATCCTACTACCGTTCCAAAATTCCTAGCAACTGTTACAACAGAATTGGCAGCAACAACGTCCGAGCCCAGATGACCCATTATGATAGAATACGTAGAATATGCAAGTCCCCAGGATACATCATTTAAAACTGCAGGTATTGCAATCTTAAGAAAATCTCTCCACAAGAGCTTATTACTTTCAAATATCTTGGCAAAGTTTAATTTGACATCCTTGGATTTTTTGGAAAAAACAAGGCAGATCACAAACTGGATAAAACGTGACAGACTGGTACCAAGAGCAACTCCGGCTATCCCCAGCTTTGGCATTCCAAAAAGTCCGAAGATAAATACAGCATTAAAAAAGACATTGAGAACAGGCGCTGTGATACTAATGATAGTAGCTTCAGAAACTCGTCCTATACTTCTTATTACAGCTATGTATACTTCTGATATACACCAGAATATAAGGCCAAATGAAACAATCCTTAAATAGATGATACCAAGATCTATTATCTCTTCTTCAGGAGTAAATAACAGCATCATATATCTGGGAATAGTGACAGAGCAAAGCGTCACCAGGATTCCAACTATAATCGTAATACGAAGAGCTATACCCTGGACCTTCTCTACGGCTCTTGGATCACCCTTGCCCCAGTACTGGGCACAGAGCATAGTAGCACCTGTTCCCATTCCGTAGATAACCATACTTATAACATTCACATACTGCACAGCAAGCGCAGATGCAGACAGAGCGCTCTGCCCGACATAATTGAGCATGATAACATCAGCCGATGATACGGCTGCGCTTAATAGATTCTGTATGATTATGGGGAATACAATCCTCCATAAATGCCTGTAAAAAGATGTGTCGATCAGTTTTTTCCTTGCTTCCACTTCTACTACTATTACTCCTAAACTATCCATTTAATTTATTGTCAGTATATACAGCAACGTCTAATTATACGCAAATTTATTGCATGACATACTTCTCTAGAGGATTCTAGCATATATAGCTTATTTAATCACTTGAATACCACTTTTTTTACATAAAATTTTAGTAAATTACTAATACAAAATCAGCGGCAAGATACCATGATCATATTCAGTAATGTGGTCTTAATCTAGTCTAATTCGCCGTTTTTACTGTTTTATATATAACAATTGATATATACTAAATTCATAGTAGAGCTCATGTCATGAGCGGCTAATGATCCGACATTAGTGGCAACAACGCCATATATTCAAACGCAAAGGGGAATTATAAGATGAGACAATTTTTAACATTATCAGGTGGATTTGGTTTTGGAAGTTTTACTATGCTGGCTATCGATTACATAATAACTTCTCTTACACTTGTCAAAATACTGAAAAATATTGGATATCCAAAGAGCGAATATGCCTGGATCCCTGTATTTAACATCTACGTGCTGGCAACCGTTATGACAAAAGGCATTAAATCAACCAACGCATTCTTTGTTAATATTCCGACTAACCGATACCGTCTTGGGTGGCTTGTTATCATGCTCCTTAGTATTATCCCAAAACTTGGAACTCTTGCACTTCTTGCAAGGATATTCTATTATGGAGATCTGTATGCAAGAGTATATGCATCTTTAGAGCATGATAGTGTTGATAACTATAATGGTATTGGAATCATCTCCGCACTCGTACCTATCATTGTAGTCATAAAGACACTTTCTGCACCTGATATGCCTATCAAAGTTGAGCATAGAAACGCGGATATAATTGAATTATAAATTCAAGAAGTCATTTAGTGTGAGGTTAAAAGTTTGAAAGTGTTCCACTTTCAAACCCAAATTGATGGCGCGAGCTCCATCAATTTGAACCATTAGCCACTCGCTTAGCTCGTGACATGAGGTTAAGTTTGAAAATGTCCCACTTTCAAACACAAATTGATGACGCGAGCTCCATCAATTTGAACCATTAGTCACTCGCTTTGCTCGCGACATGAGGTTAAAATGTATAAAGAATTTGAAAGCTGGCTTGATACTACAATAGAAAAAGGCCTTCCTGTTGGGAAGGGCCTTTGCTTTAATATATATGATGATGGTAACTATTCATGGTCAATAGATGTGATCATATCATCTTCTTTTGATCCCGATGATGACGACTGGGCTACAGATGTAGTCTTTTCTTCAGAAGACGCATTCTCCTTTCGACAAGTTGCTGAGTGGGATGATGTGTTAGAAGATGCTATTCAGGATATGCTTAGATATCTTGATGAAGGCAAGTACGCAGATGATCTCAAAGAAAGATACACCGGCATATCAACCGGATTTGTAGACGGAGATCTGGAGCATCTTTACATACGAGAATAATTTTCAACGAAAGCGCTAGCATCTCCGGCCCTTATCCCACCTTTTACTGTTGCTCATATACAAAAGGGAAGTACAATGACGTTGGATTTTCAGATAAAAGAAAATTTAATTATTTATTTGTAATATGCAGAGACTTCAAGAAAACTCTTGTTGCCATCTATGTAATCTTTATATGCAGTTTCTGCATCTTTTCCGCGGAACACCTTACAAAGTCCGCACATGTCACAGTCAGAAATGCATGGATATCTTTCTTTTATATATGCTCTGCGCTCTTCCGAAGTGGAATTTCCTATCTCAGGTGCACCTGTCATAATAACTGTCTCCTTAGTGTATCTGCCTGTCCTGGCGATACTTTTCCATATACTCCATGTTTATCTCACGAATCTCCTTTTTACCATCGATGTAATCCTGGTATATGTCCCAGGGACTTCCGCCTCCAAGCCAGCATGAAGAACAGTTCTCACAACCACCTCCGCAGTCAAGAGAGTTCTTCACTATCTGTTCCCGTTCTTCTTTAGTTGTATCTTTGATAAGGATAGACTTCATGCTTATTCCTCCCAGTCTTTGCAAACTAAGGCTCTGTGCATCGCATTTCCATTATTAAGTGTAGCATTTGTGCTTCCAAGTCGATAGCCCTTTATACTGAACTTTATATTCGCTATGAGTTTTTAAGAAATTCTATTGTCCGTTTACATACATCGACCATAATTTCATCTGATGGTAAATGCTTGCTATCTATCTCTATTGTAGTAACCGGTCCTGCAAAGATTTCTCTTGCCCTTCTGAATACTCTGCCTGCCGGAAAAAAGATATCCTTTTCCGATGCGATTATCAGAAGAGAAGACTTAAACGATATCATCTCCCTCTTCTTATATTCCCTGGGAGGTCTCATCTCCATCTTGTATGATGACACTTAGGTTTATCGTTCTATCCCATTTTTCCATTTTGAAAATCCATTCTGATAAATGCCTTTCCATTAGGAAGCGGGATCCTTGTTTGGAGTATGTCCTTATATCCTATCTCCTGCATTTTTGTTAAAAGAGATTTCTCATCCATCTGATGATGTACCTCATCCAGCCCGTCAAACGCATGCAAATATGGAGAATCTGATACCCACTGCTTATCATCCACATTGATCTGAATCAAACATGAAACATATTCAGGAATTACTTTACAAACTACTCTCTGAAAAACATCATACCCAATATATTCTATGAGAAGGTTTGCTATCAGCAACTGTGCCCCGGGAAGCTGATCCGCATCGCCAATCAGATCTATCTTCAAGCATTTCAGTACATCAGACAAATATGCATATCGTTCCGAAACTATTCGAAGATAATCTTCATTGATATCCACTCCATAAACAGTCCGGTATTTATCCCGGCTTACATGTTCCAAGCCATTTCCACCGGCGACTCCAAGGATCATAGCCGTCGAAACCGGATAAGATTCAAACTGCTCCTTCATTATTGAATTCATAATTTGGAGTTGTTTAACAGAATCGAGGCTCATATGATTCTCATAATCATTCAAACTGATTTCTTCCCACGGATTACTCATAATTCTTACCTATCTGAACTTAGAATTGCATACCAACTGGAATCATTAAGTCCCTTTCCGTATCATCTTTTTCGACAACTTATGGATTATCATACCTTTTTTCAGACAAAAATAAAATAGCTCTGGACATCAACTAATCAATTTTTGATTCCAGATCTACAAGAAATGCATCATCCGCAGTAGATCTGTATCGCCCGATGAGTAAATTCAGCAGTTCCTTCTCCACCCATCTTATCAATATTCTCGGTGAATTCGCCGCCACCGGCATACATCTTACCAAGTCCGGAAAGAATTTCATTAGAACACTTATAAAAATGCTCGGTAATAAAACTCTGCAGCTTCCTTACCTGATTCTGTACTTCTGCAGAAGCAGGATCCTGATCCTTCATAGCTCCGAACTCTTCAAAGATTTTCATAAAATCGGCCATCATACTTTTTTCTTCGCTCTTTGACCGCTTACCGTTCTTCTCTTCGAATTCCTTATATTCCGGAGTATTGCCCCACTGCTCTTTTGCGCGCTTAGCGTATTCGTCTAATTTACTTGAATCAAATGCTGTAAAATCCAAATGTCTCACTCCTCTCAGTTTTAATCCACGGCACATACTGATCAGATTTTCGATATGTTCCTTCTTTAATTCAAGAAGTTCTATCTGCTGATCAAGTGCCAATCTCTTGTCAAAATCAGATCTGGTTACGATATCCTTGATATCCTTAAGCGGAAACTCAAGCTCACGAAACAGTAAAATCTGCTGAAGTCTCTCCAGCGCCGCATCGTCATACAGCCTGTATCCGGACTCGGTATACTCCGCCGGCTTTAAGAGTCCTATCTTATCGTAATACTGCAGCGTGCGTATACTCACTCCAGTCAGTTTACTCACTTCATTTACTGTCTTCATGGCTATCATCTCCTTCACGTGTGATTACATCATAAACTATTACGTTACGTCATAGTCAAGCAAAAATAAATAATTTTGCCTAAAATCCTGTGTCAGATCAATGATAAATTTCCCACTCTGACATGTCATATTTAGCACAAGACCAAGCCTTGTCACCATTCTTAAGTATTGTTTCTACAGTCTTATTTTCAGTCATTATGCTTCTCCTGTTATCTCTTTTGCAAGTTCCAGAATCTCAAAGGCATATTTTTCCTTGCCCTTTTTAAGGAGCTTTTTGTATAAAGGATAGTTGATGATACAGACAGCAGCACCTACTATTCCTAGCAGCACCCCAATGACCATGAAAATTACTCCTGTTCCAAAGACGCTAAGTCCAAAGCACATTCCTGTGCCAAAGATCAAAGTCCCAATAATTCCAAGCGTCATGGCTGTTATAAATGCCGGAAGCTTTGCTCTTTCATCAAGCTTTTTAAGCTGCCTTACCTTATTTGTTTCCTTTGGCATGTAATCCTTTGCAACACTTTCTGCATAAACCTTATCTAAATCGTTCATCGTATTCTTCTCCTTCTTTTCTCTTGAATGTCCTTTTTATGCGATCTTTCCTGTTTCTTTGAGCCATCTGATCTCGTCACGTATGGTCTCTCTATACGACCTTGTGGTATAACCCAGATCCTTACTTGCTTTACTTGAATCAAATCGGTTGTTTCTTGCAAGATTGTAAACGGAGAAAGTTGTCATAAGAGGCTTTTCTCCAGTCTTCTTAGCCTTTTTCTCAAGTACCCCGGCAATCAGGTTTGCTACTGATATTGGTAAAAAGAACTTCATCTGCTTGCAACCGCTCTCCTCTGAAACAAGCTTTGTAAAATCCTTAAAACTAACAGGCTCATTTCCAAGGATGTAGCACTCTCCGCTTTTGCCCTTATCAGCTGCCCCAATGAGTCCGTCAGCCAGATCTCTTACATCACACAGATTAAAGCTTCCGTCAATTCCGGCGGGCATCTCACCATTGATGATATCAACCAGAGTCTTTGTGGTCTCACCCATTGCAAAGTCTTCAGGTCCAAGGATTCCTGATGGATGAACAACACAGGCGTTAAGGCCTTCCTTTGCAGCTTTGAGCACCGCGTTTGTTGCCATAGCCTTTGACAATGAGTAGCAGCCTTTGATTCTCTCAGGATCAAGGGGAATAGATCCTTCGCACTCTCTTATGGTTCCTTTTTCTTCCTCAGGTATTGCTCCTGTTGATGAGCAATAGACAAGCTTTGATACTTTGTGCTCTTTGCACATCTCTATGATGTTTTCTGTTCCACCGACATTTACATCCATAACTTTCTGACTGTAATCAGGATTTACTGTTACGATGCTCGCTATGTGGAGCACGATCACTTCTGTATCTTCAGGCGTCTCAAAGAATCTTTCCAGGTCATCTTTGTTACAAAGATCGCCGTATGCTATTTCAACTTCCTCAGGAAGATATTTTGCTGACTTGTCGCCTTCAAGGACAAACGCCCTTACTTTTTTATTTCTTTCAACAAGCTTTCTGCAGACTGTGCTTCCAAGAAATCCTGCTGCTCCTGTTACCAGATACATCTTATTTGTTTTGCTCATTTATCTTTTCCTTTCTTATTCTCAATTTGTTTTTCGCTCTTTGCTTTGAGCTTGAAGTCATTATAGGAAAATGAGCACATAAACCTGCTAACAAATGTCAATAGCGAAACGGCTTATTTTTAAGTGTTTTCAATTTCACCATTTTTAAGTATCACAAAAAGGCTGGATGAATAATTCCAGCCTTTTTATAGCTGTTGCTACTTATTTGTAGACTGCGGTTACTCTTGCATAATATATACGTAGAAATTTATTTAATCCCGCTATTTTAGCGTGTTTTTTGCACTTTCCCTCATTTTCTTTCTTGATTATATAATTATATACAGCAGCATCTTTGGGCGCCGGATGACTCTTAAGTACCCTCATTACTTCATATCCTACTTTTCGTAAAGTTGATGATCCTCTCTTTGTCATCCTTCGATTTGTGCCCACAAATTGTCCTGACTCGTAAGGCGGTGGATCTATACCGGCACAAGCAATGAGAGCTTTTGCACTATGAAGTTTTCTTACATCTCCTATTTCTGCAATTAGTTTTGGCGCTAGCACATCTCCAACACCACCCATTTCTCTAACTGTAGAGTATTCTGGTAAGGACTTAGCAAGAACCTGCATTCGTGCTAATATAGTAGCCAAGGAGCTATCTATAGCCCTTAATACTGATACTGCTTCCTGTACTAACATTTTGGTCGATGGGGTACTGGAAGATAGTGTAGGAATACCACCGGATGCTAATTCATAGACTTCTTCAGCTTTGGATCTGCTCCGGTGATATTTCTTTTCTTTTGCCCAGAGAAGGTACTCATCTGTGAACTTTTCAAGACTCATGGAAGTAATTACATCATAATGCCAGAACTTTTCCACAAAATCGCTTAACTTGTCCTTGTTGTTTGATTCGTTCCAGCTATTAAACTTTTTCTTGATTCCAGGCATGACATAATCGAGGATATGAGTTAATTCTTGTAAAGCCTTAACATGGAGTTCCATATAGTACCTATATCTGCGCCCTAGCAGCTTCAACTCAGCATATACCTCTTCGGCACCTTCATACTTTTGGAGTTTAAACCACTTTTCAATTCCATAATTAGCAATCATGACCGAATCAAGTTTGTCAGTTTTTGCACCCCTAAAGTTGTTATCCTTTGCGAATGACTTCATCACAAAAGGATTTACTACAGATACGAAATAGCCTTTCTCTGTAAGATAAGTCAATACTGGCAAGTGATAGATGCCCGTTGCTTCCATGACTATACGTATTTCACCATCTAACTTCTGGAGAATACTATCGAGTCCGTCTAGCCCCTTCTCAACATGTTGCATTTCAAAAGGACTGCACACTATTTCTCCATACGGCTTAAGTATGCAGACAGTGCTTTTTCCTTTTGATACATCAATTCCAACACTAATCATTCTGAACCTCCTCCAACTGTAAATAGTAATTGTTCCAGCCACACTTATTACCATTCAGTTTAGTTGGTTACACGGGTGTTTCTCCCTACCTGCTTAAGCGAATGCTTATAATAAGGGGTTGGCTAACGGTTTATGTGACGGATGCGCTGATCCAAAAAGAGCCACGTCAGACCAATTACTCCCCTTATTATAAAAAAATAAGTGCAGATGTCAGAGTTAATTACTCTCTAGCAACTACACTTTTATGGTACTAAAAAGAACAACACTTTTTGCAAAATGTGTTGATTTCAGGAGTACAGGTCCCGACACGTTTTGTAAAAAGTGTTGATTTGTAAATCCGATATAGTTTTTTACTGCTCTATGGCTTGATGAATATTTCCACCTGAAGCCTTCCATATTGACAGAAAAACGAAGCACATATAAATATTTTTGCCCATAGGATTATCAGCACCGATATCACCATCGATACAGATGGCCTGTTCCATACTATCACCTTCTTATTCAATAATCTGTACTCTTCCGGGCTTTCTCGGCTTGCTGACCGGTTGTTCTCCGTCGGTATATCCGAGGATCACAAAGCCCTGACACCCACCATGCTGGGCATACTCGACCAGGTCATACAGATCAGACGTATCTGACATTGCGAAAGCAAGTCTATCCTGACCGTAGATTTTTTCTATGTAAAGACCACTTACCTCTTTGAATCTCTTTATCATTTCAACTGCATGCCGTCCTTAAAAGCATTGCCCACCTTTTCTCCAACTCCGTAATATCCATTACCAAATGGATCAAAGCTTATAGGCTTAAGCTTTGTGATATCAACTGCTCCATCTGTCACTACGCTCTCATCTGCAGAGACATTTACGATTTCTCCAATCAGAATGCCATCTTCAAAGCTCTTTACCTTACACTCAAGAGCAACAGGAAGTTCATCAATCAAAGGTGCATCAACAAACTCACTCTTTGTTGCGTGAAATCCGGCCTTTTCAAATTTATCAGGTACTTTTCTTCCTGATTCTATCCCAACATAATCGCAGGGAATTACCTGGTTTTCAGTAGCAAGGCTTACTGTGAAAGCTCCTCTCTTCGCGAGATTGTCAGTAGTCTTGTGCTCAGACAAACTGATTGAAATCTCTTTAAAATCAGTGGTTATGCCCCATGCTGCGTTCATAGCATTCGGCACTCCATTCTCATCATATGTTGCAATGATAAGAACCGGCTGCGGGTACATTAGTGGTTTTGCTCCAAAATTAACTCTGCTCATCTGTTTCCTCCTTTAGCACAAACACTTTTACTCGTCTTCTTCCCATCCCTTGCACACATCACACCAACCCTCGGCTCCAGTAACAGCTTCAAGCTCTGAAGGTGTAACTTTAACAGAAGTAAACTCATTACCTCCTGCAGGATGTACATATTCAAATCTCTTCATGGATACATCCTGCCAGATAGGGATGTCATCAGCCACAGCAAAAGGACATACTCCACCTGGCTCCTCACAAGATGTATCGGTCTCTGTTACCATTATATAGTTAGTAGCGCTTACTCTGCGTATGTATTTACCTATGGCTGATGATAACCTGGGGTTATATCAGAATTATCTGTTCAAGATCAGGAAGTTCCGATGGCAGCTTCATCGGTTTGAATATTAATCTCTAACGCGTCTGTTAATCTTTTAATGGTATCAATACTATGTTTATATGGGCTGCTGATTGCGACATCCCTTATTCCATATAGTTTTCCTCCAAAATTCTCAGTCCTTCCTTATAATCCTGTCCCAAAGCTTCTGAATAGCATCTTTAAATGTTGCTTCCTTCGTCAGCAATTTCTGTATTTCTTTATTGTTTTCTGACCATGATTTGTCCATAATCTATCTTCTCTCATCGATTAATCCGGCATTATTCCATATTGCTTTCTTGCATTTTAACAAAAATCCAAGGAGTCTTTTATTGCTACTTTATGCTATTGCTTTAGTTCTTTGCCAATTAAACAATAGTATGTCACCATGAGCATCAGAAAAGCGCCTATCCATGCAGATACTTCAGAAATGGCAATTCCTTTAAATCCGTTCCTTCCTACCAAAAAGCCAAAGATCAGTCTCATAATGACTTCGAGCCCGCCTGAGAGCATTGGTATAAAGGTATTGCCCAACCCCTGAACAGAGTATCTGTATACAAAAAGCCAGCCCAGGGCAAAAAAGCTTATTCCCATGATCGGCATGAAATCGGTACAATAACCGATTATCATGTTGTCAGTCAGCAGCATCCTTGCCAGGCTTCCGGGCACAAATATCATAAGGAGCGATATAGGCACATTCACAAGTGTAGAGATCATCAGGCCCTGTCTTACTCCTGTGCGTATCCTGTCATATTTGCCAGCGCCCTTATTTTGCCCCACAAAGGTCATCATGGAAAGACCTACGGACATTCCAAACTGCTCAAAGAGTGATGCAAATTTCATGCAGGCTGAATAGGCTGCCACATATGCGCTTCCCATAAGATTTACGAAGTACTGCAATACCATGGCCCCTGCAGCTGTGACCGAATTCATAAATGCCACAGGAAGTCCTATTTTCATCAGTTCAACCAATATATTCTTTTCATCTGCTATTTCTGACGTGTCTTTTCCCAAACTCATAAAATCGATGGTTCTAAGCTTTTTAAGGCACAAAAGGTATGATACAAACTGAGAGACCACTGTTGCCACTGCTGCTCCGACAACTCCTGTGCCAAAGGCCATTATGAAAATAATATCAAGCATGATGTTCACGAGTGATGAACAGATCATGGCAGTGAGGGGCGTTCTGGAATCTCCCATTGACTGGAGAATTGTAATCTCTAGGTTATTCATAACCGTCACTACAATTCCCAATAAGATCACAGCAAAATATCTATACGAATCATCAAAGATATCTTCAGGAGTGTTCAAGAACGTCAGCATCTTATTGAGCAAAGAAACGCATACAACAGTAAAGGCTATTCCAAACGTGATACTGAGCTTCTTGGCTGCTCTGATGTATGCATTCAGCATAGCCATATCGTTTTTTCCAAAGCTCTGGGCAAAGGTTATGCCAAATCCTCTGGTCATCCCCACAACAAATCCAAGTATAAGGAAGTTAAGTGTCCCGGTTGCCCCAACAGCAGCCAGCGCCTGATCCGAGATTCCCTTGCCAACTATAATGCTATCCACAAGACTATATAGTTGTTGGAAAAGATTTCCCCATAATAAGGGCAAAAAGAACAGTATGATCTGTTTCATACTGTTTCCTGAGGTCATATTTTGTGTGGTCTGTTCTGTATTTGTCATGGCCGCTCTCTTTGGTCTTTCTCTTGATGTTAATTATTTAATAGTTAAGATTATTTAAGTATCCAGGCTCTGCACCAAGCTCATTTGCAGCCCTAAGCACTTCTATTCTTGTAGTAACAAGCATATCAATATCTTCTAAAGTTGCCTTTCTGAAATCCATTTTTAACCTCATGTCGCGAGCAAAGCGAGTGACTAATGGTTCAAATTGGTGGAGCTCGCGACACCAATTTGGGTTTGAAAGTGGAACACTTTCAAACTTCGTCCTCTTATCCAATACCATATACTTTAGCAATAATTATAATTCATTTGAGACATTTATTGCTTCTGTATTTTTTGAAAAAGGACATAAATATCCGCTCCGCACATTTCTCTCATTCAGAGCTTTAGTACCATCATGACAATTACTAAAAAAACTGTCATCCTACGCCAATGGCAGGCAATACCTTTTGCTCGATAAAATCCACTCTGTCAAATATCCTCGGCTTAAACGTACCTGTCACTCCAACAGATACTTTTTTCTCTTTGTTTATATAGATGATATTTCCGCTGTCACCAATCGCCGCATATACCTCTTTATCATCATAGGGTTTGTACCATAAGTAGCCATAGTTCATGAAGCCAAACCGTTCGCCTAGCTTGAGATGGGGAGAGAGCATATCTTTCAGATATTCTTCTGAGATTATTCTATTTCCGTTATACAGGCCATCATTCAACACCATAGCGCCGATTACAGCCATATCTTTCGCTGACATACATAATCCCCAGCCCGCTGTAACGCAGCCCCGAGGGTCGCTGTACCATTCATATTTCCTTGGATTCTTATTCATGAAAAAATCAAACTGATCTTCTTTGGAGCTGTCTCCATGCGCTATTCGCTCAGGAAGGTTCAACGGCACAAACAGATTATTGTTGGCAAAATCTATGCACTTCTCATTGGCTACCTTCTCGATTATCCCTGCCAAAATCTGAATACCAAGCGTAGCATATCTGAACTCACCTGTAATCCCGCTACGTCCTCCGAGATAATCAAGTATCGCATATGTAAAATCCTGTGAAGTACACACCTTCTTCCAGGGTTCTGACCTGCCTTTATAAGGAGCTGTCATAGTGAGCAGATGCTTTATTGTTACATCGTATATGGTTTTCTCTCCACGCTTAACAGTATAATCCGGAAAGAAATCCATTACTTTCTGATCCACACTCTTAATGCAGCCCCTGTCTAATGCGATTCCTGCAAGCAATGCCATCACACCTTTGGTCACCGAATTGACATTCATCGCATCTTCGGTCTTAAATCCGTGCCAGCAGTCGTCATAAACATCCAGCCCTTCTTTAATCGCATAAATCTGGCAAATGTTACTCTCGTTTCCGGTGCTTTCAGAAACGTATTTATGAAGTTGTTCTTTCGTCATAAAAAGCCTCCTCTTAGGAATGATTCGGACGTCCTAAGAAAAGGCTAATATGATTTAAAATTGTTTTCAAGAAAAATCTTAAAAATCTTTATATTCCGATAATGCGTTTCTTCTGCTGTCTGCTTTATGTAGTCCAGCATAGTAACAGCATCTTAGTCATGCCAACCAGATGCCTTGCATATGCATTGGTAAAGGTTGACTTTCCACAGCCGCAAGGCCCTGAAACAAATATTATCTTAGCCACAAATCTATCCTCTGATTTCTTAATTTTTCTTTACTTCTTTATCTTTTTTACTTCGTCATTTTTTACTTCTTTATTCCTCTTACTCCAAAACAAGCTCTTCTCCAGGCTTGAGTATTATCTTCCCTGGTGCATCAAAGCTCTCTGCAACACTTATATCAAAACCGCTTTTATCCTTCACCGGTTCCATGTGGTAAGGAATCGTATGCTTTGCACCAATTGTCTTTGCACATTCTGACGCTTCAGCCACATCCATGTTGTATACTCCATCGCAGCACAGAAAAGCGTAATCCAACTTCCTATCTGCAAATCCTGCCATAGATGGAGTTGTAGATGTATCTCCGGAAAAATATGCTTTTACACCGTCAGAAAATGTAAGTATAAAACCGACACATTCTGTGACGTTGTGATTCTTGTTATATCCAGCTTCTACAGTTTCAATAGATACAAAACCAAAATCATAATTCTGATATTCGCCATCTTTGAGAGCATCTGACCATTTAATTACAGAGCATTCTTCATTCTTTGTAGAGATAAGATCCACCTGCGTGTGATCATAGTGTCCATGTGTCATGAGAATAAGATCCGCCGGAAGATCATAGCCATCCCCCAAGAATGGATCAATAAAAATAACTTTCCCCTCACCTGTAACAATCCTTACGCTTCCATGTCCCTGATACAGTAATGTTGCTGCCATGTCATTTTCCTCCGTGTTTTCTATAAGTTATTTCTTTCCATTTTCTTTTGGTAAATCTATAATCTTCATTTATTCTTTTACATCCTCTAACAAATCTTTAATTGTATCTTCTTTTGGAACCGGAACCCAATGTCCTTCAAGACAGGTAGTTGCCTCTGAGCTTCTGATCGTTTCTGCCAAACGCTTACTTAATTCAGGGTCTTTTTCCCATTCAGGGAATGTCCCACAGGTTGCATCTCCAACAAACAAAACGCCTTCCGCTGGAACCTCAATAAAAGTCGAATCATTTGTATGCGGCGCATCAGCCTGAAAAATCTTAATAATGCAGTTGCCTGCATCCAGCGTCATGCTATCATGAAAGATCATGTCTGCAGTAGTTACGATTACCGGTTTATTTCCCGAGTATTCTTTTCGTATACTCTCATGCATGTTCAGAAAAAACTCCGGTCCTTCTTGCGATAATCTGCGCTTAAAATCAATCAGATACTGATTTGTGCGCTCATTTGCAATGCAAAGTCCATTAACTGCATGCATTCCAAATGTATGATCCCAGTGCCAGTGCGTGATTACTGTGAGCTTTGGAAGTGGTAAGCCATTTTCTTCCAATGCTCTATAAAACTCTTTGGTATGTGCCTCTGAATGGCCAGCATCAATAGCAATACTCCAGTTATCTCCACGTATATATCCAAGATTGGGCCTGTCCCGTTCTTCTTCCATGGGATAGTACCATATTCTATCAGTTAATCTCTTTAACATCTTTGTATAACTCCTCATTGAAAAAAGCTATTAGCATATTTCAAATAGTTTTTCTTTTTATATACTCATATTATTTATATTGTATAGCTATCTTTTTCCACCAGATCATAGATATCCTTGCCGGCTTTTTCTTCGAAATATGCTTTCAGCCTCATGTTTGAATCCCACTTCGCCTGCGGGAAATTGCCATAACGCCTTTTTACATCATTCATACGATCCTCGATGTTCATGACGCTTTCACTACCGGCAAGTGCATCACAAAGCTGGATAAGCATGTCATATTCATCAGCTTTAATCTTCCCCAGTTCTGTCTGAATCAGCTCATACTCATCTTCCGAAGTATCAACCTTTCCGATGTACTCATCAAGTCTCATATTATTGAATGAGTGTGTAAGACAAATTCTGGCAACTTCATCATATCCAAGTGACATCATATATGAGTATCCATCCGAAACATGGCCCAAATGCCTTACTCCGAATTTTCTTCCTATATCATGAAGAAGCCCCAAGATATAAGCTTTCTCCGGGTCCATTCCGCCGCAGCCTAATGCGATCTTCTCTGCGCAGTGTGCTGCCACACGGCTATGATTCCCCCATGGTCCGGGATTGCACTTCTCTGCTTCTTCTAATAATCTTTCTGCTTCTGATCTTGTCGGTAACATATTTTCTCCCCAATTTACTGTCTCTCAGCCCACTCAAGAATTATTCTCTTATCATATTCATTAAGGTTTTCAGGCAATTCCTTTTTCTTAAAAAATCTATGTTCCATTATCTCTTCGGGATCATTGACTTTGACCTTTGATGTGCTTGCTACCTCACCTGAGGGTATTAATGTATTTTTCAAATCTCTGATTATGTGACCCGATGGTATTTTCCGAATCAACATATTCAAGAAAAGCCTCTTTATCAAGCCATTTATATGCTACTGTCTCGCCTTCCTGCAAAGTTACACTGTCTTTATCACAGCTCACTCTGGCCAGATATGAATAAAACATAGCTCTGCTTGGATCTTTGAACAGAACATTGACAAGTTCCATGCTATCGGGAACAAGTCCTGTCTCTTCAAGGAGTTCTCTTGTAGCCGCTTCAAGCGGCTCTTCTCCGCTAAGAGCTGATCCACCTGCACTGGCTTCCCAAAAACCTGGGTATACGTCCTTATCATCACTTCTCTTCATCAAAAGATACGTTCCATCCTCATGAACCACAAGGATATCTACGCCAAGGTGATATCTTCCTTCCGGAATATCTTTGTAATTACCAAAGCCCCTTACCCATGTTTCTCCGGTTCTATTTCCGTCGCGATCATACAAATCCCAAATTTCAGCCATAATATCTTATTCCTCCACTTGTTTTCCATGTTTCTTCTAACAAGACCACATTTACCAATGCACAAATTCTCCGGCTATAATGCCTCGAACATTTTCATCTGCCAGAATATCATATCTCTCAGGATGCCTGTACTTATCGCCCATGATATCACCACTTCTGTGCTTCCTAAGGCTATCAAGGTCAAGATCTGCAACATAAACTCCCGGCTCACCTGAAGCCTCAAACACGCATATATCACGTCCCCACGGTACTCCGTCAAAAAGAGTCGAATGTCCATTGCAATCAGGATGCCCCATTATGTCTTCCCCCACAATATGCATTACATCTGTGTTTCTTTAATGATACATTATTAAATCATAGAAAAAAAGAGGCTCCTACGAATCATCTTTCGCAGAAACCTCTCATAACTTGTTGACCACGTTCCATCATCTTTTGGAAAATGGAAGTAAAGGCCATTATAGAAAACGTATTTTTTATATTATTTTACTTCCCGATCAGTTTCAGGAACTTCTTGTCATTCATCTGCTCATTGGTTACATACTCACCATCACAAAAGAATGCATACGTTGTAACAGGTGTAGGTGCACTCTGCGCTTCATCCTTTGTCTGTATCTTGACCGCCTTGAAAGGAATCTTGTTCTTCTTTGCTGTTTCTTCAAGGACCGGAACATACTTGGCATTGAAAGGACACTGATTTGTGTAATACAAAACATACCCTTTCTCATCTATATGCGGATGCTTGGCACATTCCTTAATTGAAGGCACCTTAGCTTTTTTATCAAAAGGAAGATACATAAGCTGTATTCCGTTGTCCGCTTCATCGCACACTTCAAAGCCCTTGTACTTTAAGAACTTTGGATCTGCAAGGAATGGCTTTTTCTTAGCTGATGAAAGAATACAAAGACCTTTTTTGCCTTTCTCTTTACTATCCTCAATACATGCGTTTAGAAGATCAGAAGAATATCCGTGTCCCTTAAATGAACCGGATACCCATAGGCAATCTATGTACATATAACCATCTGCATCGATCGGAACCCATGCGTTCTCGGCAGGGATATACTCTATAAAACACTTACCGCGCTCTGCACTCTTTAAAAAGACAAGCCCCTCATCAAATCTGTCCGCAAGCCAGGCTTTCTTTGACGCAACCTGAATATCTTTATTATTTGAAATTGCGCAGCATATGTGCTCCTGTTCCAGATTGTCCTTCGTAACTTTGATATACTCCATGGCCTTAACCTCCATCGTCAAACAAACTCATCTGCTGATATTTTTCAGGAAATTCACTCATGAACCTAAAGCAATCTTCCGGATCTGACATGATCCCGTTTTCTTTGCAAGTCTTTTGAAATAGCTCTGGTGCATTCTGCTTAACTTCCTTTCCGTTTAATCGGATGCCTTATCACTGTTTTTAATTTCTCCGGAGCAACTTTCCTTACATCACTTAGATATATTTCATGATGAAGGCGTTTATCAGTAATATCAAGAACATATCCCTGTGCCTCCATAAATTCATGCATCATCTTAACCGTTGCAGGCTCATCATCATAAGAACCTATGTGCATACACTGAACGCAAAGCCCTTCATCTACAGTCAGGAACTCCACATTTGAAAAGTCCATTTTCTTTTTCTTCGTCGCCTCAGATACTGCCCAGTTGAAGTCTTCCTTTGTAACAAAATCAGGAACTCGGATCACAGAGATCCAGTGAAAGTCTTCTTTATGGGAGTAATCGATTCCTGCTACCATGCTTCGCTCAGCTGGGTCAGTTTGTGTTTTAGAATTTTCTGATGGTCGTTCCTCCTGCCACCAAAATCCTTCTAGCGGTGGAACCACATAATCGAAATATCCTTCGATACGATGATCACCTTTCTTACTCATCTTTATTGTAAAGGCAATCCCATATAGTAATCCAATAGATTTTTTATAATCACTATCTTCCTGGTTCGGATCTCCCGCTCCTCGTACAGCAATATAATTCATGCTCGGAACCGTAATAATACCAGGTTTATTCTTGGGAAGATAAAACTCTTTATATTCTTTCTTAAAATCAAAAGCCATATTTATTACCCTCTAAGTCTTTTTACACGTTCGACATGAATAATTTCTTTCCATAGCCTCAACTATCTTCCGTATTTTCTCTCTTGCTTCCTTGGGTTCAAGTAGCTCTGCCTTATCTCCAAACGTCAGTATCCAGGTAACCAGATTGTCCATATCAGTATAGTCAGCTTTAAACAATAATCTTCCGTCCGGCTCCTGAGTAAAGCACTCCGGCCCAAACTCTTCTACAAGCCTCCATTTAACATCCTCTGTAAAAAGAGCTTTAACCTTAATTCCACCATGAAATATCTTTTCTGTAGACAAGTCTGGCGTTGGAACATCTCTGCAGACAAACTCCGAATCTGTCATTGTAACCTTATCCATTCGGTTAAGTTTGAATAGACGAAATTCATTCCTTTTTAAGCACCACCCCCATACATACCAGCTGGACCATTTGAATACAATATAATAAGGTTCAAGCTCGCGAATACTCTCGCCTTTTTGATTGTAGTAAGTAAACTTTAATGTATGTCTACTTTCAATCGCATTTTGTATAACTTCTATCTTTGGAGCAAGTGATTCCCGGTACCAGGATGACAGATCGATCAAAATAGAATCCCTGCCGCTTACAAACTCAGAGGAACCTGTCTTTATCTTCTCCATGAGCTGCCCATAATACCTGCTTCCGCTCACACTATCAAGGCTTCTGAGTCCTGCAAGTATCATCTGCATATCCCTAGATGTCAGGATTGTCCTGTCCATACGATATCCATCCATGATACTGATTCCGCCGCCAACCCCCTGGGATGTCTGTATCGGAATCCCAGCCTTGCACAAAGCTTCGATGTCTCTATTGATAGTCCTTTTGGACACCTCGAAACGCTCTGCCAGCTCAGGAGCTGTAGTTTTCTCTTCCTGTAACAATACGGAAAGTATTCCGATCAACCTGTCTATCTTCATTTTCTTTACTACACATTCATCATATCAACCCAAACATGTCATCTATATGTCATGTTTATTATATCAATTTTTTTACTTAAAACCGTAATGTGATTTAAAAAATAAACTTCCAACTCATTAGACACAAAAAAGGCTGATGAAGACTTCTAATCTCCATCAACCTTTTCCTACAAAATCTCACACATATTAAATTGTCTAAAGCCTTGCATATTCCCAAGGCAACAATTATTTATTTCTCCTTCTTAATTAAATTTCCTGACTCAGTGCATCACTTAATTTTCCAGGTATTCCTCTTGGACCTCTTACTGCATAGATACTGTAAACATCTTTGAGCTTTTCAAATGTGAACTGCTTTGGATCATACCTCTTTAATAATTTTATCTTCATTAGTGCAGTGATCTTCAAGTTCTCATTTTCAAAATCGTATGGTATGTCAGTTTCAGTAACACTACATTTATACATGATCGCAGAAACCGGTGCTCCAACATACATATAGACGATATCATCCTTAATTATCCCGGCGCCCTGCTTCCAATCAATTTCTTCAGCATCGTCAAAGGCATGAACTATATCATAATACTTGGGATTCGCCGGAACCAGCCATTCTTTAGGCTTTCTGTTACTCTTTTTCCTACTGCCTGACGGACCCGCGCCAGTGAGAATCCTTTTTATCTGTGAATCTGTAGCGACAGGATATATATCTTTTATATGGTCCGCGATAGCTTTACCGGAATCTTCAGGTTTTTCATTGTACCTTGAAGTAACATGCTCATACCCCCAGATTGCTTCAGGCTTAGCGTAAACTGCTATCGGCCATCCGTAGAATTCGCCCTTTTTATTCTTCCTCTGCCTGAAGTCCCTAACGCATAGATAAGTTTTCATCTGAAGATCTGTGACTGTTCCATCAAAGCCCTTTTCACCATCTTTTCCAAATCCGGCCCTTGCTTTGACTTCATTGGAATATAGCTCATCTTCAGACTCGAACAGATCCATTATCTTCTTCTGGCGTCTTGACGCTTTCTCATCATCCCAGAGTGCGTCAAAGTCATAACCATCACGGCGAAGATTTACGAAATAAGGAAGCCACTTTTTTGATATAAAACCGGCCTTCTTTTCAAAGAATTTACCGTAAGCAATCTCGCCACTTCTTGCGATGATCTCGCGCCATTCCCACGGGTCAACTTCAGGATCACCGCACCACCAATATTCCGGCACTGTCCTTTCTTCTAGAGAAAAGCCCGGAATATCATTTTTGAATAATGGCAAAAAGCCTATATCATTTATATAGTCTATTGCTTCCTGTACTGTATGGATGCATTCCGGATCGTTCCAGTCTATGCCATACATGATCCATGTTCCGCTTTCGTTTCCCATATACTCCCCTATAATATATCTTTACAGAAGTCGATTATTTCTTTTTTCCTTGGTTCAACATTTTCTTTGTACTCAATTGCTGTTAAACCAAGGTGTCCAGCACATTCAATATGCAAATGTCCGTAGAAGTGTTCGATGCTCTGAACGATTCTGTCGCACTCACGCATACTTTGGCCTGTTCTAAGCGCAACGGAGTATCCCCTTTTACCCTCTTTTATAGAGGCATGAGGCTCATGAGTGTCGCACCAAGGAGTACATCTGTCTATGAAAGCTTTGTACTGCCCTGGTATATCAGCCCAGTATGATGGAGATACAGATACAATGATATCCGCATTATCAAATTCTTCCATGATCTTAGTAATATCGTCATCCATTATACATTTTGCTGTATTGTGACATGTTCTGCATCCTTTGCAGAAGTCGAAAGAATAGTCATCTATACATATACTTTTTGTATCATATCTTGAAGAGAGCTCATTATTTATGATACTTGCAATCTCTGCGGTAGCACCATTTTTGACAGGACTACAATTAATGATCAGTGCTTTCATTGGTTCTCCTTTACAAGCGGTATCTTATAAAGTCTTACTACATCCTTAGGTTTAAAGTCATGGCTGTATCCAAACCCCAGAATATTACTTGAAGTAATGACATAAAGGTTATCTTCATCATCGATCATTTTGGTAATTATGTTTCCCTTAACACTTTTCAATAATAGACGTTGATAATCCATATCAAAAGCCATTAAATTCTTTGAAGATTGAATACGCAAAACATCATTAACATTATGAAGTTTAATGGGATTATACCGGTCTTCTGGTATTGCGCCTATACTTTCAACTTCTGCGATCTCATCCTCATCATAAAATTCGTGAACTATACATTCCCAATCATTATAAATTGCCAGTGTGCCAGGAAGATTTACTAAAGCTCTTGACTGTTCACCGGGAGCCCATTTTTCAAATGGCAACTTATAGTCATATATCTTCTGCAATGAAGGATTTTTGTCGCCTGTTATCTGGTAACAGTGAATATGGCTATAGTCTATTTCTCCATCCGAAGGTTCAACCACTCTGACCACTCCATGCTTCCCATCTTCGTAGTCGATTGTCTTATCTACTACCATTCCTGGAATTTCGCATAGCAGCTCTACAGTGTCAGAAGCTTTACTTTTCTTTTTGGTTTTGGCATTTTCTGCCTCAATTTCTTTAAGAACCGCCTCTTTATCAGGAATCAGCCTATCCGGCATATGATCATACATAAACTTTTCTATATAAAATGGAAGTCCGCTAATAGCTGAAAGCTTGCTTATAGCATCTCCTGCAAACATCTCTTTTTTCAAAAGGTACCTGAAGGCTTTTGCTGCTATAAAATCAAGGTCAAGCATACTCACCATCGCAGAATAATTTTTTGACTCTATTCCGCCATATTCATTATAGTAATATGCTTTCTTTTTTCCGCTGCTGTATATGCTCAGTTCAAAAATGTCATCATCAAAATAGATGGTTGTGACTATGTTTGTATCAAGCGATTTTGACAAAGATACTGCAAGATTGCAGATTCTGTCAAAATCATGCTCGTGTTCATTTTCGAGAATCGTATCCCAATCCTCTACAATATTCGCTACAAAATACTCTTTTCCCGGATCATATTCTTTTTTATCCGGATTATATACGTTCAAATTACAAAGTGAAGTCCCCATTTTCTATTTCTCCGCCACGAATAAACTTTTTGCATTGTTTCAATTCTTTTACTATATATATTTACATGTCTTTTTGCATAGTAACTTTAACAATTAGCACCCAATTCATATCCGTATTTCAGATACGCTTCAAGCATCTCCATAAAGGTATCGTACTCACCAAAATCATTGCTGCCAGCCTCTCCTATGGCATACTTGTGGGTATTAGCATCATAGATGAAACTGTTATCATCTACGCATCCAAACCATATGCATTTCTGATCATCGTCCCACCATTCGAATAAGCTTTCTTCATCGCATCTAAAATAATCGAAGAAGTTGTTATTCTGCCTGTAGTATTCCTCAAGTTCAGCAACGATTTTCTGCTCAACGCCATATTTATCACATATAGTCCTGAACGCCTTAATTTCTTCCTCCGAAGCAGGTGTAAGTTCAACACAATGTCCGTTGCAGACATATCCCCACTCGCTCATAGCGCAGTACTTCTCAAACAATTCCTTTAATGTCATGTCTTATTCCTCTTTTCAATATTTCTAGCTGAATGATTCAATCTTTTTTACATATACTCTGGAAAGTTCCCCGTTCATATCCTTCAGCTTTGTTTTAAGTTCGCACCCATACTTCTCATAGAGCCCGACATGGCTTGTTGAGATGTATACTTCTGATATACCTTCTTCCCTGGCAAGTTTTTCAACTTCTTCCATCAAAAGAGCAATGTAGCGATGCCCTCTATGCTCAGGGCGCGTAAAAACAAATCCCATCCACGGTGTTAGATCTGTAGAAGGAATATCATCTTTTTTAGCATAAGTACAAAATGAGATCAATTCATCTCCGTCTGTAAGTAGCAATACTTTTGAGCCTTCGCCTACGAAGTCAAAAAAAGTCTCATTACTGAGCATATCATAAATAAATCTGGCTGCTTCCCAGTCGCATTTTTGAATCTCGCCTAGCCAGTACTCTTTTTTATCACTATCAAAATAATTGATTATTCTCATAAAATGCCCCACAGTCTTTTTCTCAAATAACCTTCTTCATATAACCACATGTAAAAGGGAAGAAATCAAACTTCTTTGTACCTATATGAACAACTCCATTTTGTTCATACCATTTGCGCAGAACAGCATTTTCTCCTCTTTAGCAAGCAATAATCAAATGTCTAGTCACATTAAAGCAGTTTTGATATCACCATATTACATCTACCCCAAGCTTCATCCTTGAACATAAATGCATTCTCATCAGTTCTTCGCTCTTTAAATCCAATCTTTTCATAAAACTTCTTAGCTCGAATATTCTCTGGAAATACATTAAGATGAACTGCATTAGCATTTGGATTATCAAAGGCGTCTTTAAGCGCAAGCTTTATCATCTCCCCAGCTACGCCTTTTCCTCTGACTTGAGGTGAGACAACTACGAATTTAAGCATTCCTTCGTTAGTGGTGTTATTAAGCGAATAACAATAGAAGCCCACAACGCTACCCTCATCAGTAACCGCAACGAACGCCTTATCTCCAAACATCTCCTTTATTTCAGATAAGATCTGCTGCAAATTACTTTTATCAAGCGGATATATCAAATGGTTCGCACTCCACATAGCATGCGTTCTCTCGTCTGTGATCCAGTCCTTTATTATGTCAAAATCGTTATCTATCTCAAACTCTCTAATCTTCATAGTCCTCATACCTAAAAATTATGAATTTCATGACAAAAGAAACTTGTGTACAGGAATTACTTCTATTGCATATCCATCTTCTTCTATCGTTCTTTCTTCTTCGCTTGTGACTATTACCAGTCTTTTTACCTCTTCAGTTTTTTGGGCAAGTGATACAAGACTTTTAGTTTCTCTTTCTTGTGCATCACCTAGCGCGTATGCAACCTGAACTGCCATTCCTTCCTCTGGAATATAAAAATCAATATCTATTCCTGTCTGGTTGGATTTGAAGTAATATACACCGTCTTCATATTTACGCTTAAGGCAGATTCCTACTGCATTTTCCAGTAGTGCTGAAGGTTTATCTACAAGAAACAGCGACAAGATTCCATTATCATAGAAATAAAATCTTGGAGTGCTTTCCTTTTCAGCAAACTTGGAAACATAATTTCTAGTCCTGAATATAAGATACGCATTCTCGGCATGAGAAGTATAATCTATCATCGAGTCAGTAGATGTCTTTATTCCTGTAGCTTTTATATTACCGGAAAGTGTATTAAAGGAAATCTCGTGCATTACCGTCTCAGCAATCTTTTTTACCATAAGACGAAGTGCCATTTTATTCTTAACCTGCTCACGCTCAATAATGTCACCTAAAAGCACTTTTTCATAAACACTCTTTATATATTCCCTCTTATTCTTCAAAAGAAGAGCATCCGGAAGCCCTCCACCGGCAATATATTCCTGGCACGCCCTTTTGATCTTGGCAGCCTTTGCTGTTGTAAGCAGCGCCGCTTCATCATGAGCTATCTTCTGAAAATCAAGCGCTTCACTTAGAGAAAATGGCATGATCATTTTAGGAATATATCTGCCGCCCAAAACTCTGGCCATTTCTGAACTGAGCATTTTGGCATTACTGCCTGTAATGTAAACATGCCTTTTCTGGTCAGCCATTCTTCTTGCAAAGTGCTCCCAGCCATCTATTATCTGAATCTCGTCAAAGAAAAAATAAATATCTTTGGAATCATTAAGTTCATATGCAGTCTCTACGACATCATTAAAGTCTTCCTTTGTAAATCCCAATAATCTATCATCCTCAAAATTCACATAGATTATCTGAGACCAATCACAACCTTCAGATACAAGCTCTCTGGCAATCTTATATAAAAGGGTAGACTTACCGGATCTTCTAAGTCCTACCAATACATAATTAACGTTCTTCTCAAAAAAATAGTCTCTCGGGATGATCTCTGCATTCTGAATAACTTCGATTTGATCAAAAATGACTTTTTTTAATATATCGTGATTCATTTTGCAACCTCCGACGAACATTTTATCGTGTATACACGATGATATATTTTAATTTTATCGTGTATGCACGATAATTTCAACCATTTTTGTCGTGTATACACGATGGTTTTACTTATTTTTATCGTGCATACACGACAAAAACATAGTTGTACTATAACAGAAAAAGAGCCATCTAACAGCAATTAATACTGTCAAATGGCTCTTATCCAACTCATCTTTAACCCTCTCATACTCCTGCCGGCCACTCAGAGCCAACGTCCAGCCCATTCTCCGTAAGCCAGTCATCTTCCACTGACACAAGTTTCTCATTCCCCGCATCATCCGCAAGAGTAACTGATGCCTTAGGCTTCTGTCCCGGCTGTAATTCCTCGCAGCCATAATCCCCATCAAATATCTGCTTTATCTTCCACATAAACCTCAGTCCAAGTCCTCCACGTCAATCAGCTTAATCGAAGTTTCACTAACCATCTGCGCAAAGACTCCCATGCCAGGGATCTTCTTTCCTGTAAAAGAGCCATCGTAAACCTCTTTTACTCCGCAGCTTGGGCTTCTTGACTGAAGAATACAAACCTGCGCACCAGAATCCATAATCTTCTTAAATGCTGCCTCTGCTCCGGATCTGAATTCTTTATCAACAACCTTGCCTTCTCTGTTGGTAACAACTCCGTTCACTATCTCAGCCGGAACCCTTGGAGTAGGAAGTCCTCCCATTACTTCAGGACATATAGGAATCACTTTATGATCTTCACAGAAAGCCCTGACTTTCTCGCTGCAGTTATTTCCACCGTTATATTTGCAGTTCTCACCTAAAAGGCATGCGCTAATAGCAATGACCATTACAGTTTTCCATCCTTCTATGCTTTTCTTCGATTCTTTCTATAGGTCTCAATTTCTTCCGCTATTGTGTTACAGACTCTCTCAAACAATTCCTCATATGCCTGCTTCCACAGGATTTCACCGGGAACTTTTTCAAGGAGATTTTCCTGAACAAACAGCTTGCTCTTTTCTTTATATTTGGGAAGATCATTTCTCTCTAAAAGATGATTTAACTCAGTCCTCCACAGAATGGAGATTTTCCTCTTATCCTTGACTCTGGGATTTACCTCCATCATACTCATCCTGGCGCCTGTCCTGCGCAGGCAGATAGTATTATTGGACATAGCAATAGTGCCATGCACTGCTTAATTCTTTTCACTAAACTCTCCTCATATAAATTCATCAAACGTCAAAGCAAAAAGCTTACTTCCTTAGCACGTTTTGCTGAAATTCAAAGTTTAATTATCGTCGCAAGTTTCTTTCCACATAGAATTCCAAATATGCAGCAACAACAACTTAGTGCTACATATAATCCGCCATTCATATATTGTTTCTTCTCAAACAAATTAAAAGCTTCAAGGGAAAATGTAGAGAACGTGGTAAAACCTCCGCACACCCCTGTCTTCCAGAAAAGAATGGTATTATCAGATACACTTTCTCGATTACTGGCAATTCCAACAACGAATCCAATTAGTATGGCACCGATGATATTTGTAATCAGAGTTAATATCGGAAAATAAGTCTTAACAGGAATCAGACTTATTGCATATCGCGCTACTGCACCCAAGGCACCACCAAGTGCTACAAATAGAAAATTCATATCAACCTCTCCGTTAATTTCTGATATTTATCTTCTACTATATCCGTTTTCCCAAAATAAAAAAAGTCATCTGACAGTTTTATCCGCCAGATGACTTTAAAATCGAATTCTGTTGTGATCACCTTCCGCAATGGATCTTAATTGCATGGAAGATAAACTCTCATCACTCCACACATGAACTTCAAAGCGATTCGTTAATTACTGCTTTCAGAGTTTCCGATGATTTCAGTAATGCCTCTTTTTCCTGCTCACTAAGTCTGATCGGCACAGAACCTTCAACGCCAGCTCTTCCGACAAATGTTTGTTGGGAAATTTAATCAAGTACCTCTCCGTTACGAGAGATGGTTACAACATGCCAGGGAAGGAACTTTCCACTGTTCTTTATAGCATTCTCTGCGGCCCTCTGGAGTCCTCCGCAGCATGGAACCTCCATCCTTACTATGGTCACGCTAGCGATGTCGTTATTTGATATGATTTCTGTCAGCTTTTCTGTGTAGTCGCCATCATCCAGCTTTGGGCATCCTATCATTGTAACCTTCCCCTTCATGAACTCCTCGTGCATGTTTGCATAGGCGTATGCTGTGCAGTCAGCTGCAATGAGGAGCTTGGCCCCATTATAAAAATTTGCCTGCGTCGGCAAAAGTTTTATCTGACATGGCCACTGCATCAGTCTTGAGGGATGTGAGCTCATTCTTGAAATCATGTCCTGACTGGGATCATTGTCTTCCTGGTTGCTTCTCTTAAGCGTCATAAATTTTGACCCCGGACATCCATGTCCAGCAGCATGTTGTTCCATTTCATTCATCATCTTGTTCTCGCACTGATGCATATCCTTATCCAATCCTTTCTTTTCCTGTGCTGCCTTTACTGCTGCTTCATCATAAGCAGGCGCTTCCCTTTCTTCAAAAGAAATCGCTCCCATAGGACAGCCCGGCAAACAGTCCCCAAATCCATCGCAAAAGTTCTCTCTTACTAGCTTTGCTTTTCCATTCACAATATCAATAGCTCCTTCGTGGCATGCGCTAGCGCAAATACCACAGCCATTGCACTTTTCTTCGTCGATCTTTATTATCTTTCTTACCATCTTTAAACCTCTCTGTTCTTTGCTTTATCCTTGTTCTGATGGTGTCAGTATAATATACTATCCTTAACAAGTATGTTGTTTAAACCACATTTTAGGAGAAATATTTATGAATCTTGAAGGTATAGAAAAAAGCAGACTGTTCCAGGGAATGACAGCAAAAGAGCTATCCTCGTGCCTTGACTTCCTGGATGCAAAGGAAAAGAGATTCCGAAAAGACGATGTGATCCTCCATGCCGGAGAACAGACTTCCCAAATAGGCATGGTGCTTTCTGGTAGTGTTACTGTTGAAAGCAATGACATCTGGGGCAACCGAACTGTATTAAGCCATGTGGGTAAGAACCAGTACTTTGCCGAGACCTATGCTCTTCTTGGTGAAGTCCTTCTGGTTGATGTCAGAGCAAATGAGGAAAGCCGTATTCTCTTTTGCAATATAAAGAACCTTCTTGAAGATAGCAAAAAGAGCTCTCCCTGGAAGGAAAAGCTCCTTAAAAATATACTTATCATCTCATCACAAAAGAACCTTATCCTCTCCGGACGAAGCTTTTATACTTCTTCCAAGAGCTGCCGCGGACGCCTCCTGTCTTATCTCAATGCCATTGCACTACAGACTGACTCCAGAGAATTTGATATTCCATTCAACAGACAACAGCTTGCTGATTATCTGAACCTTGAGCGCACCAATATGTCAAAAGAACTCTCACGCATACAAGATGAAGGGCTTATAGAGTATAGAGAAAGTCATTTCAAGCTTCTTAAGGCTGATTAGCCAATATATGCATCATCTGCAAAGTTGTGGAAATTCTGCTTTTCCAACCACTCTTTCTCTTCGTCATTCTCCGGAATATCAACACGCTCGATTTTAAAGATAACAGGTCTTGTCCCGTCATTGCAGCATGCGATCATCATTCGATCATCATTAGTCTACCCCTTCATAATGGATCCACCCCAGAGGGTTGGAGCTCCCCTCGGCTATCAAAATCCAGCATAAAGGCAGATCCTTTCATCTGATCAAAAATTATACTGCATGAAATTTCCGTTATGCTTAAATCCATATGATTCGTACAACTTCACACCCATATTCGATGCTGTAATATAGATTGTTCCGCAGCCATATTCTTTTGCCTCTTTTACTACCCTGTCCAGTAACTCTGTAGCGATTCCCAACCTCCTATAGTTCGGATCGGTATACATGCTGGACAAGATACCTAATTTCCCTGAAGGGCATGTGAAGTATGGCGGTTTTTCCGCGAAGGACATACCACTTGTTCCGACTATCTTATCTCCATCAAATGCCAGCCAGGAAATATAGGTTCCGGCAGCCATATTTCTTTTATAAAAATCCAGCAAAGCCTCTTCAAGATTTACATCATTCGGTACAGTTTTTCCCTCTGATGTGTATTCTTCTGTCAGTTGATCTATTCTCATTCTTATGATCCTGTTTAATTCGTTCTCTGATAATCTTTTATAAACAATATCCATAAACATATCCTTCCATTATGTCTATTCTATGTGGTTGTATTTCATTACTTCATCAGCCTTTTTCAGTAATATTCCTGCTATTACCTAAGTTCCATTTCATCATTCATTTTTACAAAGCCATACTTCTCATACAGAGGTCTTCCCATCTCAGTAGCTTCAAGAGAGATTGCTTTGATTCCTCTACTCTTTGCATCCTGTACAAGAAGGTCCAAAGTCTTATAAGCTATTCCCTGCCTGCGATAATCAGATGCCGTGTACATATTCATGATGTATGCTTTTTCACCTGATGTATTATGATATGTTGGCATTACTCTGTAATAGCTCACTCCGCCGGCACCTATAAATTTGTCCTCGTCAAACACCAGATATGCTGTATGTGAGCCATCAGCCATAGCTTTAGAATAGTAATCTCTGGATTGCCGCTCTACCTCTGACATATCAATGCTTGCATCAAGCCTATTTGCTGCCCTCAAAACTTCTATTCTTGTGGCGACAAGTATATCCAGATCTTCTATTGTTGCCTTTCTGAAATTCATTTATTTACCCGCCTCTGAATTAATCTCATCAACTATATTTGCTGGTTTTATAGTCATCTCAACCCATGCCGGAGCAAATCCACTCTTCGCTGCATTTCTAGCTGATCTTATATTTGACCATGCAGAACAGTAAAATGGCACCTTTCCTCTTTCAAGTATTTCTTTTGCCAACCTGCTTGTAAGAGCAGATGCTATTCCTTTTTGTCTGTACTCAGGAAGAACATCTACCCCTATCTGCCACATGTCATCACAATCAGCTGAACATGCAGCAAATCCTACCAGATTATCCTTGTCATAGGCTCCAACTCCCAGAACATCCAAATTTTTACGATCACTGCATAGCGCATTACTCCACTCAGGTAGATATAAGTCCTTAAAGTCATCCTGTTCAAGTATTCTTGTTTCATATAAGCATTGTTCATTGGGAATCCTCTCCACATCAGGAAGATAGTACTCCGCCATAAAACATATCTTGTACCCACGCTCTGCAAGACGTTCCTCAAGCCAGTGCATATTGGGAGTCTCAAAAAGATGGTAGAACTCATATTTATCTACGTATTCAGAAACCAGATCTTCCACTTCGCCCATTGTGGCAGCTACAACATTATTACCATAAGAAACAAAGTTACAGGTGATTGGTTCTTTATAATACCTGCGTGCATTATCTCCCAAATGAAACTTACAGATTATATTTTTCTCAGATAAAAAATCCTCCGCTTTACATCCTATATCTTCAGCGGATTGTCTCATTGCAATTTCTTTAATCTCTTTATTTGTTAGCATTTTCATATTTTAATAGATCCTCTCTATTACCGGAGATTTATCAGTTGTTTTTTCGCATATATCCGACCAGAATCATCCTCCAACGAAAACATATTTTTACTATAACAAAAAAGAGCCATTTGACAGTAATTAGCACTGTCAAACGGCAATTTTATTTCTTTCAAAAATAATCCTAGTTTCAGTCTCGCTCTAGCATCACGATATATTCAGGTGTGCCTTCTTCTAATTGTCTTTTTCCGTTAAGCTTAAATCCATGTGTCTTGTAAAAATGTATAGCTTCTTTGTTCTTCTCCAGCGTCCATAGGTGTCTGCTATCATATTTTTCTTTTGCGAACTCTAACAATTGGGCTCCTATGCCTTGGTTCCAAAAGAAGTAATCTACATATAATTCCGAAATTTCTTTTCCCTCCAGATGCATCATTCCCTTAACTATGCCATCATCATATACCCAAACTTTATTGAGAAGTTCAGAATCCTTGAATTCATTGGCGACCTTTACTACCTGCAACTCGTTAAAAGAGTAATCATCATTATGAAATATTGATCTGTACTTCATTCTTTTTGTAAACACCAGGATTTCGGCAATTCTTGATATATCTTTTGGTTCTGCTTTTCTTATCACGTTTCTGTATCCGCCTTAAATCTCAATCATTTTCCTAATGCCATTAGGAATCACTTCGAAGCCAATTTTCTTGTAGAAGCCCTCTTTACCATTGGCGGAGACTCCACCAATGGTGGTAAACTTGCCTGTTGATGAATTCTTTAATAAGGGCAATTAAATCAGTATTTCTTCCTCAATTGATAATACACCACTTTATCTATTGCAATCTGTATAATTAACAATCCAAACAAATACCAAACTATAGTCTTATGATTGATAATCATTCCTGCTTTTCCAATAATAGAGAATGTCACCTCGGAAATGCATATCAAGAAAAAAATGATATTATAAGCTATTCTACCCGATTTGTCGCGTAGTTTCTCGTTCAATTCATCATGTAGACTAATATCTTCCTGTTCCTTAATTTCACTGTATCTTTTCTTGTTTTTGGGAGCAGACCAGTAAAAATGCTTTATAATCCATCCAATACCGGGTCCTAAAGCGCCTCCCGCCAACCCCCAGAGCAAGCCGTCTACTTCACTCTCGGTAAAAACCGCTGCTAGAACAAAGCAACTTCCAACGAGTATACATAAAACACCTTTATTAAGATCACTTATTTTCATCGTTTCCACCTCCCTTATGAATAAAAATATCTTCAATTGCCATTCCAAAATAATCTGCTATGGTAAACGCGAGATCAAGCGATGGATTATACTTACCATTCTCGATTGAACTGATCGTCTGCCTGGAAACTCGGATTATTTTAGCAAATTCCTCCTGGTTTAAACCGCGTTCCTTCCGCAGCTTCTCTACATAATTTTCCAATGCATATCCTCCAATTGAAATTTGTCAAGGTTCCTTTACATTTTGAATATATCATAGTGTGTCATCTATGTCAAGGTTCCTTTACATTTATTCTGACAATCTTATTCTGACAATTACATCATCTTAAAAACAAACTGATTATCAATGTGCCACTACAACTCTTCGGTCAAGGGCGTTTTCACGCCCCTGCCTACTGCTATCAGTTATTCATCTCTCAGGTCTTAGATTATTCCTATTAAGATTTGGACCTTGCTCCTCTTTCCTCTGATCAACTATCGCCTGGCTTTCTCTTAACTTTTGTAAAATGCTTGTTTTAGCCTTTTCAGCTATCTCAGGCTTCTTTGTCTTGTCCGAGGCTGAATACAATTATAGATAAAAGAAAACCCCAAAAAACACTGAGTTTCTGAGGTAAGCAACGAGCCACTTCGATTCCGCTTCGCTCCATCTTTGTCGCGACAGTCGTCGCGAAAAATCAAAAAAATAACGCCCTGTGAATGCAAGCATTCCAGGACGCAATTTTTCGATTTTTTGTGCCTCGTTGTTTCGCGAAGATTATCTCTTTGAGAACTATTAATGAAGTGAAAGATAACACGCTATCACATCATCCCGACAAACTTGAAGTTATCGAACTCTTTAACATAAAAATGTATCTTATCAAATATCAACTTATCATCAATTGTGTTAAAGCAATCTACATACTAATATCTGAACTTTTTCTTTTCTAACATTTTTATTTTTACTATCATAATTAGTAAACAATAAACCGCCAAGTGCATACATATCAGCATCATCTCTCTTGGTTCAAAATAACTATTGCTTCCCACAGATTTGAGCCCATCAGTGATAGGCGGGAGTATAAAGTTCAAAATACTAAATGCTGATGAACAATCAATAAGTCCCTCCTTAGAGACTGCAAGCAGGGAAATCGCTATTGCTCCTATTATCGCATTCCTTCTCTTTCTAAAAATTCTTGGGTGAAAAAAATCTCCTGTCATCATACCCCCGAGTCCACACATGAAAATATGTCCCCCTCCACATGCAATATCTGCAAGTTCCATCTGCCTGGTAAATCTGCCATTATCCATCAAAAACAGTATCGTAGGCACTAATGTCAGCACAAGTGTATAGCATAAATCCAATGTAATTAATAACAGTTCGCGCGAAAAGTAATAGCTATGAATGTCCAAACAATGCAGGAATAGCGTTTCTTCATATATATCATTCTCTCCACCATTCAAGTATATAGACAGAAACAGACATATAAAGTATATGAAGAGCGCAGACAGTAAAAAACTACTACATATATTATGCGGTGCTACAGAATACATTGCTCCGAGAAAAATCAGAGTGACAACTGTAGGAATCGTTAATGTAGAGCTTTTCTTCAGCATTTTTAACCTTAATCTATATATTTCAATCAAGTTTCTCAATCCCAACAATTTCCCAACCCTCATCGTATAGTTTTAGCACCATTTCCTTTAACACTGCTTCCTTTGCCGTAATTTCATACCTATCACCATTACTTTTCATACCAAGCCAAGCTTGTAGCTTGGGGCATTTTCTAACATAGACCAAATATTGTAACTCTCCTGGGTTCTTTACTTCCATGAGTTTTCCTTTATCTATCGTATAGACCTTGTCAGACAACTCATTTATCAGCATCTTCTCATGACAAGCCATGAAGATCGTAACTCCCTTGTTCCTCAATTCATTCATTTTTGTTATAAACAGTTTCTGAGAGTCTGCATCCTGACCTGAAAGAGGTTCATCAAGAAAAATCACATCCCGCGGTGCAAGAATAGCCTGAATAACTCCTACTTTTTGAAGGCTTCCCTTCGATAGTTTGTTTAATCTTGTTTTGATCATGGATTCCAAGTAGAATTCACTGATCAGTTCATTCACTATCGAAAAATCCACTCTTTCTATCCTGGCAATGCCTTGAAGATAATCAATCATCGATATTTCCATACCTGGAAACTTTTCAGGTACATAACCGAATTTAAGTTTCTTTTGATACACTATTTTTCCAGAGCTTAACGAAACAATGCTAGCTAATAGCTTAAGCATTGTACTTTTGCCACATCCATTATGTCCACATAATGCTATGGATTCTCCTTGGGCAAATTCATGTGAAATATTATTTATCACATACTTACCATCATATACCTTTGAGGCATTTTCAAGTGTAATTACTTTTTTGTTTAGACTCATAATTATTCTTAAAGGTTATAACTTCAAAACCGTTATAGTCCTTAAACTTCTCCCTACAGATATCAGCCAAGTTATTCCCATACTCAATAGCTATTATATGGCATTTCTTTTCAAGATTTCTACTTTATATATTTCAATAAAAATTCAGTAACCCCTATAATTGAGAATCCATTCTCATCTAGTGTTTCACCAATCGGTCTATTTACAACAAGTATCTTTTGTACTTGATCATTTAACTTAAAATAAGGACGTATTTCTCTTTCTCTTGTTTCTGCATTAGAGATATCAGCAGTTACCTGTATATAAAGAGATCTAAGCCCATTAGTGGCATAAAAATCCACTTCACATTATCTTAATCAACAAAGTTGTAGAATTCTACACTTTTAGCGATTATCTCTTAGAGAACTTTTTCACTGCCTTAAATACCTTGTTTTGGGCATTTGTAAAGCAAGTTGCTGTTTACCTGCTGCGTACGGTAGAAAGCTCAGGTCTACTGTATGCTGCTGGTGGCAACTTTGTTATTCTTTATTGTCAAACCATTTAGGAACTTTGTGTGACAATCTCACAAGACTACCATCTTTGTAAATTGCAAATCTTTTAAAATCTTCTGTGTTATCATATACCGCAAAAGGCATTCTCACTGACACATTTACTGCGGATAAGTTTTTCCTTTACATCGCCGCCGAATTTTTGCTTTAAATCCTTGTATGTCAGATCTCCAAGAATCTGATCCGTAGACTCCTGAATTTATTTTATTGAATATTTACGAAATAAACAATGAGGGGGCATTTTCCACTAGTTTCTGCATCTCTTCCTGAGTATTCTTAGTTGGATCAAAGCTCTTCATTGTGCCTGATGCAGCATCATAATATAGCGCAGTAATCTGAGGGCTCATATTTCTGGCCGCTTCTGCACGTTCCTTTGCAGCCTGCGATGAGGCCTTTGCAGCAGCAACAAACTTATCAAGCCAGTCTCTTACCTGTTCCCCAGTGTCTGCCGGTGATGTTATGATTTCTGAGAGTTCATCAAATGGCGTTTCAAATATGATCTCATCAGATACTACCAGATCTATTCCTGCCTTTTCAAACTGCTTCCTAAGTGCATTTACATATTTGTCAGTCGAAAAATCCTGTGTCAGATCAATGATAAATTTCCCACTCTGACATGTCATATTGAGCACAAGACCGCTTGAACAGTTTGAATACAGGTGTACCTCATCCACAAGTTCACCCGGCATATCAAACTGACCTACGTAACTTATAAGATAAGTGTCCAGCGCAAGATTTTCCATGAATCCAAGGAGTTTCTGTCTTCCTGCAAATGAATGAAAATGTCCTATGACACTCAGAAGCATATTGATATTATTAAATTCCTTTGCACAGTAATCATGCTCTTTCTGGGCATTGAGAAGCCTTTTATATTTCGCAGCTAATTCACTGTCTGAAAGGTTCTCTTCTTCTCTTCCGTAAGGCAGAGTCATACTCTTAACACAGTTTTTGAAGGTGTCATCACAACCTAATATATGTCTTGCGTCCATAGGGAAATTACTTACTATAGTCTTATCACAGTCTAAAGAAATCTCTTTTATCCCTCTGCTCATCAATATGCTCAGATATGTGATCGGAGATGCGCCGATGCTCTTGCAGGCATCCATAAACTGCTTCTGTGAAAAAGTGATCTCATAACGCCTATGATCATCTTTATTCTTTGTTTCAGGAAGCTTATATCCTTTATCGGACAGGCCTTCAATCTTCATGCTTTTTCCATTTAGTTCATACTTCTTTTCACACGGATCAGTAAGTTCGGCTACCGATAGTTCAGATGCCAGCAAGTGGTGCTCTTCTCTTATCTGCGCATATTCACCCATGTCAGCATTTTTATAATCACTGTAGAATCTGAGCAATGTCTCGAGAAATGTCTTTGCACCTCTTCCATCTGTAAGTCCGTGATGAAAAGAGAGTTTAAGGCTCTTTTCCCAATATGTAACTCCCATAAGATGATAGTTGTTACTATGTCCGCCCAGTGGGATAAATCCATCTTTGTGATGTGCCTCAAGCTTCATTTCATTCCTTACCGCATAGAAATCTCCATCTTTTTCTATGAATCTGACGCCAAAGTAAGGGTATCTGATGACAGTGTCTGCTATCGCCAGTTTCAGAAGTTCACCATTTATATCTTCCTTCATCCTGACATCATAAACCTCACTTGGAAGGCCCTTGGATCTGTATAAATATGGCATTCCAGACAAAGCCTTGTCACCATTCTTAAGTATTGTTTCTACATTCTTATTTTCCATCATTATGCTTCTCCTGTTATCTCTTTAGCAAGTTCCAGAATTTCAAAGGCATATTTTTCCTTGCCCTTTTTCAGAATCTTCTTATATAAATGATAGTTAGTGATGCAAATTGCAGCTTATGCTATTTTTCCTGTTTCTTTGAGCCATCTGATCTCGTCACGTATGGTCTCTCTGTATGATCTTGTAGTATAACCAAGTTCCTTACTTGCTTTACTTGAATCAAAGCGGTTGTTCCTTGCAAGATTATAAACGGAGAAAGTTGTCATAAGCGGCTTTTCTCCTGTCTTTTTGGCTTTTTTCTCAAGTATCTTTGCAATGAAGTTTGCTGCTGATATAGGTAAAAAGAACTTCATCTGTTTACATCCGCTCTCCTCTGAAACAAGCTTTGTAAAATCCTTAAAGCTGACTGGCTCATTCCCAAGAATGTAGCACTCTCCGCTTTTTCCCTTATCCGCTGCTCCAATGAGTCCGTCAGCCAGATCCCTTACATCACACAGATTAAAGCTTCCGTCAATTCCGGCGGGCATCTCACCATTGATGATATCAACCAGAGTCTTTGTGGTCTCACCCATTGCAAAGTCCTCAGGTCCGAGGATTCCTGAAGGGTGAACTACACATGCATTAAGCCCTTCCTTTGCAGCCTTGAGCACCACATTTGTTGCCATAGCCTTTGACAATGAGTAGCAGCCTTTGATTCTCTCAGGATCAAGTGGGATTGAACCTTCACACTCTCTTATGGTTCCTTTTTCTTCCTCAGGTATTGCTCCTGTTGATGAGCAATAGACAAGCTTTGATACTTTGTGCTCTTTGCACATCTCTATGATGTTTTCTGTTCCACCGACATTTACATCCATGACTTTCTGACTGTAATCAGGATTTACTGTTACGATGCTTGCTATGTGGAGCACAATTACTTCCGTATCTTCAGGCGTCTCAAAGAATCTCTCCAGGTCATCTTTATTACAAAGATCTCCGTATACGATTTCTACTTCTTCCGGAAGATATGCGGCTGACTTATCACCTTCAAGGACAAATGCCCTTACTTTTTCGTTTCTTTCAACAAGCTTTCTGCAGACTGTGCTTCCAAGAAATCCTGCTGCTCCTGTTACCAGATACATCTTATTTGTTTGACTCATTTATCTTTACCTCTCTTATTTTCAATTTGTTTTCTTGCTCTCTGTTTTGAGCTTGAAGTCATTATAGAAAAATGAGCCTGCAAAAAGAACAACACTTTTTACAAAATGTGTTGATTTAAGGATCACAGGTCCCGACACGTTTTGTAAAAAGTGTTGATTTGTAAGTCCGATATACTGTTTTTACTGCTCTATGGCTTGATGATACACTTCTGTATAACGCTTATGATCTCATCTTTGGACTCGGCGCATCCCCCTCGTACCCACTCAGTGACAACTCCGATCCTTCCAAAAAGCCGTACTTCCTCGCGAAATCATTCAGAGGACATCTTGTAAAATAATAATAGCTACCGTCTTTATGTTTCGAATTATCAAAATTAAAATCCCAGGTTTTATCCCTATACTGCGGATGTGCATCTGCCCAATCCTGCAGGTATCTCTTCCACTGAGCACTCATATGTATAATCCCTGTTGAACCATATCTGGCCGTAATATCCAAAAGATGTTCCGAGTAGGGCATATACTCAAAGCGATTCATTAATTACTGCTTTCAGAGTTTCAGATGACTTCAGTAATGCCTCTTTTTCCTGCTCACTAAGTCTGATCGGCACAGAACCTTCAACTCCACCTCTTCCGATAATTACAGGCATGCTGAGCGCCACTCCATCAATACCGTTTTCACCATGCTGCATGCTCGATATAGGCAGAACTGATTTTTCATCACGTATTATAGCCTCACAGATACGTCTTACACTCATGGCAATTCCATAATAGGTCGCGCCTTTTTTCTCAATGATCTCATAGGCACTGTTCTTAACATTTTCAGCAATCTCTTTCATGGCTTTTTCATGTTCGAAGTGACCTCTCATCTCACAGAAATCATGAATTGGAATCCCCGAGACATTTGCACTGCTCCATGCTGCAATCTCACTGTCCCCATGCTCACCTATGATAAACGCATGCACTGAACGGCTGTCCACACTCAGGTGTTCGCCAAGAAGATATTTGAATCTTGCTGTATCAAGGACCGTTCCTGAGCCAAACACCCTGTTCTCAGGGAAACCGCTGAACTTGACTGCGGCATACGTAAGAATATCAACAGGATTCGCCACGATAAGAAGTATTCCTTCTTTGTTATACTTTGCAATCTCAGGAATAATAGACTTAAAGATACCTACATTCTTTTTAACGAGATCAAGCCTGGTCTCCCCCGGTTTCTGTCCCGCACCTGCCGTAACAACTACAACAGCAGCATCGCCTGCATCTTTATAATCACCGGCATATATCTGCATTGGCTTTGCAAAAGGAAGTCCATGGCTGATATCAAGAGCTTCCCCCTCAGCCTTCTCTTTATTTACATCTATCAGCACCATCTCGGAAAAAAGCCCGCTTTCCATAAGGGCAAATGCTGATGCTGAACCAACAAATCCACAACCTACTACTGCTACTTTTCTTTCGTTTAATGTTGCCATAGTGTGCCTCCTTATCTTTCACTATATTAAGTATAAGCTCTCTTCCCTGAGGCTTTCGCAAAAAAATGTTTATTGGGAAATTTAATCAATTACCTCACCGTTACGTGAGATAGTTACAACCTGCCAGGGAAGGAACTTTCCACTGTTCTTTATTGCATTCTCTGCGGCTCTCTGCAGGCCTCCGCAGCATGGAACTTCCATCCTTACTATGGTCACGCCGGCGATATCATTATTTGATATAATTTCCGTCAGTTTTTCTGTGTAATCTCCCTCATCCAGTTTTGGGCATCCTATCATTGTAACCTTACCCTTCATAAACTCTTCGTGCATGTTTGCATAGGCGTATGCTGTGCAGTCAGCTGCTATGAGGAGCTTGGCCCCGTTATAAAAATCCGCCTGTGTTGGAAGTAGTTTTATCTGGCAAGGCCACTGCATCAGTCTTGAGGGATGTGAGCTCATTCTTGAAATCATGTCCTGACTGGGATCATTGTCTTCCTGATTGCTTCTCTTAAGCGTCATAAATTTTGACCCTGGGCATCCATGTCCAGCAGCATGTTGTTCCATTTCATTCATCATCTTGTTCTCGCACTGATGCATATCTTTTACCATTCCTTTCTTTTCCTGCGCTTCCTTTACTGCTGCTTCATCATAAGCAGGCGCTTCCCTTTCTTCAAAAGAAATCGCTCCCATAGGGCATCCCGGCAAACAGTCCCCAAATCCATCACAGAAGTTCTCTCTTACCAGTTTTGCTTTTCCATTCACAATATCAATAGCCCCTTCGTGGCATGCACTGGCACAAATACCACAGCCATTGCACTTTTCTTCGTCGATCTTTATTATCTTTCTTACCATCTTTAAACCTCTCTGTTCTTTGCTTTATCCTTGTTCTGATGGTGTCAGTATAATATACTATCCTCAACAAGTATGTTGTTTAAACCACATTTTGGAGAAATTATTTAAAAAAATCGGGTAACCACGCCAGAAACGCAGCTACCCGCCATCTCAAAAATCTTTATCAATATATACTTCTCTTCAGAGTATCCGTCCGGTATATGATTTTGCCGGATTATCTTTTCTCTCAAGCGGTTCCCTGATTGGTTCTCCTGCCTCAGAATATCCCAATATCAGGCCTCCGGTTATCGTTTCATCTTCCCTAAGACCATACTTATACATGAAGTTCCGCACAGCCTCATTTTCATCGAGCCAGTGGAGCTGGTTGATCTTTCTCATACTCCTACCGGCCACTCAGAGCCAACATCTAAATCATTCTCCGTAAGCCAGTCATCTTCAACTGTCACAAACTTCTCATTTCCAGCATTATCCACAAGAGTAACTGATACCTTAGGTTTCTGTCCTGGCTGTAATTCCTCGCAGCCATAATCTCCATCAAATATCCGCTTTATCTTCCACATAAGCCTCAGTCCAAATCCTCCACATCAATCATCTTTATTGAAGTTTCACTAACCATCTGCGCAAATACTCTTTTACCATCTGTAATTTTCCTATGTCTATAGGCCTTATAGCGACTTAGTAAGTCTATAGTCGCAGCAATCGTCACCTTCCGCTACTGATTTTGTCCTCTTATAATTAACTCCTCTAAAGCCGTTCATGTATTCTTTATCCATACAGCAGATCATCTGGACAGCTTCCGGAGTACCAAGTTCTAAAGCCTTATCATAAAGAGGGCAGCTTACTACATCCATAAAGCACTTTTCTTTAGTAATTTCAAGATTTTTTATAAAAGCGTTAATCATTTATTTTGTCTTATTATCAATAAAGGCAATCACTCGATCAAAAGCTTCTTTGGCAGTCGAATCCACTCGTTCAGCTGCAACGAAGCAGTGCTGCTTTTCTTCACCTTTTTCTGCTAAAGGATCTATCAAAACATTTTCTACAGCAACTGCATCTAACTGATCATGCATCACATTCATATCGTGACGATACTCACTTCCAAGCATAATAGCTGGAGGATAATCTGCTGTCATATATGGGATGCAGTCATATCGTTCCAACTCACTTTTGCTCAAGAAAATTGATCCTTTGACATAATTTCCAACCAGGATTTTGCACGCAAGTGAAAAATCTTCGTATATGAGAGGAGCATCATCTACAACTATTGCGCTAATCTGCTCTTTTTCAGAACAGGCTCTATTCCAAGGAGTTTTGCATATTCAGGATTGCTTACCGCAGTTCCTATCTGAGAAACCATGATTGCTCCTGCAGATGATCCCATCAGAACAATTTTATCTGTATTCAAATGATACTCTTCACCATGCTCCATGATATATGCAAATGCCTGATTTGCCTGAATCAGAGGATCCGGAAAATGTCCTTCGGGAACCAACACATAATCCACATTTACTATGTTATACCCCTTTGCACAAAGATCATCGATAAGATAAGTCGCTTCACTGGCTGCAAGCGGATCACCCATGTTCTTGCTCCCTGCAAAAAAGCCTCCACCATGAAAGTAAAACAATGTTGGTCTGTCCGCTTCAAAATCATCATCCGGATAAGTTATATCTAAAAAGCTGTTAGGGTAATCGCTTCCATAATTGATCTCACTGATAAGATACTGCCCATTTTCCTTTTCCCCATTGACCGGATCATACAAGGGTTCATAAGAATTGAGAGGTTTGCCATTAACCATAGCTCCCTTCTGGATAATATCAATGACTATCTGTGTATGTGTGGCAAGATAAAAGGCTCCTCCTACGATACTAAATGCAAAAACTGCAAAAACTATCAGCAATATATTTAGCCCTTTATGCTTCTTTTTTGCCTTCTTCAAATCGTCCATTTATATCACCTCTTTGACTTTTGAAAACAAACATGTTACTTTATGGGTACAATTGTACCTCATGTTTTCATTCGGTCAATATCCCAATAAAAAAAGGTACAAAGGAGGACTATTTGTACCATGAAAGAATCAACCAAATATGTTATGGATAAAATCACCTTTTCCCTCATTGAGCTAATGAGGAAAACACCTCTAGGCAATATATCCATTTGTGCCATCATAGAAAATGCAGAGGTAAGCCGTAACTCATTTTACCGCCATTTTCAGGATAAAGATGATATACTCCGATATTACATTTCTTCAGAAACAGAACAGTGGCTGGAACAAACAGGTATAAATTATCTGAATGTTCCATCTCCACAGGAGTATATCGTTTTTCTTTTGAAGCATCTTTACGAATATCGGGATATCATCGATCTTCTTATCCGTGATAATAAGATGAACCTTCTGGAAGAAGAATTTGACAGGCGTTTTAATGCCATTCTATCCAGCATTACTGATCCATGGCATATAGCCTTTACTATTGGCGGCTTCTATAAGCTCTTTTGCTACTGGGCAAAAACCGGATATGAAAAGACACCTGAAGAAATTGCAGCCTATATTAAGTAATCTTTGTTCACATGTGACAAAGCTGCTGTATAGCGCTTAGCAAAGTATAACCAATTCATGCACCCATTCCATCATTTATATATGCACTGTCAACACCTGTAATCTCCGTATCCCTATCGCATCTGATTCCATATATTTCTGTGAATTGTGATAAATCCATCTGTTTAATCTGTGTTCCTTTAATATCCAGATAGCCAAGTTCAGTGTTATTAGTTAAATCGATGTCCTTTATACCTGCACAATTGCTACATGACAGATGTCTAAGCTTACTATTTTGTGAAAAGTCTGTATCACTTATATCTGTATCTGAAATATCAAGATACATGAGATTTTTATTATTACTGACATCAATCTCGTTTATCCGGCTCCCTGCGCAAATAAACGTTTCCAGATTTGGCAAATCAGATAATTCTACCCTTGTTATGGCTGATTTACTGCAATCCAGGTATTCAATAGATTTATTTGATGAAAGATTGATTGCGCTTATTTCTGTGTTCTGAAATACGAGTTCGGTTAATTTCTTATTCTCTGACAGATTCAGTCCTGTTATTTTGGTCTCGGAACACTTTAACTTCTGCAAATTGACGTTATGTGACAAATCAAGTTTTTCTATCGCTGTATCGTTGCAATAGAGTTTTTCAAGCAACTCATTTTTTGACAGATCAATGTCTTTGACCGACGAACCACAACAATCAAGATACTTTAATTCAGTAAGGTATTCTATCCCCGCAAGACTCGCCATATTTCTACATCCCTGGTCACAATTAATGTATAGTCTTTCAGCAAGGCCGATCTCATCACCTGACAATATGTTATTTTTATCCATATCGAATTTTTCTTTCAGATAATTTCTGAAACACTCGTCAGGAAAGTATTCTTCATTAAGCGGAATACTTTTATGATTTTCAGAATCCGCTTTTTCTGACAGATGATTATCTATCAGATCATCATCTGTCACCTTATAATCACCATAATTATCAATACTATAAGTAGTCTTATCATTATAAATAACCCAGTCCTTCAGTATCTTATCATAGATAAACCAATGCTTTTTCTTTTTGAGATCTTCTTCGGATATTCCATTGCTTTTAAACCAGTCCATTATCTCTGCTTCACTGTAGTCAATATCATTGCCATCTTCACCGTATAACACCTTACCATTTTCAATCTTATACAGATGTATTTTGTCGAATGAGAGTGTGGAATCTGCCAGATCATATCTGAAGTACATGTAATACCTGCCATTATCATATTCTTCACATAATTCAAATGATATATACCTTGGTTTTTGGTAATAATATATGACTATATCCTGATTTGGATCCAACTCATCATCTCTGTATTCGGAGGTGATTAATCCATATTCATGTAAATTGCGGTATTCTCTTTCAGGATCTTCATATTTAAATTGAGGCAACTTATCATATACAGTCTCCTCTGCTTTAAAAGTAGCAAATACAGGTTCTATTTTATGCTGTCTTTCATAGTACATTTCATCGAATATATTGCTTTTTGTTTTCTGTGCAGGCATGAACAATTTTGCTGCAAAAATAAAACATACCACTATTACTGCGGTTACAATTATGTGTATAGTCTTCCTTTGCATATCTTTCGCCTTCCTTATCCTTCAGTTTTTTCTATATGTTCATGACCTGTAAGACTTATACTTCAACATCATTAAATGAAATAAACAATAACCTCCTCATGCGTAACTTATTTTTCCCTAATGATATTGTTACAGCCTGTTATGAATTCCTGCAGATCATCATAATACTCTTTGCTGTTTGCGCCATCTGAAGTGTCATAATCCTTAAGTGTAAAGTATTTTGCATACATATCAGCTATGTTTATCGCACTAATACTGTGTTCAACGCTTAATATTGTATCACACATGCTCCACATATAAAAAAATAGAGGGGCTGTCGCTTAGATAAGTTCCTAGAGGTACTGTAAGTTGATAAGGCATTTAGAAGATTGTTGATATGTTGCCATGCAACAAAATCCGGACAATTCCTATAACAAACAAGTGTACCGGATAGTAGAAATAAAACAGCCACTTCATGCCCTTCCACTCACCACGCTTTCCGTTATATTTTGCCAAAATCGGAATCGTGAGGAAAGTAAACATCTGAAGTATTCCATAAGGCTTATCCAAAAACAGAAAATATACCGAGGCATAGATTGCTGACCATAACACAATATCTCGTGCCTGTGCCTTAAAGTTTCCTCTATGAAGATACAGATAAAAAGGACACATCGCAGCTATGCTTGACCAATCTGATTAGAATTTAATCCCGTTTTTTAGTCTCCATTTTTTAACCTCATGTCGCGAGCAAAGCGAGTGACTAATGGTTCAAATTGATGGAGCTCGCGTCATCAATTTGGGTTTGAAAATGGAACATTTTCAAACTTCAGTCCTTCCAATTCGTTGGTACTATTTTTGCACCATTCAAGAAGCATAGTTTCAAAGGATTTCCAAATATTGCATCTTTACGACATTTTCATTAAAAAATATAAATGCCTTGTGTGATAAATCTGCTATAGGATTATAATGGAAAATCATAATAAAACATATACCCAAGGCAATGGTATAACTAACCAATATAGGCCATATCTTATACGTTAATTTTATTTTTTTATTCAATAAATCTATAATCAACGGAATAATCATTATGATTGCAAAAATAGCGCTAACTATATTATTTATTAACCTTCCCGCTTCTGTATAACATACTGCGTTCATAGTACCATCGCCAAAATCTACCGAAAGTGAAGGTTCCTGAAGATTAAATCCATAAAAAAAAGATATAAATATAAAACCATAAATAATAAATAATAATAATTTCTTTCTCATCATGTCCTCTGGCAATTTGAAGTTATCAAGCTTTTCGCTTATAGAAGAGCCCTACAAATATCGATTAAAACTTCCTTTATACTAACAGCCCCAGACTACCTACCAACTTTCTTAATGGCACGCATAGCTAAAAATGTAGGTATGCTAAGTTCATGAAGACGCCCTTCTCCGTTGGTATCTTCATACAGATCAAGAAGAGTAAATCCTGCTTCAAGCTGCCCACCAATCTGTTCTTCAAGAGAATGTGAAAACTGCATTCCGCAATCAACTTCTTCTAACTGTTTTCTTTGCTCTTCATTGGTCAGTGGGTCAAAAGGAAGGCTGTTCACAATCTCTTTTTCCTCATCATCGACTATGTAGTTAATGTAGTGATCAACTCCAGAAAGTAGTATTCCTCCTGCCTTTAAGACTCTGAAGCACTCTTTCCAAATTGGTTTTACCTCTTTAACATAACAATTAGATACAGGATGGAAAATCAGATCGAACTCCCCATCCTCAAAAGGCAATCTCTTAGTCATATCGCCTCTGATAATCCGAATGTTATAGCCTTCGCGCTGCGCCACAATTCTTTCACTTTCTATCTGCTTCTCTGAATAGTCCAATACTGTGCATTCAGCACCCAACGCTGCAAAAAATAGGCATCTGCTGACCTCCGCCGCTTGCAAGTCCAAGTATTTTCTTGCCCTTTAGTTTTCCAAACCAATCGTGTGGCACAAATTTAGTTGGTGTAAGCTTAACGTCCCATTTTCCATTTATAGCATTTACATATTCTTCATGGCTAAGCGGTATTCCCCATTCCCAGCCTTCTTCAATCCATCTATCGATGGTTTCTGCATTTATATCCTGATAATTCATATATACCTCTTTCTACCTGATATTCATTTGTAAGTTTTACTGTAATAGAACCTTCTTACAAAACTCAATTATTTCTTGTTTCCTGGGTTCTACATTCTCTTTATACTCAATTGATGTTAGGCCAAGATGACCTGCGCACTCAATATGCAAATGACCATAGAAATGCTCAATGCTCTGAATAATCCTGTCGCACTCATGCATGCCTTGTTCTGTTCTAAGAGCAACTGAGTATCCCTTTTTGCCTTCTTTGATTGAAGCATGCGGTTCATGTGTATCGCACCAAGGCGTGCATCTGTCGATAAATGCCTTGTACTGTCCTGGAATATCAGCCCAGTAGGAGGGTGATACAGATACGATGACATCTGCATTTCTTTGATGATACTATATTGAAGCGCAAGAAAAAAGAGGTTCTCACGAATTACTATCGTAAAAACCTCTCTGCGACTCTTTTTCTGACATGAATCACGCATCAACTATGTATTATTACTTCCCAATCAGCTTAAGGAATTTCTTATCATTCATCTGCTCGTTGGTCACGTACTCGCCATCACAGAAGAAAGAATATGTTGTGATAGGAGTAGGTGCGTTCTGAGCTTCATCTCTGCTCTGGATCTTAATTGCTTTGAATGGAATGCTGTTCTTCTTGGCGGTTTCTTCCAAGACAGGAACATACTTAGCATTGAATGGACACTGGTTTGTGTAATAAAGCACATAGCCTTTTTCATCTATGTGTGGATGCTTGGCACATTCCTTAAAAGCTGGCTTGCCAGCCTTCTTATCAAATGGCAGGTACCAAAGCTGAATACCATTATCAGCTTCATCGCATACTTCAAAGCCTTTATATTTCAAGAACTTAGGATCCGCAAGGAATGGCTTTTTCTTGGCTGAAGAAAGAATGCAAAGACCTTTCCTACCCTTTTCCTTACTGTCAGCAATACAGGCATCCAGAAGCTCTGTGGAATAGCCATGTCCTTTAAAAGAGCCAGAAACCCACAGGCAATCTATGTACATATAACCATCAGCCTCAATAGGGACCCATGCACTCTCAGCAGGAATGTACTCAATAAAGCACTTGCCACGCTCTGCGCTCTTAAAAAAAACAAGTCCTTCGTCAAATCTGTCTGCAAGCCAGGCTTTCTTTGATGAAACCTGAACATCTTTATTATTGGATATAGCGCAGCAAATGTGCTCTTCCTCTAAATTGTCCTTGGTAACTCTAATATATTCCATGATTAACCTCATGTCGCGAGTGAAACGAGTGACTAATGGTTCAAATTGATGGAGCTCGCGTCATCAATTTGAGTTTGAAAGTGGAACACTTTCAAACTTATTCCTCCAATTTATTCTTCCATCAAGGATTATGTATTACATTTCTCTTTCCACTATTGGCAGTTCCTCTTACTTCTTCGTGGTAAAAGTAATCTACGATTGTTGGATGTCCTTTCTCTACTCTCTCATACGGAGTTTCATTATCAACAAACCTGCAATCATACTTTTTAGCCAGCTCTTCTGCTTTCTTTTCCAGCGCTTCAAAATAGCTGCGGTTCTTTTTGTTATAAATTTCGTCATACAGCGGCACCAGATCCGGATGTTTATCGGAAATGTATTTCATGATATCTGCCTTAAAACCTCCGCGAAGATTCAGATTCTCAAGCCATACAAGGTCACACTGATCTTTTGTCCTGTCTATGATTGCTTCTATATCCGTAATCCCTGGGAACACGGGTGAAATGAAGCAAATTGTACGAATGCCTGCCGCATATACCTCTTTCATTGCAGCAAGCCTTCTTTCTATGCTTACTGCCGCATCCATATCATCTTTAAACTCTTCATCGAGAGTATTGATTGACCATGATACTGTAAGTCTGCTATTTTCATTGATCTCTTTTAGCAGATTCAGATCTCTTAGTACAAGGTCTGACTTTGTGCAGATAAGTATGTCCGCACCACTGTCCTTTAGTTCTTCCAGAAGTCTTCTTGTATTTTTATATGTTTCCTCTAGCGGATTATAACCATCCGTAACTGTTCCAATGATCACCTTCTGGCCGGCATACTTCTTTGGATTCTTTATTTCAGGCCAGTCTTTCACATCCATGAAAGTTCCCCATTCCTCCGTATGCCCTGTAAAGCGTTTCATAAAAGATGCGTAGCAGTATTTACAGGCATGGGGACACCCCACATAGGGATTCACCGAATATCCTCCAATAGGAGTATTCGATTTTGTCATTACACTTTTTGTTTCTATATGATTTACTTTGATTTCTGGTTGTTCCATATCCTCTGTTCCTCCAGCACTTTGTTAAAAGCATCCGGCATTTCCTGTATCATTTCTTCTCCCATAATCGGAACAAGATCTTCTTTCCAGAATACAGGAATGTTCAGTTCATGAGCCTGTTCTGTCAATGAATAAGCCCACCCGGGATCTGTTTTAACAGTCCTGCTCTTTGCACCTGTCATGGTTCCCACCACAATCCAGTCAATGCCTGTAAGATCAACCTTACCCGGATCATCGAACAAAGGCTCAAAGGTAACATGATATTTTTTTGCCTTTACATTGCTCCGCAGTGCATCAATACGCCATAACTCAGACTTTCTCGTAACTGTAACGCCAAACCATGCATTATCAAGATCTGTTTCAAAAGACAGAAGATCCGGTCGTTTGGTAAGAAAAAGAAACTGGTGCTGAGGATTCTCTGCTATCTTTTTAAAGACTTCCTCTCTCCATTCCTCATGCCAGCCCGAGAGATCGCTCATGCCGGTCAGCAGAAAATTCTGCGGCTTTTTCTTTTCCATCATACGAAGCTTTCCTTGAAAAAACTGTGGTTTTTCAAAATCATCTATGATGTGATAACGCCTCGTATTGTTTCTGGCATAGCAGTACGGACATCCAACAGTGCACCCTATAACAAGATTCATGTTCTGAATCTGATCTTTAATACAGATACTCATTTGTCACTCCATTCCTCAAGGTTTACCCTGATGCGGTTAAGATACTCTTCAAACTGAAGAATCTCTTTATCCGTAAAATCACGATAATAAATATTCCCCATCTCATTGGATACGGAGTCATAAGCTTCTTTAAGTTCTTTGGCTTTATCTGTGAGGAACAGAAGAGTTTTTCTCTTATCAGCTTCATCCGTTTTGCGGCTTATCAGTCCGTTTTTTTCCATCCGCTCAAGCATGGTCGTAAGTGAAGTAATTGCAAGTCCGCTTTTCTCGGAAATAATTTTAATAGGAACACCATCTTCCTGCCATAAGACATAAAGAATCCTTCCCTGAGCTCCGTTAAATGCATCAATGTTTTTTTCTGCCAGTATCCTTTCAAATATACGATCACCCAGCTGTTTTATTTTTGTAACAAGAAATCCACCATTTGTCTTCATAATTAAATACTCCTATATCGTAGTTTTATACTACGATATAGGAGTATTTTTGTCAAGCACACATATCATAACTTCGGAGATAACTTACTACTGTTATCCTGGAATATAATAAAAGTTGAGAAAACTAATACTATTTCAATTTTACACTGAATGTATCGAGCATATCCTCATCTTCTTGTTAATCGTCAGAACGCCCCACGCCTTCCGGTTTGCAGGAGATGCAGGCGGAATGAATACAGCCTCGCTTATAACGCTACTCTCTACCCTGCCAAGGTTTGTTATACAATGACCGTCACGCTTTTCATAGCCAAACATCTTGCTACCGACAAATCTACCGGCCTTGCTTTCAAAACTCCCAAGAGTCGATATTGCTATGGCATCAAGAAGTTCCGGATCCATATTGAAATAACACGAGAGAACAAGCATTTCCTTATCAGGCTTACTCATGATGCTCCTGACTTCATGATCTACAGCCTTGGCAAGTTCCATGATCTCAGATCTTTTCTTCTTAACCACCACTCCGAAGGCAGTAGCATAGTTTCCAAGAGCACCTTTCTTATAGTTTTTGATTTCATTCCTTATGTCAGAAGCTATGACCACCTTATCCGTACCCTCATTTATCATCATCTTAGCAACAAGATAGTCATTGAGTGATACCCCATTTTTCCTGCATAGATCAAGGAGAGAATCAAGTTCTTCTTCGTCAATCTTCTTTATTTCGCGCTTTATATCCTGTTTTGAATCATGATCACGTTCAAACCTAAGATACTCTTCGTAGCTGACCGTATGCCCTTCACCGCGCCACTTCTTATTGGCATACTTTATAAGCACCTTGCTGATAAACCCAAGGTCGCTGCCGCTCGGAAGGTCATCAAAACTTTCCATAAGCTTCTCATCAACTGGGTGCGGCTTAACATCGTTCACATAAAGATCTGCAAACTCCTGCATCAGCTGAAGAAGTCCTCTTCCGTCACAAAGAAGATGATGAGTTATAAAAAGGACTCTCGTTCCGCTCTCTGAAGGATAAGCAAAGACCTTAAGTAGTGCTTTCTTTTGAACGTTCCACCCGGCAGAAGATACCGCCTCATAATCAGTCTGCCAGTCATCGTTTGCTTTTTTGATTGTTACCGGGATTTCAAGTTGCGATTGTTCCTCATAATATATTCTGGCGCTTCCCTGCTCCTCGGCTATCAGACTTCTCATAAGCGGATGAGCTGATTTTAGAACACCAATGCTCTCGATGATCCTGTTCGCATCAAACTCTGCCCCAATCTCCGCCACGATGCCAAAGTGCATATTGGGGCACATGTAGTGCGCCCTTTCCGTATATAAATACTTCTTCTCAGCCAATATCGTCCCCTTTTATGCAGATAGATTATTAAGTTCTCCTTACTCTCCCAGTATACAATCATTGAACTTCGCAAAATTCTTTAGTGTACGCTCCAACGCAGCACTAAGCTTTTTCGTCTGACGGATTCCGTCTTCCCACCATAGTCCTTTGACTCTCAAAATTCCCTCTTTGCGATCCGGTATGGCTTCAATACGCCCTACGAACTTATCTCCGTAGAGGATAGGCAATGTGTAATAGCCATATTTCCTTTTCACAGCCGGAGTATATATTTCCCAGGAATACTGAAAATCCCACAAAGCCTTTATAAGCGCTTTGTCCCACATTAGCGGATCAAGCGGAGCTATGAAAGACATTCGGGGCTTAAGATCAGCATCTCCTTGAAGCACCTGCTTCATCAGCTCTTCATCTTCTACGCGGTAATAAAATAGCGGCTTAAAGCCTTCCACAATTACCGGAACTATTTCCCCCTCAGTTGTCAGCCTATCAAGTATCCCTTTACGCTTCTCAGCATTTATGTTTATTCCAAGAAGTGCTGTACTGTTTTTATCCCACAAAAGACCTACCGCACCGATTCTGCGAAGAACACGCCACGTGATAAAATCGTCTTCATTTTTGCATGGATTATCTGCATTCAGAATTTCCTCAGATATATGACTTTTAGCCAAATCATAGTACTTTCGGCTGCCCTTTTTGTGATGTATAACAAGCTCACCGTCTGTATATAACTGCTCCAGTACAGATCTGGCAGCCTGGGACTTTTTATGCCAATTACCACTCCAGTGCATCGAGGAATGCCAGAATATCTCTCCTTCAATAGGCAGAGTATCGCTGGACACAGGACCGTTCTCTTTTATGTAGGAAATAGCCTGTTCCTCTAGTTCAGCCAGGCCTTCAAAGGTATCTCCCAGCTCATTACTACGATCCCTGTAAGAAGAAAAATACGGCCAGTCTTCCGTAGGCCATATGGATAACTCTTTGTCCGCATAGTCCACAAGTTTGCGGTCTTTATACAAAAGATCCTGCAACATAGATTTCTTAAATCCTTTGACTCTGGACTGCAAGGTCAGCTCTGCATTTTTCCCGCAAACATCCACAGGATCATACTGTATGCAGCCTGCCTGACGCACATACTCATATGCTCCATCTTTTCCTATAAACCGATATGTTCCTATCAGTCCCTGTTTTAAAAGGATAAATTGTCTTGCTTGTTCATTAGTAATTGTTTTCATCTATATTCTTTCCCGATATTTGAATCAATAAAGACCATTCGTTCCGAATCAAATTCCAGGTCCGTTCCAACCGGCAAATCATATATAGCTAAAACTGCAGGCTCTATTTAAACAAGCCTGTCAAAATCTACCTACTCCAACGATCCAATCCTCTATATACTTCGCCGATTATTCTGAAATATATTCCGGTTTACTGTTCCAACACTTTAAGATCAGATCTCTCATATTTGTTTTGACCTTTGAGGCTCTTCTTATACTTCCAGCATCTTATAGCATCATCCAGCGAAGCACCTTTGTTATCTGCAAAGAAATCCCTGATATAGGTATTATACTCGAACTGCTTTCCAATAACGGTCTGCCCCTGCTTTGCCGTTCTCTTGATTTCATAATAAGCATCAATGGCATTACCATATGTTTTCCCAGCATTCGCTTTGAGCCATTTTTGAAATGTTACATTGAAAGAAAATGACCCCTATTTTGCTCAGAAAAGGTTTCATACCCTTATATCTTAATAGTTGAAACAAATAAAGAAAAGCCTTGTCATCAAGGCCTTTCTATTATAAAATCCATCTTTACGTGATACCTGTACAGTTCATTACCTGGGTGCGGACCGTCAAATTGAAGGATGCGCTTGGTTTCAACATGATAATAGCCTATTCCTGATCCTCTTCCGCCCTCGAACTTTTCGCAGCCACATTGCTTCATAAGTGCCGATATTTGGTCTTCGAATACTTTTCATGTGCTGTCAAGACCATTTATCTGCTTGTTTGTGTAGATATTTGGTCTTTTGCATGATATAAAGATATTACATAGTATATCCTGATAAGGAGATTTATGCGAAGTTAAATGTACTGATTCTGCATATGTTGTGTCTGCAGATTATGAGAAAGAACTTATTAACAAAAAGTCAGTATTTAAAGATATGACAAATACAAAAACGCGATAAAAATCACCCTTATTTCAGCAAAAGGGACTTCCGGAACAGCGCATATGGGACATATATCAGAAGTGCTTACGCTTGATGATCTCTTCTTGCCGCTATGAGTATATTAAACAGCATAGAAGAAGATAAATATACTAAGCAGCATAGAAAAGGAAAGGAGCGGCAACTCCTGTCCTTTTCGCTAATCTCAGAAAACAAGTCAGAAGATGAACTGATATCCGGCCTAAGGAACAACCAATATCAATTTATTATCCTTTCCCATCCATGCAAAGACTTTGGGGATGCCGGCCCGTCCAAGTGGGAAGTTTTAGTACTTTTAATTTTATATTCATTACGCTCCGCTCGGATAACGCTGAAAATTTTTTAACAAGTAACAGGTGTGTAGAGGCCTAATTTCTCACAGGCATTATATATTCCATTTTTATCTACATCATCTGTTACATAGTCAGCCAGTTCTTTTAATTCAGGTATTGCATTGCCCATTGCTACTTTGGTCCAATCATCTTTAAACATTGAAATATCATTTCCTGAATCGCCAAATACTACTGCATCTTTGTAATCTGCACCAAAATAATCCATTACCTTTTTTATTCCAACAGATTTATATGAAGGTTCAACAAACAAGTAATTTTCATGAAATCTATACCAAGGAAGATTTTTCAAAGATTTAAGTGTTTTCTCTTCTTCTATACTGCATGCCACATATGCCTTATAAATATTCTCATAATCCTCGGGATCAAGCCCTTCTACAATTCTTTGTTTCATGTAAATATCATGTGCGACTTTCTGAAAGCGGTCATCCGGAACAGTTCTTGTAGCAGAATTATCTATCTGTATTCCCCAAGGAAATCCCTTTTCCTGGCATTCTCTAATTAGTGCCACTATCTCCTTTTTAGGAAGAGGTTTAATACCAATAAGAGAGTTGTTGATTGTTACACCGTAGCCACCATCACTAACCATATTTTCAAAGCCAAGGTCTTTCATTGTATCTATTGCAAGAGCTTGTGCTCTTCCAGTAGCAATACATAGAAAGTGTCCTGCTTTTTTTAGCTTATCTATCGCCAATTTAGCTGAATCCGGTATATAGAAATTTTCATAGCCGCCTGCAGCAAGGGTTCCGTCGATATCAAAAAACAAGTATTTTTTCTTACTCATAAAATATTCCTTTCAATAATCAATTGAAGTATATAGATAATACCACGCAAATAAACACAGTATAATGTTTTTTGATGTTTATTTTTGGCGTTTATATGGTATATTATTGTTAGATTAAACATTTATCAGAAATGTGGGTTAAGTTTGAAAATGTTTTATTTTATTTTCAAACCCAAATTGAAAACGAAAGTTTCATAAATTTGAACCATTAGTCACTCGTTTTTCTCACGACATGAGGTTATCTATGAATAACAAAAATGAACTTACAGGCATAACACGAAGAGCCCAGATCTATGAATTATTAAAAGAAACATTAACAGTAAATGTCAAAGAATTAGCTGCCAGATATGGAGTGTCCGATATGACTATAAGAAGAGACCTTCATATCATGGAAGACCAGGGAATACTAATCTCGCATTATGGGGGAGCTACACTCCGCCACCCTTCTTCCTCGGTATATGATTTCGATATTCGAAAAGAAAAGTTCTACTCTGCCAAGGTTGCTATTGCTCGCCGTGCTTGTGAACATATAAAAGAAAATGATGTGATCTACCTGGATCAAAGTACAACAGTTCTACTCATGACTCGTTTTCTTCCGGCATTACATCATACAGTAGTGACAAGTTCTCTATCTGTAATGCATGAATGCGCCCACAATCCATATGTGAATCTGTACATTGCTCCAGGTAAATATAATGAAACCACCGGCGGTGCTATGGATATTGATACCATGACATACTTATCAACATTTCATTTTAATACAGCATTTTTGGGAACAGGATTCATAGATACCAAATATGGAGTTACAAGTACAGAAATGGACAGCTCTATCAAGCAGCTCATCATGAAGAATTCTGAGAATAACATCCTTTTAGTCGACCATTCCAAATTTGGAAAACATGTTATGAAAAAATTTGGGAATATCAGAGATTTTAATACTATTATTACTGATTCGGGCATTTCTGCAAACGATGAGAAAAAAATTTTAAGTGAAAATGTCACACTTAATATATGTGATATAAAAAGTGGAATTTAACTTCCACTTTTACATCTCTATCACACTTTACATAAAAAATCATCCAGTCAGGATCAATTGTAGAAAAATATTTTTCTCATTTTCAAAAATAGTCGTTTACTATGAGCCACCATGGCACGATCAATACTTGACATCATTTTGAAAACGAGACAAGTGTTCGAAAGGAAGAATAAGCCGCCCTCTATAAAGGCCGCAGCCATCGTTGATAAGACTATTATTCACTGCGCTGAACATATTTACATCTACCTTTGACAGATCCAACTGTTGCAAAAGCATCCCTCTTTCATATGCCTCATCAAAATATATATTTTCTCCAAGCGGTATTGCATTCCTGCGGCTTCGCTCTTTTTCCTGCCGCTTCTCATATCCAAGATGGTTTGCAGGGCCTATCTCTGCATTATCATCCATCTTTTTTGTTCTTAACTGCACCTCCACGAAGCTTCTTGATTCATTATCATATAAGGTAATATGAAGCGACTGATATCCATAGGCCCGGGATTTTCAATATAATCCTTAAAGTATGGTCTTACTGATTCACTAAGTCTTCCTGATTCAAGCTTTGCTCCCCTGTTGAGATCTCAACGCTAAATCCCCGCCTTTCAAGAAAATCCGGAAGCATATCAGATATCTCATAAAGATACTTTATCTCTGCTTCTTCTCTTTCATTTTTATCTGCAACATGACATCTTGGCATAGACACGACAATTCTATACGCTATCAGATCCCTGAAATGATCTATACTGTTTTTTATCTCAGATGGACCTGGGTAACTTTTGCTATCTTTGTATTTTTCATAAACTATTTTCAAAATATAAGCATTAAACTTTTCTTCTGCACGAATAAGTGACTTGATCCTTCCCTTAAAAGTAAATGCCAGAAACGGATATTCATCTGTCATGTACTTATACAATTCCCTGATACGCTGCGACTGTGATGTAAGAAAGTCATTATGTATGAGGAGTTCTTCCATTCTCAGAAGAAAGTTACTATGAAAAAGATCTACCGTATTCCCTGTTTCGATAGATGATTCTTTTAGTGCTTCCGAGTACTTTTGTATTATTCTAAGAACTGTATCCCCACTATAAAGATAATCATTCAAAGTTACCATATCCACCTCCGCAAAAAAAACAGGCAAAGACGCTCAACAAAAGCGCCTTTGCCTTCATAGATAATAATAACATATTATTTTGACTTTTATCTTATACTATAAGTATTATTGCTAAATTTGTTCAAGCCATGTATTTACACACGCGTCAGACGGCATTCTTAAATCGCCTCTTGGAGATACTGCAACAGATCCAACTTTCGGGCCATCCGGAAGACAGCTGCGCTTAAACTGCTGCGAGAAGAATCTCTTATAAAAAGTCTTCTCCCATTTAAGGATAACATCTTCTGTGTACACATCAGCAAAAGCCAGTTTTGCAAGCCTGTATATCTTGGAAGGACTTTGGGATAGTCTTAGCATATGATAAAGGAAAAAAGTCATGAAGCTCATATGGACCTACCAGATCCTCAGTTTTCTGCATGATCTTATCACCGTCCGGAGGCAACAATTCAGGTGATACAGGTGTATCTAAAATATCATATAGCGTCTTTTTAAGATCTAAGTTATCTGACGTATCAGCATAGTACTTCACAAGATAGCGCACCAAAGTCTTTGGAATAGAACAGTTCACCGCATACATCGACATGTGATCGCCGTTATAAGTTGCCCATCCAAGTGCTAGTTCTGATAGATCACCGGTTCCTATCACTATTCCATTTTCCTTATTGGCAATATCCATAAGTATCTGGGTTCTTTCTCTTGCCTGGCTGTTCTCATAAGTAACATCATGAACATTTTCATCCTGACCTATATCATCAAAATGCTGTCTTACCGCCTTACTGATATTCACGTCTTTAAATGAAGCTCCGATCTGCCTGATGAGCATTACTGCATTATCATATGTTCTGTCTGTAGTTCCAAAACCAGGCATAGTCACAGCAATTATACCGATGCGTTCAAGATCAAGATAATCAAAAGCCTTTGCTGTTACTAAAAGAGCCAGTGTAGAATCAAGACCGCCTGATATACCGATAACTACCTTCTTACAGCCTATATGCTCTATCCTTTTCCTAAGTCCCATCGCCTGTATAGTAAGGATCTCGTTACATCTGTATTCCCGTTCCTGTTCTATGGAAGGCACAAATGGGTTTGGATCTATATATCTTGATAGCCTGGTCTCTTCAATATTTAGCGTGAATTCGATCTTGGTATATTGACTGCTGCAATCAGGTTCAAATGTTGTCATCCGTCTTCTTTCAGATTCGATATACTCAAGGTCAATATCTGATATGGTCATGTTCTTTATAAATCGCTCAGACTCCGCTAAAATAGTCCCGTTTTCGGCTATCAGATTGTGGCCTGAAAAAACAACATCCTGAGTGGATTCTCCCGGGCCTGCAGATGCATACAGATAAGCGCATACAAGCCTTGCAGACTGAGCACTTACAAGGCTCCTTCTATATCTTCCCTTACCTATTATCTCATTGGAAGCTGACAGGTTGACTATTACTGTAGCACCGGCTTTACAGTGCTTTATACTCGGGCTTTCCGGAACCCACAAATCTTCACAAAGCTCGGATGAGACCCTAAGAGATGGCATCTGCCTGCACTCAAATATAATATCTGTGCATGCTCTTACTTCCATCTCGCCTATCCTTATCATGGTATTTAAGTCTCTTCCTGAGTGAAAGTGTCTTGTCTCATAGAACTCGTTATAACCCGGCAGATAGGTCTTTGGTACAATTCAAGGATCTGTCCATTACATATAGCTGCAGCTACGTTGTATAGCTTTCCTTCTATAACAAGCGGTAATCCTACAAAGATAAGAGCGTCAGCGCCCTGACTGTGCTTTACTATTTTTTGAAGTCCTTCCAATGCTCTTTGCAATAACTGATTTTGGAAAAAAAGATCCTGGCAGCTGTATCCTGTTATGCAAAGCTCCGGGAATACCAGTAGCTTAACCTTTTTTGCCAGAGCTTCATCTATGCAATTACATATTTCTTTAGTATTAAACTCCACATCTGCAACTCTTACCATAGGAGTAATAGTAGCAACTTTCAAATAACCGTCCTGCATTATTTGTTCCTCATTTCTTTTTCTTTTCAAAATACAAAAAAAGCAAAGTGCGCAAACTATCTGTAAGCGCCTTTGCTTTAGCTATATGATATCACACTTTTATGAATATTGTTTTTAAATGTAATTGGAGTTTAAAGTCCCGATTCCTCACAGGCATTAAAATGGAACCACCTTACTGTTTGACTGCTCCGTCGGACACTCCGGCCACCAAAAATCTTGATAGTGCAAAGTACAGGATCACGATAGGTACTGCGATGAATATGGCACCTGCCGCAAATCTTGAAAACTCCGTTTCGCCAAGATGTGTAAGTCCTACAGCTACAGTCCACAAGTCCCTGTTCTTAAGGAGCATGTTAGGAAGTATGAAATCGCTCCAAGGCCATGCAAAAGAAGTAAGCGCTGTATATACAAGGATTGGTTTGGACAAAGGCAGCGTTACCTTAAAGAATATAGTCGGATTGGAAGCTCCATCTATTGTTGCAGCTTCATATATTGATGTACTGATCGTATCAAAATATCCTTTTTGGACCAGATATCCCATAGGTGCACCTGCTGAGTAGATCAGTATAAGGCTCCACAGATTATTGATCATATTGAAATTGATCATGATAAGGTATACTGCTGTCATCCCCATAAAGCTTGGGAACATGCTAAGTACCAGAGTTGTCTTCATAAGAGGCTTTCTCATTTTGAATTTGAATCTGCTCATGGTATAAGCAGTAAGTATCACAAGCACTGTAGAAAGTATGCATGAGCAGGCAGAAACAAAAGAGTATTCCTAAGCCATGCCGGATAATCATACATTGCAGTATCATTAAAAAGCTTATAATAGGTTCCTGTACTAAAGCTCTTTGGAAAAATCCATCATAATCGTATATTGACCCTGTTGCAGAAAAGGATGCCATTACAAGCCAAAGTACGGGGAAAAAGAATATGAAGGAAACGAGTATGAGAATGATGTATGTAATAACCACTTCAGATATTCTTTCTTTTCTCATCTGAATGTATCCTCCTTCTTAAATGCTGATGAATTAACATAAGTTGACAGCGATATCACTGATGTGATCACGAATATGATAAGGCTCACCGCAGCTCCTATTCCATAGTAATTATTATCAATTGAAAGATTATACAGCCAGTTGATAAGAAGATCTGTATCGCTGGCAAGGAAATAATCGTCAAGATAAAGGCCACCTCTAAGGAAATAGAACACACCGAAGTTATTAAAGTTGCCTACAAATCCTGTTATAAGCGTAGGAGTTGTTGAGAAGACAACAAATGGAAGTGTCAGTTTTGTGAACTGTTTCCATCTTCCTGCTCCGTCAAGGCTTGCTGCTTCATACAGTTCATTGTTCATATTAGAAAGGATTCCTGTTGCAAGCAGCATCGATGTGGGTACAGATATCCATGCATTTACAAGAAGGCCTATAAGCCTTGCCTTATTGCCGGCATCGATATCAAGAAAGCCAATGCTGCTCCCGCCAAGAGCCTTAATATAATAGTTGATAGGGCCGCCATAAGAGAACATGAATTTAAAACCAAGAAGGGTTATAAATCCGGGAACTGCATAAGCGATAATTGGAAATGCCCGCCAGAAGGTCTTTCCTTTGACACATCTCTTATTAAGAAGCAGCGCAAGAAACAAACCGCAAAAATAATTGATGACTGTAGCACAGACTGCCCAGACTATATTCCAGCTAAGAATCCTAAAAAATGTCTCTTTGATGCCGGACATAGCGAAAATCTGCTTGAAATTATCAAATCCTACCCAGTCGATAAGCTTTGGCGGTACAATATTGCCGCCGTAGTTGGTAAAGGCTATGAGGATCATAAAGACAATTGGAAGAACATTGAATATAAGCACACCGACTACAGGAGCAAAAGAGCTACAACATAGAATTTTTTGTCCACAAACGATTCCACCGACTTAAGAAAACCAGGCGCTCTCCTGCCGCTTTCTGCTAGCTTTTGAATATTTTTTATATCTCTGATATTGCAAAGATAAAAAATGATAACTGCTCAAGTATCATGAATGAAAGGATGCCCTTCAACATCATAATAATTGAATCATCGCCCTTGGTCCCAAGCCAAGGATCACCCTCGATGGTTCCGAGGGTGAAGAGTCCTGTCATGTCAGAGATTCCCTGAGTAAAAAGATATATAAGATATATTGCCAGAATGCCCATATACAGTATTCCTTTGATCCTCTGACCATATAGAAACTGGCCAAGTCCCATCACTACATAAGAGCATTTGGTTTTTAGATTACTGTGTTTCATGCCGGCACCTCTTAATTAGCAAGAGTATAGATTGCGTCATAGATGCTTTGGTCAGCTTTGTCAAGGGCATCCTGTATTGCCGATGTATCTTCGTATTTGACAGTTTCTCCTTTGGACTGTCTGAAAGCATCCTTGGCAACATCGCTCAGAAGAGTCTGCATCGGGTCCCAGATCTGATCGACTGCTTTGACAGAAGGCATGAGATATATATGTCCTTCATTTAGGCTCTCAAATATCATACCTGTCACACCGCCTATTTCATCTGCTACGTCTCCCCTTGTAGGAGCTATTCCAAGGATCTGTGCTCTCTTTGTGATCATCTCATAGCTAGTAGCGAAGTTAACGAATTCTATGCAGGCATCGCGATGCTCTGTATAAGCACTGATGCCATATCCATTCACGCCGCCCATTACGATCGTGTCTGTATCTGCTGTACCGGATTCAAGATCACCGTCAGATGGCATCTTGCCGGGGAGCTCGACCATACCAAGGTTCTCGGTGGCCTTCTTGTCAGCCTCTTCTTCGCTCAAGCCTTCGCCTGTATATACTTCTTGTAACCTGTCATAGAAAAGGACGTAAGTGTCAGGGGGTTGAGATTGAGCAAAAATATGATCCATCAGCAACCTTAGAATATCTGCTCTGCTTGATGGAATCGTCAAGGCACTCTTCGCTCATGATCCCGGCAAACTGTCTCATAGCCGCTATACCATTGGCTGTATCCCCGGCTGCAAAGCCGATATCTTCTGAGTTAAAGCTTCCATCTTCGTTTTGACCAAATACATATCCGCCATATGAGAATATGAACTCAGCCATCATATAAAGGTCATTGCAAGGCGCAACAAGACCGAATTTCTCGCCATTAGATGACTCATAAAGCTCTTTGGAATATGAATATAAGGAGCTCCAGTTTTCGAAGAAATCAGGAGTACCGCTTCCATCACTATCCCATGTACTCTCCCAATCTTCCGGCAGAAGATCTTTCCTGTAAAAGAGCATCGGCTCCTGAACATTAACCGGTACTCCGCAGGTGTACTTCTGACCGTCAACAGTTACGGAAAATGCATCCCAGGCTTCCTGCGGTATCTGGTCTGCGCATTCAAAATCCTCTTTGTTTATCGCCATGAGATGTTTGTCTTCTGCATAGGCCATAAGCTTATCGTTGGCCTGGTACAAAACATCAGGGCCATAGCCATAAGGGCCGTTTTCTGCAAGATTACTGTATTCTTCCATATTGGCATCAACTGCCTGAATGCCCTTGTCTTTATAGGCTTCATTAAAGGCATTTAAAAGTTCATCAAGATAGCCTTCTGATTTGGCCGTATCATTTTCGAGGATTCTGAGAGTGATAGTCTCTCCGCCTTCACCTGTCCCTGTCTGTGTCTCTTGACTTTTGCCACAGGCGCAGGTTCCAAGGGTCATAACTGTTGTCAATACAGTAGCAGTAACTTTCTGATATTTCATAATATTTCTCCTCCATCTGCAAATAGCCTGAAACTCCGGGGGCTATCTGTAATTCGTTATAAGTACCTACCTCATCTGTCTGATTTATATAAAGCTCGGCATCTGCTCTTTGGCCATGTCTTTTCAAAATCAGTACCCTTCCATCTTGTGAAGCATTTACCAATGTACCTTCAAAGAGAATTCACATTTTTTTCTAATTAGGGATAACTTACTAAGCAATAATACTGCCTTATTGTCCTTATTAAGAGCTGTCTCCCAGTCCATACATCTGCGGCAATCCGGATCATATCCTCCCATGGTATAGCACTCCCGTACCGTAGAATATGGATGGAGCACCGAGGAAAAGATATAAAAGGCAGAGTGCAGCATAGAGTTTGTCCTTATCTCCCTTGACCTCATTTAAAAATCTGTCGGTATCGTGACTGTCCAAAGGTTCAGCATCATATCATTAACTGTATCGGTATTTCGCATAAGTATGTCATTAAGCTTTTGTGCCGTCTTCGTGGCATCCAGTTTATTATATGCGAAATAGTCAAGGCATGCCTTAGTAAAAGCGTAATTCATGATGCTGTCATACTGATCGCCTCTAAGGTAAACCGATGCGTCGTGCCAGTTCTCCCCGATTATGGCTGCATCTTTTTTGACAGATTTAATCGCTTTTCGATTTCCTCAAAAATCGTGGCTGATCTCATCAGATACGTCAAGCCTCAACCGTCAATATCGTACTCCTGTATGTAGTATAGGGCTATTGCGATAAGATAGTCCTGCACTGCCGGGTTGGAGGTATTCCATTTGGGCATATAATCGCAACCAGCAAAGACTTCATAATTTAGAGGATTCTTACAGGGTCTGTCACCGCGGATCACAAAGTAATCAAAATATTCAGAGTCTTTGCCTTTCTTGATGACATCCTGAAACAACTCGTTTTTTCACTTACATGATTAAAAACCGCATCCAGAACTATTCGCATGTTACGCTTATGAAGCTGTTCCACAAGGTCCTTAAAATCTTCCTTGCTACCAAAGTGCTCATCTATATCATAGTAATCAACTATGTCGTATTTGTGATTGGAAGGCGATCTGAATATGGGCGTAAGATAAAGGGCATCGCAGCCTATACTTTTGATATAGTCAAGTTTTGAAATGATCCTTTAATATCTCCTCCTGCAAAACTCTTTGGAGTTGGCTTATCTCCCCACTTAAGGTTGATATAGCTCTTATCTTTGTTATCATCTCCTATACAGAATCTGTCTATGAATATCTGATAGAAGCAGCTATTACATAGCCATTCAACCTTATGATGGATGTCAGCTTCGTTTATATACGGATACTGGAAAAAATTGTAATATCCCTTACTAAAATCATAATCAAGTGAAGCGCCGTCTTCTGAAAAGTAGTAATAATTCTCTCCGTCATTTAGATAAAAAACATACGCAAGCCTTGTATCATCAAGCTTTAAGCGAATAGAATAGTAATCATATATCCTGCCGGTACCTATTTTGGTCATTGGCTTTTTGTATCGGCTTTCTGCAATCTTGTACTTGCTCTCGTATATTATATAAGCATCCTTGATATCATCAGCTGCTGTTCTGAGCCTTATAACAATTTCATTGTCTGATACAGGAAAACAATATGCAGAATCTGTAATGTGCTGTAATGCTAATTGATTCATACCTAACCTCATGTTGCGCGCAAAGTAAGCCACTAATAGTTCAAAATGATGGGCTCGCAATATCAATTTGGGTTTGAAAATGAAACATTTTCAAAGTTGGATTCTGATCAGTTTGCCCCTACCGGGTCAGAATTTCTTACAATAGTAAGCGTGTCCTGAGCCTGATTGTCAGGATTGGTTGTAAGAGTGATGGTGTAGTTGCCGTCTTCTTTAACCTGTACATTAGCTTTGTCAACTGAGTCTGCAAGGCCGCCTGCATTCTCCATCTGAGTATCATCAATCTGTGTGAACTTGCCGTAGCCTTTTTGACCATCCATGACCAGTCAGGAATGATCTGGAACTGATCGCCTTCATAAAGATCTATTGTAAGTGAGAATTCATTAACTGCATTACCTGTAGGAACAAGCTCAAACTGGGCCTTGTCTTCATCACTAAGGTCTGCAGCCCAGTTGTTAAGTGCAAGTGATCCTGTCTTGGAAGTTCCTGCAATGTACCAGTGACGTGTATCTTCAGATACTTCTGCAGCTCTGAAATCTCCATAAAGAGTTGTATCCTTGGTAAAAGAATCTGTTTTTAAGATCCTTCTTGCTGGATTCAAGATATGAAGGTGTCTCATACCATCCGTTAAATTCACCTGACTCTGCTGTCTCAAATGCTTCATATGAAGACTTATCAAGAACTTCTCCGACGTTAGCTGTTGCTGTTCCGATAGTCTCGTCCTGATTCATAAATGTTACTGTTATCGTCTCTGCAGTACTTGCAGCGCTACCGGCCTGACTGGAAGTATCTCCGCATCCTGTCAGCAATCCTGCTGTATGCAGAACTACTCCTGTTAAAAGAGCTGCGACTTTAGATAATACGTTATTCTTTTCATATTTACCTCCCTTGTTTGTATCATGTGATTTTTGCGCCGATCGTGACTTAAGTTGATCGATGTTTAAGTTGATCGTTTCTTAAATCGATCGGTGCTTAAGATTGATCGTTGTTTAAGTTGATCGTTGCTTAAATTGATCGGTGCTTAAATTGATCGGTGCTTAAGTTGATCGGTGTTTAAATTGATCAGTGCTTAAATTGATCAGCGCGTTTTTGTTAACCTTGTTAACTTAGCTGTTAAATTATAAATATCACTTTTGCCCAAACTTGTCAATATGGCATATTTTTTGGTATTATTGGGTTAACTTGTTAACTTAACTAATCTAAAGGAAGAGCACCAGTTTGAAAGTATTCCACTTTTAAACCCAAATTGATGACGCGAGCTCCATCAATTTGAACCACTCGTTTCACTCGCGACGTGAGGTTAAGTTTGAAAGTGTTTCACTTTCAAACCCAAGTGTGTCATGACTCCACCAATTTGAACCATTGATCCTCGTTTCACTCGCGACATGAGGTTAAAAATGGCCAAAGAGAAAAAAGCCACTGTAAAGACATAGCAAAAAAAGCAGGTGTATCCGTGGCTACTGTTTCATATGTTTTAAATGATAAAGGGAACCAAGATAAGTGACGCCACCAGAAAAAAAAGTCCTTCAGGTGGCTAATATCTAAACTACCCAGATTCCGGAAAAATATAAAAATAATGACACTAAAAAAGCAGCTATACAATTGGTATCATCTACAGCATCTTGACTGGGATAGAAGTACATCCCTGTACTTCCGGAATTCTTTTACATCCTGTAATGGCAGGAACCCCTTCGCGAAATGCCCGAATCATGCAGCTTATAAATCTTCTTGCAGAACGCTTTGAACGCATGAAGTTTAACTGTGTGCTGCTTCCGCTAGAACCTGATATCGACAGATACGAACCTGTTCAAGGGCTTGACGGGATCATTGCAATAGATCTTCACGAAAGAGATTTTAAGATCATGTCAGGCAGTTATTTTATCCCTATTATGTGCCTTGACATGATGATCAATGATTTTCTTTTCTACCAGATACATACTGATTTTGAGCAGATTGCAGATAAAGCCGCAGAAATGTTCAAAGAAGACTACTACCTTCTTACAGACAGCTGTTTTCAATGAAGGATACAGCACATATATCTCGTCTGTTTTTGGCAAAGACAGAGTTCTGTTTTTGATAAATTAACAAAAAGATCTCTCTTCACTAAAAAAGCAAAAAGCTCCTTGTATGGAGGATTATCTTGGGATGATCATCTCCGCTTTACAAATGACGAAAACGTAGTGGTCATCTCCGGTACGTATGGCAACATGCCTGGTATGGAAGGACTTAGGATCATCCACAATGATCTTGAAAAAAGGCAAATCTTGCCATGAATATTATGATGAATGCTCTTGAAAAAGAAATTCGATGTCAAGCATGAGTATAAAGTGCTTTGACGCCCCCAGTGACGAAGTCGATGTATCATTTGATATCAAAACTGATATCTTAATCCAACCTGTAAAAAAGGTATGACCTACTATTAGGCATACCTTTTTAGTAGCCGTAGATTACTAAAATATGATATATGTATTCTTTATATTATCTATTATCCTGCCGATATTTATAGAAAGCGCCTTATCAAATGCAAAAAAAAATCATTTACTAAAGTTTTTCCGCTTACGGATAGTATATAGATCATTGCCATACTTTTAATCGCTTTTTTAAAGGGGACACTATGACAACAGACCAGATCAAAAAAAATCTTGAAGAAATGATAGCTCACGCAGTATTTCCAGCAGACAGTAAGTGATCCAATAAATGCAGATATGTGGTTTTGCATTCAGAACAAGTCTCCAGGATGCGGAAAATCAGCTTCAGAGCATGGGAAAGCCAAGCCCAAGCTCCCAAAAGCTGATCTGTACATTGGTGCGTATGTTCTGTATATGTGTCAAAAGTATCAAAAGTTGACCCGCAAAGAGTCTCTATATCCCAATATGCAGGAACTTAGGTAGGTAAGACTTTCAAGCTTGTCAAGATTATTGCAAAGAAACTGTGGGCAGAGATCTAAACTGGTGCAAACTAAGCTTCTCTACCGGCCATGGTGATCTTATGATCGCGTCCAATGGCGCCGACAAGTCTGGAATGAGCTTACATTTGGCGCATGGGCTTCAAGCTTCAAATACAGCATCAACAATAATAAACCGTGAGGCATGCTTCTATGTAGATTAAAGCCTGACGAAACCTTTGATACCGACAAAAGCCCCGAAGCTCTAAATAAGTACATGGCTCTGGAGACAGGCTTTGACAGCTGGTTTGATAAAAACACTGATCATTAAACAAGTCATTAAAAAGCAGGCAACCTTCAAAGGTTACCTGCT